>JBMYYH010000182.1:0-1555 GCA_049609225.1 Planctomycetota bacterium | reverse complement strand
CCGCTGGCATCGACGGTAGAGGTGTTGGGCGGCACAGCGGGTGCCGTGGCCAACTGAAAGCCTTTTTCCTCCACCGGTTCCGGCTTACCCACGCCGGCAATCAGTACCACGAAGGTCAGCAGGCCGGCGCCGGCGAGCACGCGCTGCAGCATCTGCGGCAATCGAGGCCATGGGATAAACAAGCAGAGCAGTGCAATCGGGAATCCGGCGAACAACACGGCTTTGGAAATCGCCTTGGCGCTGAACAAAGCCGCGCCTGCATAACCTCCAAGGCCGACACCAAGGCCGGCGCCGAAGCCTGTGCGATCCGAGAGACCACCGCGCATCCGGCCGAGCACCATGCCGACCAGCCCGAAGCCGAGCACGGCGAGCAATCCGCCGCTATAGACCATCAAGTACTTGAGGTCGAACAAGGACAAACCCGGGCGTAGCGGATAAGCCAAGGTGTGCACCACCGCACCCACGGCGAGACCCGCAAGGCATGCGGTCCAATAAGTGGGGACGGAGGTCGAGGGGGAGTCTTGCCCGGCCATCCGAGGATTCTACCGGGGGTCACGGCGACTGCTATGCTGGTTTCCCTCCGACAAGACGTCGGAGTCTTGCGTATGGCCCTCTTCCAGAAAGCACCATCCACACCGGAAGAGATCGAGGCTTCGGCCCCGCTCTCGATCCCCCCCGCTGAAGTCGCTGAAATGAGCGAAGACGAGTGGTACGACAAGGCGTACCGCGGCGACTCCACCCCTCAGCTGACCATCCGCGCGGTGCTGATGGGATCCTTCCTGGGTTTCTTCCTCGCCTTCACCAACCTCTACATCGGTCTGAAGACCGGTTGGCACCTCGGCGTGGCCATCACGGCCTGCATCCTTTCCTACACGGTATGGCAAGGAATCCTGAAGGCAGGGCTGGCCAAGACCCAAATGACCATCCTGGAGAACAACTGCATGCAGTCGACGGCGTCGGCAGCGGGTTATTCCACGGGTGGAACCTTCGTTTCGGCCATCGCGGCGCTGCTGATGATCTCCGCGACCGAGGACAACCCACAGGGTGAACATCTGCCGATTTGGGTGCTGGTGGCCTGGACCGTCTTCCTCGCGATCCTCGGTGTGGTGCTCGCCATCCCGATGAAGCGCAACATGATCAACCAGGAGAAGCTGAAGTTTCCTTCTGGTCTAGCCGCGGCAAGCACCCTGCAAGGTCTTTATGCCGATGGCACCGAAGCCACCAAGAAGGCAACCGCCCTGCTTTGGTCTGGCCTGGCCGGCGCCATGGTGCCGATCTTGATCGACGCGCACTTCCTGGTCGACAAGGTCAAGACCACCGCCAGCGAGACTTACTACAAGACCATCGCCCCTGGTAAGTCGAAGCTCTTCGATTTCCTTCCGGGTCGCGGCACCAAGGAAGTCGATGGCGTCATCCAAGATGCGAAGCCGTCGGATTGGACCATCGTGATGGACCACAACCCCGTCATGATCGCGGCCGGCGCGCTGGTTGGTCTGCGGGTGGCGATCTGGATGACGCTTAGCGCATTGGCCCTGGCCTACTGGGTCGGCCCGAT
>JBMYYH010000181.1:0-1648 GCA_049609225.1 Planctomycetota bacterium | reverse complement strand
TTCTTCGCCTCAATCGCCTTTCGCACGACGTCGGCGCAGACCTCGACTTCATCTCCGGTGGCACCTGCATTGGCCGCAGCCTTGCCCACTTGACCGATGAGACGGCCATATTCCTCGATGGCTTCGGGACTGAGCTTTTTGCGGATAGCCGCGGACTTGCTGGCGGCGGTATCCCAGATCTCGGTTTTGATAGCGCCAGGTTGGATCACCACGACGTCGATGCCATGGCGTTGCATTTCCAGACGAAGCACATCACTGAATCCCTCCAAGGCGTGCTTGGAGGCGTGATAAGGCGCGGCGAGGGGGAATGCGAGGCGTCCAGCGACGGAGGAGATGTTGAGGATGCGGCCACGCGCGCGTTTCAAGGCGGGCAGGAAGGCCTGGATGCAACGCAGGACGCCGGTGACATTGATGTCCATCTGCAATTGGAAATCCTCCAACGGGATGTATTCCAAGGGGGCAGCGACGGCGATTCCGGCATTGTTGACCAATGCATCCAGGCCTTCTCCGCCCAGGAGTTCCTCCAACTGCGCCGCACCGGCCTGCACGGCTTCGGTATCGGTGACGTCGAACAGTAGGGCTTCGATGGGCAGAGCACCTGCGGGGGTGGAAGCGCGCAGGGCCTCGGCATCGGCTTCCTTGCGCACACTCCCGAAGACGCGATAGCCACGCGCAGCAAGGTCGACGGCGGCCGCGCGCCCGATGCCTGTGGATGCGCCGGTGATGAGGATGTTGCTTCGTGATGAGACCATAAAAAAGGCTGACGGGGTGGGCCAGATGGCGGCAACTGGCCAGCATACGACCGAAAGTTCCCTTTCGCCGTGGAAAGAGATGCCTACCTCCACCCTTCCTTCCTTGCCATTCCAGGTCACACGGCAGCAAGCCTACGAGGTGTGGTTCGCGGCAGATTCAGGAGCAGATCTGGGTTCCTGGATTCGTGAACAGGCGCTGGGAGGGCGGGTCTTTGTACTGGCCGATACGGTGGCCTGGGAGCACCACGGTCAGGAGTTCTTGGATTCCTGGACAGCTACTAAAGAGGCTCCCATTATTGTCCCGTTTCAAGGGGGAGAGGAAGGGAAATCGTGGTCTCAGGCGGGTCGAGTGCTTGATGTGTTGGCGGACCTCGGGTTTAAACGCCGCGACCTTCTTCTTCTATTCGGCGGTGGTGTAACTTGCGATGCAGGTGGCCTCATCGCATCCCTGTTCATGCGCGGAGTGCCCTATGCCCTAATCCCGACCACCGTCATGGCACAGGTCGATGCCGCCATTGGTGGCAAGGTCGCCGTGAATCACGCGCGGGCGAAGAACTTGGTCGGTGCCTTTCATCAGCCACGCGGAATTTGGATCGATCCGCGATACGCGCAAACAACCTCGCGCGCGGAACGCATCAATGGATTCGCAGAGATGGTCAAGGTCGCATTGTTGGAAGGCGCTCCGGCGTTCGCGCGTATGGAAGCCGGCCTCCCGCATCTGCTCACCAATCATCTGCAACATGCAGATGTTGTCGCGATGATACGTGAGGCGATTCGAATCAAGTTGGCTGAAGCGCAAATTGACACTGATGCAGGTTTATTACAGATAACGGCGAGTAGTGGAATTCATACTGCAATCGCTCATTGAAATATGTCTGAAAATGAATATATTGAAC
>JBMYYH010000180.1:0-1680 GCA_049609225.1 Planctomycetota bacterium | reverse complement strand
GGTGGTCCTTTCGAGATCGACGAGGATGCAGACCCGCAGCCACGTAGCTACTACGCCAATGCCGACACCGTCGGTGTGGTCTACCAGTCGGATGGTGGTGCAGCCCTGCCAGACGGCATGTTCTTCGCCGGCATGGATCTGCCGTTCTGCGACCTGGACAGCAGCGGTGGCTTCGTCACCGTGACCCAAGGTGGCAACCCTTCCTCCGAGGCCGGTTGGTACAGCCGTTGGGCTGTCTCCTCCACCATGGGCTCGCAGGTGCATCCTGAGAACCCTGCCCTGAGCGTGCGCCTTGGCGCCAGCTCGGAGTACACCTTCACCACCAACTTCCCACCGATCCCAGTGCTGACCGGCACCGTGGCCGCCGATGGAAGTTCGTCCGTGGTGATTCCAGGCACAATCCCTCCAGGTACCTACTACGTCCAAGCTTGGACCAACTCCGGCTCCGCCACGGGCGGCACTGAGGCCGGGGAAGTGTTCGAGATCACTCTCTGATCCGAACACACGCATAAATCACCTGGGTTCCTACGGGGACCCAGGTGATTTCTTTTTGGCTTCAAGAACCCCAGGCACCAAATATCTCGAATCCGACGTTATCCTGCGCCCCATGGACCCGCAGTACTACTCCATCCTGCACGTCGGTAGCGCCATGCTCCTGATTGGAGCCACCTTCATGGCCTTCGCCAACCCTGCACCCGACCACAAGCGCAAGGTGATGATGGCCACGGGCATCCTCAGCCTGATCATGTTGGTCGCCGGGTTTGGCCTGGTCTCCAAGTACAACACGGGATTCGCCGGCTGGGTCATCGTCAAGATGGTCTGCTGGCTGGGCTTGGCCGCAGTCAGTGGCATCGCCTTCAAGCGCCCGGAAGCCGTCGGCACGTTGACGAAAATCGCCACCGGCCTGATCGTCGTCGCCCTGACGATGGTCTACCTACGCCCCTTCTAGAGGCTTAAGCCGAAGCCTCAGCCCGCTTGCGGTAGACGGCTTCGAAGTTGTGGCCGTCAGCATCGTGGATGAAGGCGGCGTAATAGCCGGGCTGATAATGCTCGCGTAGCCCAGGTGCGCCATTGCAGGTGCCGCCTGCGGCGAGAGCGGCGGCGTGGAATGCATCAACCTCCGCGTGGGATTGCGCGATCAAGGCGATGTGCATGGGGCGTTGCGGTTCTCCCTTCTGCGATAACCACAACGCCGGGTTGCCCCCTTTCCCGAAGGCCACGGCCGGACCGTAAGGCACATCATCGCCGAAGGCCATCAACACTTCGATGCCAAGCGGCGCCAGGGCCTGCTCCAAAAACGCGCGCGATGCGGCGATGTCGGAAACGTTGAGAGTGATGTGGTCGAGGATCAACATGAGCGCACTGTAGGCTCAGGAATCCACGCCTGGCAAAGGAAACTCCGCACTTGGTTCATGCTCCGCAGCCATGCGCGCCAACATCCGCGCGACGCGCTCCGGATGGTCCGCCGCCACATCCTCCTTCTGACTCGGGTCGCGCTCCAGGTGGTAAAGCTCCACGCTCGGATCACCTTTGCGCAAGCCGCGCCGCAGCAGCATCCACGGCCCCTCACGCAGCGCTTGTTGTCCGCCATAACCCGGGAACTCCCAGTACAGACTTCGGCCCTCCAGCAGCTCCTGTGGACGCCTCATGGCCCCCATGAGAGAAACACCATCCACCTCG
>JBMYYH010000179.1:0-1767 GCA_049609225.1 Planctomycetota bacterium | reverse complement strand
GCAGCGCGGCAGGCCTCGAGCGTGTAGCTCAAGAGCGGCTTGCCTGATTCCGCGAGCAGCAGTTTTTCAGGCAGGCGGCTGGAGGCGCGTCGGGCCGGAACGACGACCAGGGTCCGGCCACTCATCGACTACTGCTTTGCCCGCTTGAGGGCGTTTTGGTTGTTGATGCGATCCCGTTCATTCTGGAAGAAGTCGGTTCCATCGGGATTGTCGACGACCTGCACCGCCATGGTGGTGTCAAACATCACGCGTACGGCATCGGCGCAGTTTTGCGTGAGCTCATTGTTCTTCTCGCCCATAGCCTGGCCCCAACTGAGGGTGTGCTTGGTGTCGCCACTCAAGACCACGACCGAAAGGCTTGAACCTGGAGTGCGCTTGAAGTCTGGATAGGCTTCTTCGTAGAAGCCAAGATCTTCCAGAGCTTTCAGCAGGGCGCCCATCTTGATGTTGGACACCACCTTGTAGCTCGCGGCGTTGCGTGCAGTGGTGTAGTAATCCGCCTGCGTGACGTTGGCCTCGTTGTAAAGACCAATGGTGACGCCAGAGCGGTGGTACTTCACCGTGACCTGGGTCGGATCATTCTCCGGGTAGATGCCACGGTCGGCCAGCTCGGCGAGCATCTCCTGCTCGCGCTGAATGGCTTCGCGTTCGGCGACGCTGCCGAGCACTTCCTCGTTGGCGGTGCCATCAAGGGTGTGGGCGCCACCGCGTGGGGCGGAGGAGCCGGAGGAGGTCAGGCCCGAAGGCTTCTGACCCGAGGATTGGGCGGGGCCAGCGCAAGCGCTGAGGAGGCCCAAAAGGCACAGGAGGAGGATTCGCATCACGAAAGGTTGATTGATGGGCGCAAGATTGGACAATCATCGTCTACGGGGCCATTCCCCGCAAGACCATGAGTGGCGAGAAACGAGCTTCCAAGGCGCTGACCTGGCGCAAGACTGCGGTGTATATCTGCGGAATCCTGATGGTTTCCCAGGCAGACCCGCGTTTTACGACCTTCCTGATCGGTTGCGTCCTGGTGCTGCTGGCGTGGTTCCTGCGCATCTGGGCCTTCGGGCACCTGGATAAGAACCAGCTGCTGGTCACCACCGGCCCCTATGCCTACGTGCGCAACCCGGCCTACTTCGGTAGCTTCCTGGCGCTGTTGGGCGTGGCTTTGGGCGCTGGCAACCTAGAAACCACCCGCGGCATGATCGTGTGGGGCTTCTCTTTGGTGCTCGCCATCGTGTTCCTGACCTTCTACATGCCACGCAAGATGAAGCGCGAGTATCCGCGTCTGCAGAAGTTGTTCGGCGAAGAAGTGGATCGACACGCAGCCAATGTCCCAGACTTCTGGCCGCAACTGCGTCCTTGGCGTAGTGGCCAAGAGCGCAAGTTCAGTTGGGAAATGGTGCTCGCGAACCACGAACTGTCGTGGGGCCCAGCCTTGGGCTTGGTCATGCTCGGCGTGTGGACGGCACCCATGTGGTTCCCCTTCCTTCGCAGCTAATCCGCAAATGAAGTTGCCACCCCTCCTGGATTGGCCGCGCTCTGCCCTGCGCGATGCCGACAAGGAGGTGTTGAGTCGCGGTTCGCGTTGGAAGCCCGCCGTGTTCCGCGCGACGTCGGAAGATGGGCGGGTGCGCATCGTCAAAGATTGCGCAGACCTGCCGTTCTACAGTCGCTGGTTGGCGCGGTTCCTGATGGGCCGGGAATTGCGATTGATGCGACGTCTGGAAGGCTTGGATGGCTTTCCGGTGGTGCGCGAAAAGGTGGACCGCAATGCATTCA
>JBMYYH010000178.1:0-1813 GCA_049609225.1 Planctomycetota bacterium | reverse complement strand
CCGAGCCAGCCGCTCTTGGCAGCCATGCCCACCGACTTCTCGTAGCCGCTGTTCTGCGACTCGACGAAGATCACCTGGATGTCATCGCCATACTCCTGTTGGAGTTTGACCGCCGCCGGCACGGACGACGAAATGCAGCCACCTCAGCGGGTGCCCCAGAACTCGACCAGGACCGGCTTGCCGCGGAAATCAGCGGCAGCAGCAGCGCCCATGGAGTTGAAGGTCTTCGCGCCGAGTTGATATTCGGGGGCGTCGCCGACCTGCACGGTGCCTTGGGCGGCGGCGGCAGGGCTGAATGCGACTGCGGCCGCTGTGACGGCCAAGGAGGAGACGAGGGTTCTCATACCCTTAATATAGGTCGAAACGGCCGATTGCTAGGGTTTCTTTGGCGATTTCGTTGGTGGAACAGATAGCGCTGGAGACGGCGATGCCGGCCGCTGAGGGGATTTTCCACGCGTTTTCCCCAGTGATTCCACCGATAGCCAACAGGGGCACCGGGCTGAATGCAAGGGCTGCAACGAGCCGGTCTGGCCCTACACCCTCTGTGTAGCCTTTGGTGGCCGTCGCGAAGAGCGGGCCAAAACCGAGGTAGTCGACTGGTAGCCCGTGAGCCAGTTCGATCTGATCTAGGTTGTGGGTGCTAAGTCCAATCAGCTTGTCCGCGCCCATTACATCCCGAGCGGCTTGTGGAGGAAGGTCATCTTGGCCCAGGTGGACGCCGTCCGCATCGAGGGCGTGGGCAACTTCCACCGAATCGTTGATCAACACGGGTACTTCCAACTCGCGGCCCAGGCTCAGGACCTCGGCCCCCCAATCGTGTAGCTCGGATGCAGTCATCTCCTTCTCCCGCACCTGGATCATGTCGACGCCCGCCGCCACCGCTTGCCGCATGGTGTCGAGCGGATCAATGCGACAAAGCTCCTTAGTCAGAAGCAGGCAAAGGCGATGGGGGGAGTGGTGCATGGGGCGTGGCCGAAGCCGGATGGAGGTCCGGCGTGGAGCAATCAGCCTGTCTTGCCGTCGATCTCGCGCGCCAGGCTCAGCAGCACTTCCGACAAGGTCGGGTGGTACCAGGGCATGGCCAACATGTCCTTGGCAGTTCCTTGGTAGTACATCACGGAACTGAGGATGTGGATGATGTCGTCGGCGCGGGGGCCGAGGATTTGAGCGCCGAGGATCTCGCCATCATCGGCGGCGGCGACCAGCACGATGGCGCCATGCGCGATATCCATCGTGATCGCACGACCGGTCGAAGGCCAACGCGCTTCTGCAGTGACGACTGCAATGCCCTGCTCTTTCGCTTGGGCTTCGGTAAGTCCGAGAGTGGCGAGGGGTGGGTCGGTAAACACGACCGCCATATCCAGGCGTCGTTCCACATGCGGTACATCCTCTTCGCCAAGTGCGCCGATGCCAGCGGACACGCCCTCCCAGTTCGCGACATGCAACAGCAGTCGATCCCCGGTTGCATCTCCCGCGACGAAGACCTTGTCGTTGGTCGTACGCATATCCGGCCCGGCTTTCACCCGACCGCGCTCGATCTCAATCCCGGCAAGATCCAAACCCAATCCATCGACCGCCGCGTGACGTCCGGTGGCCACCAACAGATGCTGTGCTTCCACCGTCTTGGTCGTCCCGCCCGCCTCGATCTCAATCGCGACGCCACCCTCACTGCGCGAAACCTTCACCGGCGTTCCCGGTGCATGATTGTTCAAGTTCGGTTCATCCTGCAGGAAGCCTTCCGCCTCTTCGACGATGCTCGGGCCCCAATCCGCAAAAACGGAACGCCGGCTGATCAGCTCCACTCGCGTGCCCA
>JBMYYH010000177.1:0-1989 GCA_049609225.1 Planctomycetota bacterium | reverse complement strand
AAGGTTTCCGTGAGAAGCTTCACCACCGATTTCTGTTCCACCTGACCGCCTAACGCAAACAGGGCGACCTTCTGCAGATCCGGATCCTTTTTTGACTTGGCCAAGCTGGTCAGCTGCTTGCGGGCACTCGACTCATCGACCCCTGCAGTGCCGAGAGCGCGCACCAAACAACGGCGGACGGCTGGTGATTCCTCATCCTTCAAGGCAGACTTTAGCGCCTTGACGGAATCCGGTGCCGCCAGCTGCTCCAGGGCCACGGCTGCCTCATGGCGGATGGGCTCCTCCGGATCCTCCAACATGGAGGCGATGGCTTCCCAATAGGAGGGGGGCGAATAGACGCCGATGCGATGGATCAGGCGGGTGCGTCCTTCCAGCAGGCGTTGCGCAGCATCTGGGCCCGCGCGACGTCCGAAGGCAGAGGCGACGTCGCCGGTCTTGAGATCGCGTTCGAGGACCTCGATGGCATCGGGGTGGTCGGTGGCGATCAGGCTGTACAGATCATTGATCCGATCCTCCAAACGCTTGGTCGAACGGATGCGCTTGATGGTCTCCTCCAACTCCTCCTCGGTGAGCGGACGGATGGTGTCGGCGCCACCACCGGTGACTCCATCCATGACCAGGCGTCGGGGGGCACGGGCCCCTTTGACTTCTTTGACCTCACGATCGGGATAGGCCTTCTGCATCGAAGCGGTGAAACACCAGGCCAACTCCTTGTTATCGATCTGATAGGGCACCGACATCAGGATGTTGCCCTGCTTGTCGAGGAAGACGTGGTGCGGCGCGATGACCTCTCCGGTGGCGCCCGGCTTGAGAATTTGGCTCCGCGCAGCCTTATCGATGGTCTGGTGATCGGTGCAAGTGACCGTGCCGAATCGTGGACAAGCACCACTTGCCGCGTGTTCAAACTTCGACGCCACCAGGCTGACCGCCTCCGCGGCCAAAGGCAGGATCAGCTTGTCGGTGTAGAGCTTTTTCGCCGCGGTGTCATTAGCGCGCTCTCCATCCATATTGACCGCAAGGAAGACGATGGTGTCGCGCTCCTTGGCCTCTGCGAAGGCCTCGCGGTAATCGGCCTTCCACGAGATGCCAGCTTCAAACGGTGTGCTGGGCGCCTCAAAGTTGAGGAGCAGCAACGGAAATGCGCAAAGGAGGGATTTGGTCATGACAAACGGAGGCTTGGGGACGAAACCCCGTTTCTACCCGTAGGATTCGAATCGGATGTCGTAACTTCCGTCTTCGCGCGCCTCTTTGCGCGTGACGAAGCCACGATCCTGCACTGTGTGGCAAATACTATCGACGATGCCGCCGAATCCGCAGATGTAAAAGGAGGCATTCTCCGGCGTGAAAGCCTCGCCAGCAGCCCGCTCGACGGCGCTGAGACCATCTTCCCCTGGAATGATCAGGGTTTCGACCCGACCGGTATGGCCGGTCCATCCCGCATTGGACTCCTCATCCGGACGACTGATGGTCGGCAGATACTTGAAATTCCAGCCATCCTTGCCGTTTTCGGCCAGCAGGCCCTCAAAGTAGCTGCGGTAGCCAAGTTCCTGCTGATAGCTGGCCCCCTGGCAGAGGATGATCTCGCGGGTGCAGCCGGCTTCCTTCAGCGAGCCGATCATCGAAACGAAGGGTGCCACCCCGGTTCCACCCCCAATCATGACCAGACGACGGGCTTCCTTCTCGCCCTGGGGGTTCTGATGGTTAACCGTGAAGGCACCTTTGGGCTCCAGGTAATCGCAGACGTCGCCCACGCCCAATTTCCACAACATGGTCGTGAACAGCCCAGGCACCGGACGCTCCGCCAAACGGATGTAGAGCTCCAGGCACTCCTTCTGCTCCGGACGGCTGGAGATGGAATAGGGCCGGTAGAGGGTGCGGCCTTCCTTCTGTGGGTGTGGCAGGCCGATGGTCAGGAACTGGCCGGGTTCGAAATCGGGCACCCCCCCCTCCAAGTCAAATTCGAAACGAGCCAGGGAGGGGGTTAGATCC
>JBMYYH010000176.1:0-2147 GCA_049609225.1 Planctomycetota bacterium | reverse complement strand
GCATAGGTAGATCTCAGGTGATTAGAGGTTCGCTTACAACTGGCCTCATCATCACCTGAGACCCCCATTCAAACCGTGCGTGCGGATTTCCCGCACACGGCTTTCCGACGACATTCTCACGCCACATGTGGGCTCCCTGGGAAGCGGATAGTGCCGATCAAACGGTGGAGACCAAGCGCTTCGAAAGCAGGGCGCGGCCAAGCACGGCGAATCGCTCGAGTGCGCCAAGTAAGCGGGACACCCCGCCGCTTGCGCACCTTCGCGAGCAGCCTCGTCAGCCGTTGCCACACGTAGAAGTCTACTTCCGCAAACTTCTTCGAAGCGTTACCGGTTCGGAAGTAGTTGCACCAGCCGCGCAGCACAGGATTCAGGTCCGCGATCACTTCGCGGATGTCCTTCATCCGGCTCCGATGTCGACGGTTCGTCAGCGCTTTGACTTTGGCGCGGAGCGACTTCATCGCTTTACTCGACGGCCACCGAAACAGATAGCGACTCCCTTTGAAATGGGAGCGCACGATCCGCAGATGGCAGCCAAGAAACTCGAAGCCTTCTTTGCCTAGACCAAGCTCGACTACACGCGTCTTCTCCGGATGCAGCTTCAGCTTCATATGCTCAAGCAGTGTCGTCACGCGCCGCATCGCTTCGTTCGCCTGCGACCGTCTCCGGCACAGGATCACGAAGTCATCGGCGTAACGCACCAACACACCAAGGTGCTGACCACGTCGTTGCCACACTGCATCGAGCACATGCAGATACACGTTGGCAAGCAGAGGTGAGATCACGCCGCCTTGGGGACTGCCCACTCGCGACGCGCGCACTTCGCCCGCTTCCATGACACCTGCCTGCAGCCACTGCCGTAACAGCTTGAGCACTTTGCGATCGCAGATGCGTCGTTCCAATTGCTCCATCAACAGATCGTGATCGATCGCGTCGAAGTAGCCCTGGATGTCCGCATCCACGACGTGATAGTGCCCGCGACCACCCACCAAGCGAATCCGCTCCAAGGCATCGGTCGCGCTGCGTTGAGGACGGAAGCCGTAGCTACATTCCTCGAAGTCGGCCTCGAATATTGGCTCTAACACCATCTTCGCGGCCATCTGCACAACACGATCGCGCACCGTTGGGATGCCTAGCGGGCGGCGCTTGCCGTCCGGTTTGGGGATGTAGTGCCGTCGCACCGGCTTCGGCCAATACGTCCCCGCTCTCAAGCGGTCTTGGATTTCGGTTAGGAAATCCTCGACCCCGTGCTGCTCGATCATCTTCAGGGTCACCCCATCGATGCCAGCAGCACCACCGTTTGACCGAACTCGTTTCCATGCTTCCAGCAACACGTCACGCCGCCAGATCCGGTCATACAGTGCATGGAAACGCCGCCTTGGTGAGCTTTTGGCGGACGTGAAAAGTCGCCGTTGGAGTTGTCGCACTTTTTCTATGGGGTTGTTGGACCGAACGAAGCCGGTCATGCCCTCGCGCTTACCTCCATCCGACGACACTGTCGAAGCAGAGCCCCTTCCCTCGGATGCCGTTTTGGTCGACACCGTCAACGGTACTATGAGCCCCTCGGACTCCCTCTCAACACGCGATCGTTTCACCATCGGCTTATCGATCCCGCTTTGCCGGACGTCGGCTGTCGAGGAGGGCCTCTCCTGTTCCGTATCGGGCTGTCGCCGCATGCTCTCCTCTCTACCCCGAGGGAATCCCGACCCGCTCCGTCTTCTTGCGGTCGGTCTGTTGCCTTCGTCATGCCATGAATGACTCGGCTTCCCTGCCTTTCGGCTTCTCATGTCACGAGGCTGCAAGGTTCACTTGATGTTGGGCCTGCGGCTTTGCTCCCCGCTGCATTGGCATACACCAACCAGCGGGCACTTGACGCTCCGCTTGGGCGCCGCGATTTCGCGCGGCACCTGGAGCCTGCTACGCGGCGCGACGGCGCTTACCGCGACGGGACTTTCACCCGCGAGTCCGATACAGCATGTTCCCTGCCTCGCTCGGCTTCGCCTCACTTGGCAAGGATCGTCAGGACACACCATGCCACCATCGTTGCGGAAGAGTCGGAATGCGTTCCCCGGGGCGCCGGGCAAGACCACATCGAGGTCGCCGTCCCTGTCCATGTCGAGGCCGTCACATGTGAGGTCGCCGTCCATGTC
>JBMYYH010000175.1:0-2230 GCA_049609225.1 Planctomycetota bacterium | reverse complement strand
GTGACGATGCTGGACAGCACCAGGGGCACGATCAACATCTTCAAGAGACGCATGAAGATGTCCGCCGCCATCACGAAGGGCGTCAGCCACTGCGCGCGCGGGCTATCGGCATCGAGCACCTCCAGCTGCGCCTCGAGCCCGCCCTTGACCACGGTCGTTGTGGTGTAGGTGGCCTCCGCAAAGTTCTGGAGCCCCCATCCAACCGCAACGCCGAGCAGCATCGCGAGGGCAATCTTGGTGTGCATCTTCACAGAGGCATGTTAGCAATGCTCCATGACGGCATCCCAGGCGAAGGACCCCAAACGCAGAGGAGGCCCCAAGGTTGCCCTTGGAGCCTCCTAGTTGCGTATTTAGCGACGCCTAGATCTCGACGCCCAACGGCCCCTTCAGGCCAAAGCCGACGACCATCGATACCACCACGAACCACAGCATGATGGAAATCTCACCGCCGTCCATGAAGCCCAAGGGTGCGACTGCATAGTCCACCGTGATGGAGCGGACAAAGGAGCTCGTCGGCAGGACCTTATCGCCGAAGTAGACGATCGGATCCTTGGCAGCTGCAAAGCCACCCAGAGGATCACTGGTGCGGATGCGCGCCAAACGACGTGGATCAGTCTCCACCTCGATGGTCTTCGCGACCTCTTCCCCCTCATAGGAGAGGATCAGTTCCTGACTACCCGCCATTTCTGGGGTGTAGCGCAGGAGCAAGGTCGGGTCCAAGGAGCCATCAGCGCTCGAACGCGTACCGAGGTTGACGCGCTGGTTCAGCACACCACCTTCCGGAATCCGCACTTCGATCTTCGAAGGATCCTTGACGGTCTCGTTCAGCTCGATCACCACCATCTGCTCCTTGCCGGTATCAAGCGGCTGGTAAGCATAGAGTGCGTTGAGCTGGAACCAAACGATCATGAATGGAGCCGCAAGCACCACCATTGGCAGGATGTTCAACCCGAGATAGGTGAAGTTCCAGACCAAGGTGCTACCGAGCGACCGCATCACGGTCGGGAAGTCATCCTGAAACAGTCGGATCGACACCAGGTTATAGCTGATGCGCCCTTTGACTGCCTTGATGCCCGCCTGCGAAGACACATGCGGGAAGGCCAGGATGAACAACACCCCCACCAGACCGGAGACAATGGTGACGACCGCGAATGGGCCGGCCCAGCCGAAGGCCAGGTCGAAGACATCAAAAACCATGTTGAGCACGCTTGGCACGAAAACGCCTAGCGCGACAAGAACGGCACAGATGCCAATGACGATGATTCGCTGCTTCATCGCAGTCTGGTGAGGTTTCGGGGGAGGCTAAAGAGTTAGCTGATGTAGCCGAGGCCGCGGAGGCTCTCGGTGATGTCCTCGTCGGAGGTGCCGGCGCTTTCAATCGCCTTCAGTTCCTTCTCGAGGATGTGCTCGACGAATTCCTCAAGGGAGGAGTAGCCGGCGACTTCCGAGCACTTCTTGCAGCGCTCGAGGATGTCCTTGTTGATCTTAAGTTTGTTTCCGCCAAACATGGTGGTTTCCTGGCTGAGGGTTAGTAAAGAGACTTGCCGTCCATGCCATCCGGGGGAGTGACTTGGAACAGGCTGTAGAGGGTCGCGGTGATGTCTTCCAGGGCCGGGTCCTTACTGTAGGCCTTTCCGGACTTGGAGATGATGGTACCGCGGACGAGTTCCGGATCCATCAAGTGGGAACCGGACCAACGGGAATCGTTATCGACGATGGTGACGCCTTCGAGCCAGGTGCCTTCGACGGCTCCCGCTGCACATTCATCGGATGCTCCGAAGCCGACATTGAATCCAAGCTGCAGATCCGGCGCAAGATGGGTCTGTTCGCCGTGGAAAACTTCGGTAGCTGGCACCACGGTGGTGAACACGGGTTCTCCCCCATCCTCCATCGCGAGCAGCTTGGTGGTGATCTCCTGGAGCAAGCCATCGACCTCGCTATCGGTGACGATGCCTTCCGGCTCGCGTCCGACGCGGTTCAGGATGACTCCGTTGAAGCCCACGCAGTAGGCCTTCGACTTGGACCAATCGACGTCGCCGGAACCCGGAATGGGTTGACCGTGCTCATCCAGATCCAAAGCCAGGCTCGAGGTCTTCTCGACGCCTTCCTTCAGCACCAGATAGCCTTCCTGCACCAGCCAATCGTTGACGTGCATCTTGCGACGGAAAGGCGCGAAGCCGTGGTCGGACATCACGATGAGTTCGATGTCTTGGCCGCTGTCGGCTTCCAT
>JBMYYH010000174.1:0-2362 GCA_049609225.1 Planctomycetota bacterium | reverse complement strand
GAAGGCCGTCGGTCTTGCGCACCTTCCTGTGTGCTCATCACGATTTCCACCGTTCCCAAATCCGATGCATGCATCAAACGCGCCCGAATGCCGTTTGCTGCGTGGAAACTGGAGTCCGGATGGTGTGAAGCCCAAACCGCAAGGGCTCCACCCTCAGCAGCCGCCACCAATGCGACGTCGACCTGATCGCCCTCGCGTTGCAAGTTGATCGGAAGTTCAGCACTAAGCGGTTGTCCTTCCTGGTCAAAGGCACGCGCGACGAGACCAGAACCACTGCCGTCTTGGGAGAAGGATTCCCAAGCGAACCACAGGGTGTTGTCATCGGAGAATGCAGCGGCCGGATGCCACTGCGCGCGTGGCAAATGCGTGTTCACATGGAACTCGTGGCTGAGTGGCTGGCCGGCGCGGTCAAAGAGTCGCGCATAGACACCGAAAGTGCCGCGCTCTTGGCGCTTGCTTTCCCACACCAAGGCGGTGCGTCCGTCGGTGGCTGTGGCGAGTGCGGCCTGGCCTTGGCTACTTGATGTAAAGACATTGCCCTGCACATTGCGCAGGGTGCCGTCTGGCGCGGCGGCGCGTCCTTCGGCGGGCGCATTGGAACAGGAAGCGGTCAGGGCAAGTGCGCCCGATAGACCGAAAAGGGCTACGAATCGAAGCATGCTGAAAGGGTTCTGTGGAAAGGGGTGGGGCATCCCCATCATGAAGGAAAACTCGGCTTCCTGGGCGGGCAGGGCGAGGAATTTGAGCGGGGCCGTCCTAGAATGCGCGCATGGACAACCTGCAGGACTGGATTCGCGTCCTTGACGAGGCCGGAGAGCTGATGCGGATTACCGCAGAGGTCGATCCCTACCTCGAGATCGCCGAGATCACCGACCGCGTCAGCAAGGAACAGGGTGCTGCGAATAAGGCGCTGCTGTTCGAGAACGTCAAAGGCAGCAGCATGCCGGTGTTCATCAACGGCTTCGGCTCGCGCGATCGTTGTGCGATGTCGCTTGGTGCGAAATCGATGGATGATCATGCGCAACGTCTGCGCGATGTGCTCGACCAAGCACCGCCCGAAGGCTTACTCGACAAGCTCAAGATGCTGCCGAAGTTGGCGAGCATGGGCGCGTGGATGCCGAAGAAGACTTCGAAGGCTCCTTGTCAGGAAGTGGTGCTCACGGGAGAGGATGTGGATCTCTCCAAGCTGCCCGTCCTGACCACTTGGCCGGATGACGCCGGCCCCTTCATCACCTTTCCGTTGTGCGTGACCAATGATCCCGAGACCGGGCGTCGCAATATGGGAACCTATCGCCTGCAGGTAATGGGGAAGAAGGTGACGGGCTTTCATTCGCATCTGCATAAGGATGCGCGTCGTCATTTAAAGAAGGCGGAGGAGAAAGGGGAGCGTATCCCGGTGGCGGTGGTCATCGGCGCGGATCCCGCGACTTGCTTCGGCAGTGTGGTGCCGGCGCCGCCGGATGTGGACGAACTGCTGATCGCCGGTTTCCTGCGTAACAAGGGCGTGCCACTGGTGCCCTGTAAGACGGTGCCTTTGGAGGTGCCAGCGAGTGCCGAAATCGTGTTGGAGGGCTATGTCGATCCGACCGACCTGGTCACGGAAGGTCCCTTTGGCGATCACACTGGCTTCTATAGCTTGGCCGACAAGTACCCGCGCTTCCATGTCGAGTGCATCACGCACCGTAAGGATCCGGTCTACCACACCACTTTGGTCGGGCGTCCGCCGCAAGAGGATTGCTGGATGACGGAGGGGATCGAGCGCTTGTTGTTGCCGATCCTGCAGAAGCAGTTCCCCGAGGTGCTGGATTACCGCATGCCCTTCGAGGGCGTGGCCCACAACTTGATGTACTTGCAGATCAAGAAGAGTTATCCCGGCCATGCGCGCAAGCTCATGAATGCGATCTGGGGACTCGGGCAGGCCATGTTCACCAAGGTGATCGTGGTGGTGGATGAGGATGTGAACATCCACGACGATTCCGAAGTCGCGTGGAATGTGTTGAATCACATCGACCCGCAGCGCGATCTGGAATTCACCCTCGGTCCGATCGAGGTCCTCGATCACGCCAGCCGCGCCGCTTGTTACGGCTCCAAAGTCGGCATCGACGCCACCCGCAAGTGGCCGGAAGAAGGCTTCACGCGTGATTGGCCCGATGCGATCGTGATGTCGGACGACATCAAGAAAAAGGTGGCCGACCGATGGCAAGAACTCGGTTTTTAGGGAGTTCCCGGTAATGGGATCCAGGCTATTCTCTTGGCTCGCACTCCTTCTCCTCAATCTCTAAACAAAGGATCTGGTTCGAAATCCAGCAGCTCTGTCGCTTCTTCCTCTTCTTCTCTCCACTTCCCCTTTGATGACCACAGT
>JBMYYH010000173.1:0-2364 GCA_049609225.1 Planctomycetota bacterium | reverse complement strand
GCCCCAGGTCCAATCCCGTTTCCCCTTCGACCCAGAGCTGCTCCACCGTCTTCAGCTGCAGCTCTCCCCGACGCACCGTGACGCGGTAGAACCCCCGCTCCAAACCAGCAGCGTTCTCGACCGCTTCGCCATTCAGCCAGAACTCTGCCGCGGGGATCGGGCCGCCATCGCGGCGCTCCAGCACCACGGTACCGGCGGCGCGGATATCCGCTAACTCCATGCGGAAGTGCTTGCCGACGGTCTTCACTTCGCGTCGGGCGCCGCGTTTGCCTTTGGCTTCGGCAGTCAGGAGCAAGTGCCCGGTGCCCTGCGGGTGATCCCCCAAGGCAAACTCGAAGCGGCCGTCGGCATCGGTCTTGCCTTGGCGAAGCAACTGCGCTGGAACCGGCAGACGCACCCCCACCTGGGAAGTGCCCAAACCCGGATACAAAGCCGCCAGCACGCGATCGGGATTCACGGCCTCGAGCCGGAGTGACGCACCCAAGATGGGTTCGCCTTCTTCATCCACCACCTCCGCTGTCACCACGGCCTTGGCCTGACGGATGACGAAATTGGCCGTGGCCGCAGCCGAAACGCTTGGTTGCACCGCACGCACGCGCGGATCACAAACTCCATATGGATGGAAGGCGCGCACATCCAGCAGATGCGTGATCGGCACATTCTCCATCACGAAACGTCCTTCGCGATCCGTGGAGACATCTTGCCACTCTTCCCACGCGACTTGGAAGGATCCAATCGTGGATGCCCGCGGCACCATCGTGACCGTGGGTAATGGACCACCAGGCCAACTCTTCACCTGACCACGCACTTTGCTGCCTACCGGCAACGGCGGCAACTCCACCGGATCGCCCTGCAACAAACCGGAGAACAGGTTCATCTCATAACGCACCGGCACATGCCCCTTCGCACGGATATCGAGTACCACACGGCGTCCGCCAGCGACGCCATCCAATCCGACGACTCCCTTCTCGCCACTCACGCCGCGACGAATTCCAAGGTCGGTCGTGACCACTGCACCTTCCAACGGCTTGTTCTTATGGTCACGAATCACCAACTGCACCGACAAGGCTTCCCCGAAGTAGAAGTCCCTGCGTGTTTGGTTCTTGCCGGTCACCCGCTGCATGCGCACGGCCGGCGGAATGGTGCGCCCTTCCATTCGCAGGAAGTGCAGCCCCGGAATCAAACCATCGATCCGATAACGACCATCCTCCTGCGTGAAGACCTTGATGCCATCCTGCGGTCCACCGACCACAGTCATCGCGACATCCGCCACACCCTTGCCATCGATGCCAAAAACCTTGCCCACCAAAACACCGGGGCGCTCGACGCGAACCAAGCTGTCATCGCGGCTACCGAGGTAGTGCATCTCCACCTGCAACGGCCCGACGCCCGGTAGCGGCCCACTGGAATCGATCTCCAGCTCTCCGGCCACCGGCACATTTCCGGTGAGATCCACCACCGGTACCGGTTCCCCCCCAGGCCCATCCGGCTCCTCCGATGGGCCGCTCAGGAACACCAGGAGCAGCGCGCCCAGCAGCAACACCCCACCTCCAAGCAGGAGGCGCGGGTCAACGGCGCCGCGGCGGCTCAAGAAAGCCCTCGCGGCGCGGGATTGTTGGGGTTGCTTCACGAAGCGCTCTATCGACGTACCCCGGAAAGGTTATCTTCCTTGTCATGGAGCTGCCAACCTCCGACCTCCCGGCCAAGCGCCGGTCGACGACCGCCAAGACCACGGTCAAGGTCGCGCTCGGTCTGGTGGCGATCAAGGCGATCACATTCCTCTATACGGGGTCCAGTGGCATCCTCGGCTCAACCCTCGACTCGCTGTTCGATGTGTTGGCCTCTCTCCTAGTGCTGTGGGCCGTCATCGCCGCCGAACGCCCCGCCGATGCCGACCACCCTTGGGGCCACGGTAAGGCCGAAGGACTGGCTGCGCTGTTCCAATCACTCTTCATCCTGCTGAGTGGCCTCGGCCTGGCGGTCCACACGGTCAACCGCTTCCTGCACCAGGAGAACTACTCGCTCGAAATGCCTTGGGCCGGCGTCGGCGTGATGGCGAT
Organism: Planctomycetota bacterium; assembly: GCA_049609225.1. GTDB lineage: Bacteria > Planctomycetota > UBA1135 > UBA1135 > UBA1135. Next base: position 304 of record JBMYYH010000173.1, on the reverse strand, counting down.
CTCGAGCATTGCCACCATCTGGTTGGTACGACGCCTGCAGACCGTCGCCCGCGAGACCGGCTCCCCTGCTCTGGCTGCGGATTCGAAGCACTACACCAGCGATTTGATGATGAACCTTGCGGTCATCCTTGGATTGGTGCTGGCGTGGTTGTTGGATGGTGCGTTGTGGCCAGACTTGCTGGTGGGCATCGGCATTGCCTTGTTGATCTTGAACACCGCACGAGAAGTGTTCTTGAGTTCGATTGAGGTGTTGATGGACAAGGGATTGCGTCCGCGGGAAGCCACGGCGATTTTGGAAGCCGTC
>JBMYYH010000172.1:0-2512 GCA_049609225.1 Planctomycetota bacterium | reverse complement strand
TCTCGGCGAGACTACGGCCGGCTAGAGTGGCGTCATCCGGGATCTCATTGTCCATGAGGTGGGACAACAGCACCGGAACATACGCCTCCGGCCTTGGGTGACGGCATTTGGCCAAGATGGCGGCTGCCCGCAGGCGTTCCTCCATGTTGCTGGAATCCAAGGCTGCGAGCAGGAAGGGTCCGGCCTTATCGCGATGCCGTTGCAGATAACCCGCCGCCCGGTTCGCATTTGGGATGGGAACCGTCTCGGAGCTACCGAAGGCATCCTTCTGCAAGGAGGCGACGGCTTCCTGCAAAAGGATGTCGGTCGGTGGCGCATCCTTTTTCATCAACAAGGCCGCGGCCAAGCGACGTTCCTGCAGGTCCGGACTACGCAGCGAAATCTGCAGATGGTCCGAAAAGGCATCGTCGCTCAAGAAGCCCAATGCCAGGTTGGCGTTGTAGCGGATGGCGTCGTCGCGTAAGGCATGGCGAAACAGGGTCGCCAAGTCTTCCATTTCTTCGGGCCACTGGATGAGTTCCGGAGCGGCAGGAGGGACCTCCCCGGGCTTGCTATCCAGGTGGCGCATCGAGGCCATAGCCGTCGGAAACTGACGTGCGGAAGGCTGTTTGCTGGCTGGATGTTTGCGCAGAATCTTGCGGGAGATCTCGCGCGCATAAAGCTGATCATTTTCAGGGGAATGCAGCATGTAAATGGTGAGGCCGGTGTAGGCCGCCACTCCAAGATGCAGCAGGCCATCCTTTGCCATATGGGCATCGCCGCGGATGCGATTATCCCCAAGGTGCGTGAGCAGAATGCGCACCACACGTTCGGTATCCCCCTGCGGGCAACCGATCCGCGCCATCAGCACCGCAGAGAGCAAGCGTTGTTGCCAATCCTCACTGTGGAGGCCGGTGCGCAGGTCTGGGATGGCCAACCGGCCCAGGTTCAGGGCGTCGGCCACGGCGACTTGGGCATTGCCGGGAATCGAATCATCCCGCAGATCCTTCATCCATGAAGGTTCGCTAGAACGCTGCACTTGCGCCGATGTGGGCGCCGGCAAGGCCAGGAATAAGGTGGTCCAGCAGAAAAGAAACAAACACCGTGGGAGCATGCACGCAATCTACCTAGCAATGCCCTGCATTTCCAATTCGCCCCATTTGGGGACGACGACCGCGCCAGCGTAGACTTCCCTCGTGCTGCGTCTCGTCCTGACCTACCTGTTCCGACGTCCAGTCCAGCTGCTGGCGATCCTCGGCGTGGCCGTGGGTCTGTTGGCGCTGCTGTCGGTGCTGGCGGTGATGAATGGGCTCATCAACATGAATACCGAGGCGGTGCGCGGTCCGTTGGGCGACTTGATGCTGATCCCGGCGGTCAGTGAGGAACTTCCGCGTTGGGTCGACTATGAAGCGGCTTTGATGGATGCCGAAGGCGTGGAGGCCGTGGCCCCCCATCTGGTGGCCTACGCCATGTACAGCCTGCCCGGCTACATCGTGGACCTTTCGGATACGCAAAGGGATCTGCACCGCGGCATTCAGGTCATCGGCATTGACATGGAAGCGGAGCGGAAGGTCAACAACTTCACCTTGGAGTTGGAGCGGGCGCGGATCATGCCCGTGGCGGATCAGGAACAACCCTTCGCCAAGGGACCTGGCATTTTCGCCCGTCCTACGGTCCTGGTCAGTGATGCCTTTGCCACGACCTTGCGCACCGATCCGGATGGTGAGCGCACGCGCATGGAGTTGGGTGCCCTACCTGCCGTCTTACCAGCTGCAGGGGAACCTCTGATTCCGCACAATGCGCGAGTGGAAATCGGCGGCACCTTTGGCGGCAGCGATTTCCGCTCGGCGATGGATCGCGTTTATATGGAACGCACTGGCCGCGATGGGCTGCATTACAACTTGCTGGGAACTTCGGCGGCGGATTTCACTGAGGCGCTGATCAAAATCGAGCCTGATGCCAATCCTGCTGCGGTGAAGGAGGCGATCCTTGCTTCCTTGGACCGCGCAGGTTTGCCGCGCCCAGGCTTGGAGCAAGGTGGCATCCTGCAGACTTGGGAAGAACGGAGCTCCTTGGTCCTGCACGCCATTCACAACGAACGACGCGTGGTCACCCTGGTGATGTTCTTCATCGTAGTGGTGGCTGCCTTCGGTCTGTTCGCCACCTTGTCGACTTTGGTGCGCGAGAAGATCCGCGACCTCGGCATTCTTGCTGCGGTCGGTTACAGCCCGATGCGACGCGGCTTGCTGATGCTCACTACCGGTGGCGTGGCTTCCTTTATCGGCTGCTTGATGGGCTACTTCGGTGCGTACCAATTGATCAAGCATCGCCATCAGGTGGAAGATTGGGTTTTTGAGACCTACGGTTACCGCGTGTTCCGCCCCGACCTCTACGTGGTCGACGGCCTTCCGGCGCAATGGGATGACGGCGAGGCCATCTTCCTGACTTGCCTAACCCTCGGCGTTGGCTTGCTGTTCACCGCTGCCCCGGCCCTTCGCGCTCGGGCTCGAGTTCCATGTGGAGGCCGTGGCGG
>JBMYYH010000171.1:0-2544 GCA_049609225.1 Planctomycetota bacterium | reverse complement strand
AAGCCTTTGCCAGGGAACTTTCTAAGGAATCCGGTGGGGTGAGTAAGGTTCGTTTATCTTCAAATAGGATCTCCCGGATGCCCAATCCAATTTGCCCTGAATATACCCGGTCATCATTTGAAAGGACGATTACGCAGGCGTCTTCCTCCGGGAAACGATAGGCATAGCAGTTGAACCCGCGCACGCTACCAGAGTGGGCCTGCATGGTACGCCCATGTGTATCTTCAACCACGTACCATCCTAGGCCGTACTGGGAATCCCCAGTTTCGAACATAACGGCTTTGGACTCCCTGCTGAGGGGTTGATTCGTGCATAGTGCGCGGTCCCAGCGCCAAAAATCCCACACATTCAGGACCGCTCCACCCATGCCTCGGTACTGGAACCCATAGGACCCATATGGATGCTCAAGTGCAGATCGAGGCTTTCCATGTTTCCCAATACCGATGGCAATGTCTATTCCCGCGGGAGGTTCATCTCCCGTAAAAAAACTGTGCTTCATTCCTGCTGGCTGAAATAAATGTTTCTTTACGTAGCCTGTATAGGAATCGCCAGATGCTCGTGCGACAATTTCACTGACCAATGCATAACCCTGATTCCAGTATTCAAAGTTTGTCCCGGGTTTATGCTGCGGCCCACCTTTCAGAAAACTAGGTAAGACCGCTGCAAGAACCACACCACCTCCACGGGAGTTCGAACCCGGAATCCCTGAGGTGTGCTGCAACAAGTGACGCACCGTAATCTCCTGGCAATCCTCGGGGATGCCGGGTAGATAAGTCGAAATCGGCTCATCCAACTCCACCTTGCCATCCTGTACTAAGTGCATCACCGCAGCCGCAGTGAATTGCTTGGTGATGGAAGCAATCTCAAACAGCGTGTTGGAGTCAATCGCAACCTTGCCTTCCAAGTCGGCATGGCCAACACCAAAGGCTGCCACCACCTTGCCATCCTTGGCCGCAAGGACTGCACCACGGAAACCAGTGGAAGCAGAGTTCTCGACCCACGACCGAATCTCCTTGCCAATCTTGCCCTTGGCGACATCTTTGTCCGCTTGTTGCGGTGTAGAAGGCAGCGCTAGGGATACAGCTGCCAGGGTGCTCAATAGAAACGAAAGCATGCCTGGAGTTTATCGCATGCCACGAGCGGGGGAGGCCTGGTTGTTCTTAAACCAACCCAGCGACCTGCAAACCGCGCTCGAACTTGGAGCCGTCAGCAGGTTGCCATCCGGTGCGTTCGGCCAAACGTTCGACCATCTCGACCAAAGCCTCTTCCGGGCCCTTCTGCAGTTCCAGCTCGGCTTCGAAACCCTCAATGGTGTTCTCGCGACCTTCCCAGCGGATGAGATCCATACTTGCCTCAATCCATAACTGTTCTTCGGTGGCTACGTGGAACATCAAGCGATCCTGACGCAAGTGAAACAAACGCCACAAAGTCTTATCGCCAACCAAGGGCTTCACTCGACCTTCCAAAGTGGTGTCGTCGAAGGACCAATCGGCACCGCCGTGCCAATCCACTTCCTCTTCAATCTCTTCGCGGCGTGCGATGCCATCTACCGCAGGAGCGAGTGCCTTCAAAGTCAGGAACTTGCGCGTGCCGACGTCGCGTAGACGCAGGGCCCAACCCGCGCGATACACATCCAGGTCCGGAGTATCGAGGTAATGGTCCAAGGCGATCCCACGTTCCGGTTCGGTCGTGAGATAACCCAAGGCGCCAAGATGCTCAGGCAGCATCATCAACTCGCGCGCACTAGGCGCGACGAGCTTGGCTTCGATCTCGATGGGATCAGGACTCACTGCACAGCGAAGCCTTGAGGAAGTCCCGGTTCATCTTGGAGATGAACTTGACCGGAATCTCCTTCGGGCAGACGGCCTCGCATTCGTAGTGGTTGGAGCAGGCGCCGAAACCTTCGGCATCCATCTGAGCGACCATGTCGCGGGCACGTTGCGCGCGTTCCGGCTGACCTTGCGGCAGGTGCGCGAGGTGGCCGACCTTGGCGGATACGAACAGCATCGCCGAACCATTGGGGCAGCTCGCGACACATGCACCGCAACCGATACAGGCGGCGGCATCCATGGCGGCGTCGCTGTCGTGCTTCGGGATCGGCAGGTTGTTGGCATCCTGGGCATTACCAGCATTGATGGAGACATATCCACCGGCCTGGATGATGCGGTCGAAGGACGAACGATCCACGACTAGGTCGCGGATAACCGGGAAGGCGCGCGAACGCCACGGCTCGATGTGAATCACATCGCCGTCCTTGAAGCTACGCATGTGCAGCTGACAAGTGGTGGTGCCACCATCAGGGCCGTGCGCGATGCCGTTGATCATCAACGAGCAGGTTCCGCAGATGCCTTCACGGCAGTCGTGGTCGAAGGCGATGGGGTCCTTGTCCTGCACGATCAACTGCTCATTGAGCATGTCGAGCATCTCGAGGAAGGACATGTCTTCCGAAACACCATCGACGACGTACGGCTCCATGCCGCCCATGTCGTGTGCATTCTTCTGACGCCAAACGTGGAGAGTGATCTTCATCGGTCGTGCCTCCTA
>JBMYYH010000170.1:0-2554 GCA_049609225.1 Planctomycetota bacterium | reverse complement strand
GGCGCGGATGAGTACTTGATGAAGCCGGCGTCGGTCGGAAGTGTGGTCGAGCACATCTTGAGCGCGATGAACCGCCGCGTGCGCACACGCGAAGAGGAAACCAAGCTGCGCAATGCCGATTTGGCGCAGTTGAAGGCCTTCCTCACTGGTGTACAGGCTTTGGTCAACTCACTCGAGACCAAGGATCAGTACACCCGCGACCATTCCAAGAAGGTCGCGCAGATTGCCCTGATGATGGCGAAGAACATCCCAGGCATGAATAACGATCAGCTGCGTGAGATCCGTATCGGTGCGTGGCTGCACGACATCGGCAAGATCGGGATTCCACTCACCATCCTGCATAAGGATGGCCCGCTCACTCCCGAGGAATGGGAAGAGGTCAAGATGCACACGATCTACGGTGCCCGCATCCTGGAACCTCTGAGCAAGCACTACCCAGAGGTGCAGCGCATCGTGCGCCATGAGCACGAACGCTGGGACGGCAAAGGTTATCCTGATGGCATCGCCGGCGCGGACATCCCGCTCGGATCGAGACTGATCATGATTGCCGACACCTACGACGCGATCTGCTCCAATCGCCCCTATCGCGCGGCTCTCACCCGCGAGGATGCCCTGCAGGTCATTCGCGAAGGTGCAGGAACTCAGTTCGACCCGGGACTCGTGCCGGTCTTTGAAGAGACCTACCGCGATTTCCCGTGCGCTACCTGACCTTCCTTCTCCTCCCCCTGCTCCTGCTCTCCGGCACGCACCCCGCTGCGCTGTCGCACCTGGAGCTGCGCTACCAACAGGATGAGTTGGTCGTTGGCCTGCGCATGCAGGAGTTGACCCTGCGCGAAGTGCCCCGTTGGGCTTTGGATCAGGATGCCAGCGGGCACATCACCAACTTCGAGATGGAAGGCCAATGGGATCGTCTCTCCGGCATGATCGAAGAGACCTTCTGGATGGAGTTGGATGGCGAGATCGTGCACCCGCGTTTCGACATCGTCGGTTATGAGGGTGTCGCCAACAACGGCGTGGATGGCAGTTATGAATTCAGCCATGTGCAACTCGAAGCGGAGTTGCCATTGCCGTTGGACTTGAGTGACCTCAAGGTGCACTCCGATCTGTTCCTGGAAGACGGCAACCCCGGCCACAAGTTGGTGATCACGGTGGAGGGTCTTGAAGAGAAGATCCTGAGCTATGTGTTGTCGGCCGAACATCGTGATTATGAACTGCACATCCCCAGCGCGTTTGAAGTGGTTGGGCAGTACACGCACATCGGGTGGGAACATGTGTTGGAGGGATACGATCACCTCGCCTTCTTGATCGCACTGCTGTTCGGCGTGGCCACCTTCGGACGGCTTTTAGGTGCCGTCACCGCATTCACATTGGCGCATTCGATCACCCTGGCACTCGCTGCGATGGACATCGTGCGCTTACCAGCCAGCTTGGTCGAACCAGGAATCGCGGTCAGCGTCTTGGCCGTGCTCCTCCTTCACCTCCGACGCCCAGTCGAGCAAGCGCATCCCTGGATTCCTGCCTTCGGATTCGGTCTATTGCATGGTTTCGGCTTTGCCGGCGTGCTCGGGGATATCGGTATTCCGCCGAGTGCCAAGACCGAGGCCCTGCTCGGTTTCAACCTCGGCGTGGAAGCTGGCCAACTCACGTTCGTGATCCCAGTCATCCTCGCCGGATGGCTGCTCCGACGCGCCGTGGCCGATGCGACATGGGCCAAGGTGCGCGATTGGTTGGCGCTTCCGACCTTGGCCTTCGCCATGTACCTGGTCGGCAATGCTTGCCTGAGTTATCTGTTCCCGGAACTCGAGGGAATCGTCTCGCGCCTGGTGCTCCTCGCCATCGGGTTTGGCGTCGGCATCGGCTTGTGTTCGATTCCGGGCGGCCTCGCCGAGACTTTCGGCAAGGTGCGCAAACAAGTGCTGCAAGCAGGACTGTTGTTGTTCTGCTTTAACGCGGGTCAGCTGCTGCAAGGCTGAAGTGCAAGCCGCCGAAGAGCTCTTCCTCGGCACCTTCCGGCGCTTCATACAGACGCCCTTCCACTTCCAACAAAGCGACCTTCAACGGTAGCCCTCCGGTGAATCCGCCCAACCGACCGTTGGACGCAAGCACACGGTGTCATGGCACGACGAGCGGGATCGGGTTCCGTCCCATCGCACCGCCGACGGCTCGACTGGCTTTAGGAGAACCGGCCTTCGCCGCGACCTCTCCATAACTCAAAGTCTTGCCTGCACGAATCCTGGCGGTGGCCCGGTAAACCGCCTTGGAGAAGGCCGTGTTTCCCGGATTCTTCCAGGGCCCCGGGAAGGGCACGTTCTCAGCGCGCAGATACGCCTTGAGCCATGCTGCGACCGCGGCCTTGTTAGGAGCCTTTGCCGGACGCTTGCCACTTACGCCGACGGCATCCTCGACGTCCATCTTGACCTCGATCAGCTCCCCCGCCTCATCGAAGCGGAACCGCACTTTCCCGACCTGTGTAGTCGGCACCACCATCGCGTAGACGTCTGCCATGCGGCCAGGATAACCTATGCGGCATGGAGCGCACCCTCGCCCGCGTCAC
>JBMYYH010000169.1:0-2640 GCA_049609225.1 Planctomycetota bacterium | reverse complement strand
ATGGATGACCTCATCTTCCTGAACGACATCTCCATCCTGCAGTCGCAATCGAATGCTGGAAATCAGGATTCGCGTCCGCAGGCATGGGCGAAGAACGTGATTTCCGTCGGTGGTGTGCGGCACGGCAACAATGCTGCCGATAGCGACGATAGCTGGAGTTTCGGCGGTTCCATTGGGCCGGCGAATGATGGCCGCATCAAACCGGATATCGCTGCTTACTACGAATGGGTCTGGACCTCCGATGATGATCCAGGTGGTTACACCGGCGGGGACGACTACAACAACTTCGGTGGCACCTCGGCCGCAACCCCAATCGTCGCCGGCAACCTCGGACTCATCTATCAGATGTGGTCGGATGGAGTTTATGGCAATCCCGTCGGCGCGGGTGATGTCTTCGATAACCGGCCGCACAACACCACGGCGAAGGCACTGCTGCTGAACTCGAGTAAGCAGTGGAACTTCTCTGGCACGGGACATGATTTGACTCGCGTGCATCAGGGTTGGGGTAAGCCGGACTTGCGTCGGTCTTATGACAACGGCGATGAGACCTTCGTGGTGAATGAAGAATTCGTGCTAGCGGATCAAGGCAGCGCCTCCTGGGCTGTGACGGTTCCTGCCGCCGCGCCGGAGTTCCGCGCCACCATGGTCTATGCCGACCGTGCTGGCACCACCAGCTCCAGCCTGCACCGCATCAATGACCTGAGCCTGCGGGTGACTTCCCCTTCGGGTTTGATCTACTGGGGCAACAACGGGCTGTTGGCCGCCATGACCAGCACCACCGGTGGTTTCTCGAACACCAAAGACACGGTGGAGCAAGTCATCGTGGCGTCGCCGGAGCCAGGTGTATGGACGGTGGACGTCTTCGCCGACGAGGTCAACCAAGACACGCACTTGGAGACTCCAGGAGTCGACGCTGATTTCGCTCTAGTCGTCACTCCGGTGACTTCCTGGGTGGGCAGTGATCCCTTGAACCAGATGTCTCTCATTGGATTCGGTACGCCCTTTACGGGCATTCCAACGCAGTACCTCTTCGGCAATGCCGTCGGCGGTGCGCCGGTGTGGCTGCTGGCTTCGGATAACCTCGCAGGCTCCGTCTTCCAAGGACATGATTTTGACCTCGGTGCCGGCATCGCCAATGTGGCCAACACCAACGCCGATCTCGGTGGCAGTGGCAGCTTCATGATCACGATTCCAGGCGCCTATTCTGGAACCACGCTCTACCTGGAAGCGGCATCGCTTTCCGGCGGTGAGTGGCGTGAATCAGCTGCATTGCAGCTCGACGTGCAGTAGCGCACGAACCCTCGAATCCACGCGAAGCGGCGGTTTTGGCCTCCGTTTCGCGTGGTAAGGTTTCTTATGCTTCTTGCCCTCCCATTCCTGCTCGCGCAGAGCGTCGTCCTCGAGATGGGCGATTTCAACCACGACATCGGTATCGACGCCCACTACCACCATCAGCAGGGCTACAACTACGCGCCGATCCTTCCCTTCAACCCTTCTGCCGGGCACTGGGATTTCAGCAGCTTTAACTTCGGCGGGGATTCCCGAATCCAGTTGGTGTCCAAGGCGGGCACACCCTATGCCAATAGTTTCCCCAACGCGACATCCTGCGCGATCCAGGATATCCCAGGCACCGACCGCAGCTATTTCTATCAGCACACGACTACCGGAAGCGTGGTCGTCGATGGCTTCGGAGTGAACTCCTTGGGCATCAACATCACTGGGGATTACAACCCGGACTGGGTGCCGTTCCAGTTCCCGATGCAGCTTGGGGATACCGGTTTCCAAACCAACAGCTACTCCTACAACATCATCTTCATCACCGTGACGGTCACCGAGAATCGGACTTGGGATGTCGCTGCCGAAGGAACCGTGCGCGTGCCGGGTGTGCCGTATGACATGCCTTGCGTGGTGTTGCATGAATACGTCACCATCACCGATTCGCTGGGCGCGACCAATGAGAACTACCACCTCTACTCGTGGCTGACGCCGGGTGGTTTCGCTGGTGCCAACGGTGTCGCTGCCCTGCAGTCGAACAACTTCGAGAGTGCAGGTTTCCTCGTGGCGCGCAATGCCTTCGTGATGGGGGATAACAACCTCGCACCGGAAGCTGCGATGCCTAGCCTCAGCGTCGATACCAATGCTCTGTCTTTGGCATCCGGCGGTACCGTGCAGTTCTCGCTCGACGCTGGTGTGGCCAATGCCGGCAAGGATTACCAACTGCTCGGCAGCTTGAGTGGTGCCAGCCCGGGCACGGTGTTGCCGGGTGGATTCTCCAGCATCCCGGTCAACTTCGATCCGGTTGCTGCACAGATCCTCGCGCTCTCCGGAACGCCGACCTTCGCCAACTTCTCTGGCACCTTAGATGCTTCGGGACAGGCGACCGCTACCTTGAACGCACCGGGGCCGATGCCACTGAGCTTGGCTGGCGCGCATTTGGATTTTGCCTTCACCACGCTGAACCCCTTCGACTTCCAGTCGCACACGGTTTGGCTTGAGGTCGGCCCATAGGGCCTAGCCCGGCAGGGGCTCCGGGAGGGGCCCCTGCAGCGCGGCTTGACAGATCGTGGCGGCCTCATGTAACCTATGGGTTACCAATGAGCCCCGCAGCCCAAGATTCCGAGGACCTGGTGTTCCAGGCCT
>JBMYYH010000168.1:0-2667 GCA_049609225.1 Planctomycetota bacterium | reverse complement strand
CAAAGCCGGAACCAAAGCCGGAACCAAAGCCGGAACCAAAGCCGGAACCAAAGCCGGAACCAAAGCCCACCCCGCCACCGACTCCCGACCCCACCGTCGAAGTCGTCATGCCGGGGGAGCGGACCGAACCCACCTCCGGTCGCACCTGGGCGCCCGACCCCAACGACCTCTTCAGCTTGGCGGGGGAGATCCACCCCGACGACCTCGTCGACCACGGTCTCGAAATCCGCAAGGAAGATCTCCCGTGGCTCAATCCCGGCGATGCCATCCACTCACCGCGCCGCGGTCCGTGCCGCATCAAGCGCGTGGAAGACGAAGCCCAACAAGTCGTCGCCAAGGACGAGAACGGCAAGATGCTGGTCCTCGATTTCCGCGAACTCCTGGCCGAGTTCGAGTTCGACGACAGTCCCTAGGCCAAACTTGCTCCAGGGAGCCTCATGAGGCCACCTCAAGCACCCCTGCAAAGTAAAAGACGGGGGAGCCGCCAAAGCGACTTCCCCGTCGAGAGGCCCTGCTGGTAAGGCCCAGAGCGGACGAACCCTAGTGAATGTCGAGGATTCCGGTACCGGTCTGTTGATCGATGAGCGTGGACACCGCGGCACGATAGTTCAGGTCTTGGCCGAACACCGAGTTCCAAGGCATGTCGTCCTTGTCTGCGACCATACCGAGCGACACCGACGCGAACGCGCGGCCAAGGTCGGTCAGGCGCTCATTGGTCATGGTGTCGACCAGAGGCTGGACCGAACTCTTCTCACCGATGAATCCTAGGGCAGTTGCCACTGCCGACAGTACGGCAAGGCGCGGCGGCCTACCATCCGTCGGATCCAAGAACTCGAGTAGCTTGCCGACGGCGTTGCGGTCCTTCATCAGGCCTAGGCCGATGCTGGCCTGCTTGAGCAGATCCGGGTCACGCTTGGCATTGTCGACGACCTCGCCGATGTAGCCCAAGTACTCACGACCGTTCAATAGACCGAGAGAGATTGCGGCATAGCCACGGAAGCTGGACACACTGGATTTCTCCAGAGCGGCGCGGATGTCGCCCTTGGCGGCTTCGTTCTTCATCAGGCCGAGAGCGATCGCATAGGCAGCCTTCGGATCTGGCGACTTCTCCTTGTTGAACTTGGCTAGGGTCGCTTCCATCACGAACGGTTCGATCGCCTCACCCTTCTCCTGAAGCAGGAAGACCATGACGCCGAGCGACAACCCACACCATGGCTCATAAGGAGTGCTCGACTTCTTCATCTTGTCGACCAGAAACTTGGTGACATCCGGGCGGACATCAGGAGCAGCCACACCAAGGTAAGCCATGGAGATCGCAGTGAAATGCTTGACCTGCTGATTGCCGCCCTTCTTCTGTTGATGCACCAGGATGTCGTAGATGTCTCGGTTCCGTGGATCGTTCGCGATCGCGATCATGCCGACGGCCTGAATGGTGGACTGACGCACTGCGGTGGAGCGCTTCTTGTCCCTCAGGATTCCGATGAACTGATCGATGGCAGCATCGCGAGTGGCATCACCGGCAGGCATCTTGCGCAGCAACTTCGCCATGGCATTGGGCAGATGAGCCAGGACCAGTTGGTCCATCTTCTTGGCCTCCAGCATCTGGCTGAGCTTGCGCACCATGTCGGTCGCATCCGGTAGGTCGAGCACTCCTATGCCGATGACACAGGCGACGCGGATGTCCTTGATCGAGCTGGAGTCGGTGACGAGCACATCGTAGAGGGTGTCGGCGATATTCAACTTCACCTCTTCGCTCTCCGATTGATGTCCAATCAAGGCCAGACTGTAGGCTGCGAAGGTACGCGTCCGAAGATTAACTTCGGTACCACCGGTGAGGGCTTGCCCTTCCTTGGTATCGCGGAGCAACGATTCCAGGGTCGGGATTGCGCCTACATCTTGCATGATGCCGAAAGCGAGGGCGGCGGTTTCGGAGACTTCCTGTGCAGGTGCATCGAGGTGCTTTCGGAACACCAGGCGGGCGTCTTCCGGACGCATGCCGATCTTGGCCAAAGAGATCATGGTGCCGGTGGCGATATCGCGATCGTCTTCGGACTCCATCAGGGCGAACAAGGCAGGAACGATGAGGTTCTGCTTCTGTGCCTGGGTAGGCGCCAAAGTATTGGCCGCCTGGCCACCAGCACCAAGGCCAGTCAGAGGGCTAGCACCATCGGTGGTCGTTTCGATTCCGCGAACTTTGGCCTTGAGGTTGAGGAAGTAGTCCTTGTTGAATTCCCACCAGAACACCCAAGTGCTCAAGTCGGGTCCAATGCTTCCACCTCCAGGAGTGCCGACAGGGCCCTGACCTGGAGGAGGGGAGGTCGGTGAGGGCGGAGTCGCCGGACCGGTGGGATCGGTTGGAGTCGGCGGGGTATGGGGAGTCGACGGGTCAGGAGGCGACGTGGGGGTAGACGGAGCCGGGGGCGCACTTCCGGTGCCACCAGGCGGGACAGTATCCCCGGGGCCCTTATAAGTGCCGCCGTGGGCAGAGAGGTCTGCGGAGCTGAATAGGAATCCAGCCGCAAGAGCAAAAGTTAAGTACCAGCGTTTCATTTGTTGAGTCCTCGAGAATGAGGCACTTCAACATCGCAAGGGCCGTGCCAACTTAATGCGGGTCTTTTATAGCATAAAAGTTCCCAATTGGGAGCATTCCATTTTTTATTACTCACA
>JBMYYH010000167.1:0-2683 GCA_049609225.1 Planctomycetota bacterium | reverse complement strand
CGCTTCCTCGTTGCTGCTGCGACATTGCTCCAGCACGCGCAGATCGCGCATCAAACGGCAACCCGCGAACAGCCGTCGTTGCAGGCGTTCGCGATCGAAACTCATGCGCAGCTCAGGAGGGGAACTGGTCTTGATCCTTATCCAAACGCGTGCGTAGACGCTTGATCACGTTGGAACGGATCTGACAAACACGCGATTCGGTGATCGAAAGCACCGATCCGACCTCGGCGAGGGTGAGTCCCTCGAGGTAGTACATGTGCAGGATCGAGCGTTCCTTCTCGCTCAAGGTACTCGTGAGCACTTCAACCAAGTCGTGACGATGCGCAAAGTCGAGCGGGTTGTCCTCGCGCGATTCACCGAGGCTATCCATCGGCCCTTCGCCTTCCATGGTCGGCGATACGCGGCGATCGCTGAGGTTATGGATGGCCTTTGGGTTGAGCTTCGCTACATCCTCCACCTTGACGCCAAGTTCCTCGGCGATCTCTTCATCGGTGGGCTCGCGGTGATGCAGGTTCTGGAACTCCTCGCGCATCTTGAGGATCTTGTTCGAACGCTGGCGCGCCAAACGCGGCACCCAATCCTGGTGGCGCAGGCTATCGAGGATCGCGCCACGAACGCGCGTCGAGCAGTAGGTCTTGAACTTGAAACCGCGCTCGGGCTCGAACTTCTCGATGGCATCCATCAAACCGAACATGCCTTCCTGCTCCAAGTCATCGACATCGACCGAGCGTGGTAGCTTGATCGACATATGCTCGGCAAGGAAGCGGACCAGCGGGCGATAGCGGTCGATCAGCTCCTGACGGACCTCGAGATCGGCGTGCTCCTTGTAGCTCTCCCAGAGCTCTTCGGTAGGAGTCGGCTCCTTTTCAGGTTCGTCATCGGCGGGGGACATTTCCGTGGCCATCCCCCGATTCTAGGAGACCCGTGCGGCTATTCCAGCGTCAACAGGCTTTGCACTTCGATGCCGTGAAGTAAATCGCGACCACCGAGGAAGCCCAGTTCGATCACAAAGAGGCAGCCGACGACTTCGGCGCCGGTGCGTCGGACCAACTTGACCGAGGCCGCTGCGGTGCCGCCGGTGGCCAGGAGGTCGTCGACCAGGAGCACGCGCTCGCCTGCGGCACTGGCATCGGTGTGGATTTCCAGCGTGTCCTGACCATATTCGAGGTCATAGGACTCGGCGAAGGTCTTCCAGGGCAGCTTGCCGGGCTTGCGGATCGGCAGGAAGCCAAGACCCAGCTGCTTGGCCAGTGGCGTGCCGAAGAGGAAGCCGCGCGACTCCATGCCGGCAATGTGCGTGGCGCCGGTGTCGCGGGCCAGATCGGCCAGATCATCGATGCAGGCGGCAAAAGCCTCAGCATCCTGCAGCAGAGGGGTGATGTCCTTGAAAAGGATGCCCGGCTTGGGGTAGTCGGGCACATCCCGCAGGTACTTCGCGAGGTCACAACGGCGGTCGGTGGCCATGCTCACATTTCCTCCGGGGCTGGCACGCCAAGGAGGGTCAAGCCGACCTCGAGAGTGCGGCGCAGGGCATCGATGACGGCGAGGCGGGCAGCTTCCAGCGCTTCATCGCCGGTGCCGAGCACGCGGTTTTCACGGTAGTAGACATTGCCGGCCGCGCCGATGCGCAACAGGGCTTGGGCCACCACCATCGGTTCGCGTTTGGCGGCGGCTTCGCGCAGGGCTTGCGGCAGGCGGCCGATGGCGACGAACAGATCCTTGCCGCCTTCGAGCAGTTTGGGGTCGATGTCCGCGAAGGCAGGTACTTCGCGCTCGGCCTTGCGCAGGATCGAGCAGCAACGCGCGTGGGTGTACTGCAGATAGGGGCCGGTATCGCCTTCGAAGCTCAGGACTTCCTTCCAGTCGAAGACCACATCCTTCTGACGTTGATGCTTCAAGTCGTGGAACACCATCGCGCCCACACCGACCATCTCGGCGACCTCATCTTTGTTGGAGAGCTCCGGATTCTTGGTTTCGACCGACTCCCGCGCCAGCTCGACAGCGCGATCGAGCACTTCGGCCAAAGCGATCACGCGTCCGGCGCGGGTCGACAACTTGCCCTCGGTCAGACGGATCAGGCCAAAGGGGATGTGCTCCATCTTTGCCTGCCAATCGGCACCGGCACGCTTCAAGGCGGCCTTGAACTGTTGGAAGTGGAGCGTCTGTTCCGCGCCGACCACGTAGAGCATTTGATCGAAGGAGAATTCCTCCCAGCGCGACTTGGCTGCGGCGATGTCGCGGGTGGCATATAGCGTGGTGCCGTGCGCGGTCTTCACCAGGCATGGTGTCTTGATGCCTTCGGAAGTGAGGTCGATGATGCGCGCGCCGTCGTCGGTTTCGACCACGCCGGAATCATCGAGCCACTGAAGGACATCCTCCAGGCTGTCTTCATACCAAGATTCCCCGCGGACGTGATCGAAGCTGATCCCGAAGCGCTCGTAGACGCGTTGGAATTCGCGCATCGACAACTCGGTGAAGTGTGCCCAAGTCTTGCGGGTCTCGTTGTCTTCGCCGGACTCGAGTTCCTGGAAGGCAGCTTTGGACTCTTCCTTGATGCTCTCGTCTTCCTCTTCAACCTCGTGATACTTCACGTAAAGCTTGAGCAGATGGCCGATCGGGTCGGCTTCAAGATCGGCTTCCGAACCCCAACGCTTCCATGCAGCGACGAGTTTGCCGAATTGCG
>JBMYYH010000166.1:0-2853 GCA_049609225.1 Planctomycetota bacterium | reverse complement strand
AACTCCGGCAAAGGGAAGACCGCCTGCAGCTGTGGACTGTCGACCACCAACCGGGCTTCCATGGCTCCAGCCTGTTGCATCGAACCTACCGGAACGAAAATGCCATCCACGACTGGCTCCTCCACAGCGAACACCTGCGCGGGCGCCGACGTCGGGCCGACCTCCAACCGCACCTTACCGCTCTGGACCGGAGCACCATCCTCCAAAACGGTGAGATGTGCCAAGAAGCGCGCCTCTTGCCCCACCACCAACATCGGATACTCCATATAGAGCTGCCCCAGGTCGGTGTAATACGTGACCACCACGGGAGCACGTTCCACCCCAACTGCAGCATCATGCGCCGCATGAGGGGACTGCTCGGGGCCACAGGCGACCAACATCATGGACAACAGCCCACAGCTGCCCAAGGTCATCATGGTTTTTGCGTTACGAGAGGGAATCAACGTCCTTCCTCCAAATCTGCCGATCTCGATCATCGGCTCCTGAATTAATCCGGACGATGCGCGCTTTCCTAGCGGCTCCGTCCGACGCCTGGCCCGCAGGCTCAGACGCGTGAGTTTGGAAATCAGGAAAGGCTTGGAGGGCCTCGGCGGGAGTCGGGTGATCGCTCCCACGGTCGTAACGGGCGCAAATCATCCCATCGCGCGAGGCGCCAAATCGGTGCTGCCTGCTCTTCGAGCTCGATCACCAGGAACGGAACGACGGCTTGCGCACCCTCTTCCTCCGGCACCAGACGCACTCGTGACAGCAGCATCTCCGGCTCATGTTCCTGCGCACTATGCGAGGAATGGCCTGGATGGTCTTCATGCCCCTCATGCTCTTCCGCGCCGCCATGATCATGGCGATGCCCATGATGGGAATCATGATGAAAGGCGACATGCGCCGCGCCACAGGTGAAGTTCAGGACGAACGCCGTGAGCAGGACCAACATGATGCTGGTCTTATTCTGCGGGAAGGCGAAGGCTTGGAACATGTCTGTTTGGCGCGCTGCTGTAAGGAAATCCTATCCCGGGCTTTCAGGACTGGCAAGCAACCTATAGGGCGTCACCGCAGCAGCGACAATAGGAAGCATCGCGATCATGCCCCCTCTGGCCACAGCTTCCGCAGGCGCGGGCGTCGCGCCAAGCAGCCATGGTCATCTCGGAAGTCACGATGCCGGTGGGCACGGCGATGATGCCATAACCCATCACCATGACGATGGAGGCCAGGAACTGCCCCAATGGAGTCTCAGGGGCGATATCACCGTAGCCGACCGTGGTCAGGGTCACGATGGCCCAATAGACGCCGCGCGGAATGCTGTCGAAGCCATGGACTTCCCCCTCGATGAGGTACATCAGCGAACCCAGCACCACCGTGAGCGCGAATACCGCGAAAAGGAACACGGTGATCTTGCGACGGCTAGCGATGAGAGCATTCACCAGCAGATTGGCCTCGCGCACATGAGCCGCCAGCTTCAACACGCGGAAGGCGCGCAGAATGCGCATCACGCGGATCACCAGGAGATAGCGCGCGGCTGGGAAGATCGCGACCAGATACGTCGGCAGGATGGCCATCAGATCGACGATGCCGAAGAAACTGCGGGCGTAACGCAGTGGCCTACGGGTACACAGGAGCCGTGCGATGTACTCCAGCGTGAACAGGATGGTGAATCCCCATTCCGCGACATAAAGGGCACCGCCGTAGGATTCCCGGATCGGTGCGACGCTCTCAAGCATCACCACCACCACACTCAGGAGGATGGCGATGATCAGGGCAACGTCGAAGACCTTCCCGGTTGGGGTATCCGCTTCGAAGATGATGCGCCAAAGGCGTTGGCGCCAGCCCGCGATCTCTGGAGGGCTGTCAGGCATGTGTCACCCAGCTTAGGGAATCGGCACCTGCAACGGATTCGACAACTCGAACGAACTATCTTCGAGGATGACGACGGCCTGCATATAGAACGTCACTCCACTTGAGCCCGCTGGCAAGGTTGAAGTGAAGGAGTAGGATCCCGAGGCATCGGCCGGGAATGCAGGACTCCGGCGCCAAGGCTGCGAAACCTCCAAGACTCCGGCGGGAGTGATGGTGGGTCCTGCCCCTAGGGAAGAAAGCACTAGGTGCATG
The DNA here is from genome assembly GCA_049609225.1 of Planctomycetota bacterium. Lineage (GTDB taxonomy): Bacteria > Planctomycetota > UBA1135 > UBA1135 > UBA1135. The sequence continues at coordinate 750 of JBMYYH010000166.1, read as the reverse complement.
TGACTTGCCAGCGGCATGTTGTCGACGGTGATGGTCATGAACTCACCGGGAACGATGTCGGTCACTTCGAGTCCAGGCTCTCGATCCATCACCATCTCGATCATGTTTTCCCACAGACGCACGCCACTGCCATCGCCGATCCAGGTGTTTCCTGCTTCATCGATGATGAAAGTCGCGATGGTGCGCCCTTCATTGCCGAGCACCATGACCGGCTTGTTGGGATCACCAAGATGTGCCAAGCCCAAGGCCCCGGCTAGTGGGGTGAACTGGTCGCCGTCGTCACCGAAACTGTTGGTCCACTCGGAGTTCGGCATGGTGACGCCAAGGAACACATTACTGGTACCGAGGTCCGTAAGAGTCTGCGAAGTCAGGCCGAAAGTAATCGGAGCGCTGACATCAAAGGGCGTGAGCAGGACAGCATCGACCGGATCATCCCAATCCCAGAAGCTGAGGATCGCAGTACCACCGCCATTCACATAATCGACCAACGGCCCCCATCCCGTCGAGGGGATCGTGCTCGGGCAATCCACAAAGACGCCATCCCAAGTCTGAGCAGCCAGGAGTGAATTGAAGTTGGATGCAATGGCAACGGTGACCTGCCCCGGGTACAGGTTGTTGGCCGCAGTCTCGGCGAAATCCTTGTTGGCGCTTTGGTTGAAAACCAGGATATTGAACTCGCCCGTGGTGGTCTGGGCGGCGAGCGGAGCGGCTAAAAAGGCGGCCGCGCTGAGGGCTGTGATGAGGGATTTC
>JBMYYH010000165.1:0-3134 GCA_049609225.1 Planctomycetota bacterium | reverse complement strand
CTGATGAGGGTGCCCCAGGCTCGATCTTCCTGCGTCTTGAACTGAACGGTGATGGAATTGCTCGTTTCCAGGGTGTAAAGAATTCTTTCCATCTGAGAAATAGGGTAATCGAAGTAGAGCAAATTGACGTCGGGATGCCTTGACGCGCCCAAGAGTTCCTCTTCCTTTTCGACGAAGAAAAGGATGGCCATCCACCCCTTACCTTCCAATGTAATGGAGGATAAATGGTTGAAGGTTCGAGGAACATCTGGTGCATGGGAAAGCCAGCGTTCCTGGTAAGTAGTTGCGTCCCAACCCAAGACATCAGAAAGCTCGGGGTTCAGCACTAATCCGGTGCCGTTTTGGTCCTTGTGATTCACGAACTCCTCAGCAACCTCAATAGCCGTTGCTCCATCTCTCTTTTGCTTCTCCACCACCATGCGAAACCTGGCCCGCTGAATGATGGTTTTTTGCACATCGAAACCCTTGCCCAGAAACTTCCCCTGTAACTTGTAGGCAAGATTTCCCGCCTCGAGGGCGGGATCATCCTTCATCAAAAAGTCGAGAACCGTGGTGGGCGCATCGTGTCCAACCTCACTCTCGTCCTCCAGTGACGAGGCACAACTCAGGAAGGTGGCGAAGGAAGCGAAGCATAGAATGCGAAGAAGGTACATGTGTGGGGTAGCCCCAGTAAGAGGCCTACCGCGACCCTAACACCGCCGCCAATTCCGCCACCGTTTCTTCCGCAACCACCACACCCTGACGCCCTGCCTTCTGGCACAACTCCAAGGCCTGGTCGATGGCCTTGCGTGCTTCCGCATCCAGATCGGATGCGCGACGTCCCACCACCGCGTTCAAATCCAGCGGTCCCTGCTTCGCATGTGCACGATGACGCACCGCCTGCAGATGGATCATCGCGCGATCCAGGAGCACATAAGCAAAAGCATCCTGAGCGATCGGGCCGAAGGCATGCACATGCCCATGTTCGCCCGGGAACAGTTTCGCCAGACGATTGTGCTGCGGCGTCCAATGTTTGGCGACACTGCGACTGCCGAACCATGCACCGGCCGCTCCGACGAAGGAGCCAAGCGCCACGCCAGCACCCAAACTGAGGCCTCCGGTGAACAGGTCAAGCACGCCACCCGTCACTCCACCGGCTGCAGCCGCACGCGTGGTCAGTTGATTCTGGCTCAGGCCGAACAACTTCCACGCCTTCTGATCGAACAGGTCCTCCGGCGTGAGATCGAAGGGGCTATCGGTACGCTCCAACGGCGCGAATCCGAAGATCCGTTCCACATCGCGACGACTCTCCACCTCCAGCTTGCGCAGATGCTTTTCATAATCTGCAGTCAAGGCCTCGGCTTGGGCACGCGCAGCCGTCGCACTTTCCGAGGCCGAGAAATTCCGACGTTCGACATGACTCCATGCATCGGCAAGGAACTGTGCGATCCGTTGGGCAGCCTCGGCATCGCGTTGTCGTAAACGCGCACGCAGGGCGTCGGCGGCGGCGAGGAGGGGGGTGCGCCATTCCTCACGCAATTCCCCGAAGGTGGTGAGTAGGTTCAATCGCGCTTCGGCATCGGCTTCATGCGCGTGGAAGTCGCGCACCACGCTGAAGAACTGCTGCAACACCCGGCGCCATTGCTCGGCGAAGTCTTCCGCGCCGATGTGGTTCATCAATGCCATGCCCGGGCGTCCGCTCCAGCGCAGGATCTCCATTTCAGCCTCATGCGTGGCGCGGTAGGGGCGGGAAGCATCGATCACATAGAGCAAACCCACCGGGCCGTCTTCCAGTAATGGACGCAACAACGCCACTTCATCATGAAAGCGCGGATCCTCCGCATAGGTGTCGACGAAATCGCGCAAGGCATCGACGCGTTCGCCGGCCTGCTCGGCGCGTCGGTTCAACCAATCCAATGCGGCATCGGCATCTTGGAATCCAGGCGTGTCCACCAGTCGGAACACCACTTCCCCTTCCAACCGGAAGTCATAAACCGCAGCTTCGCTGGTGGTGCCCGGAACCAAATCGATGGGGATCGATGGATCTTCCAGCAAGGTCGCCACAACCGACGACTTGCCTTTGTTCACATGCCCCACAACCACAAAGGTCGGCACCGTCGTCATCATGCGCCTCCTTGCGACGGACGGAAGACATGCAGATGGTGATCCTGAAGACTCGCCAAGGTGCGCTGCCAAATCTCCAGATCCCGTGTGCTTGGCGCGGGCCAGGAACCGTCGGCGCGAAACTCCAAGGGCAAGACTTGTAGGGGAACCTGCGGGCCGAGCAATGCGCGCACCTCACGCACGAAACGCGTGAGGCGTCGGTCCGGGGCTTCGCCGGCTTCGACCAACAGCCAAACTTCGCTCGGCGTGGCGCCCGACTTCAGGGCATTCAATGCGGCTTGATCCACCTCCGGACCGCCCTGTCCCGCTGGTGTGCGCGGATGTTCGGCGGGTTGAAGGAAGGCGAAGGGGGGTGTCGCCTTCGACCATTCCGATTCCGGACAGCGGCTGGCCCAATCACCCCATAGCAGTAGATGTTTGGCACTCACCGCAGGATCCGAGGAAGCGACCGCAGGTCGCTCCGGTGCGGGAGTGGTGGAGCTGGAAGACGTAGCAGCGATAGGACACATCAGGCTGAACAAACGCTGATAGCCACGGTGGTTCCACGGCAATTGTGCAAGTGCACGACGTCGGGCGAAGGAAGTGTAGGCCCACAGCAACAGGCGGGGGAGCAAGCCCCAGACGATCAAAGTCATCCACAGGAACCGCCACCATGCATTGCCGCCGACTTGCGGGTCCGCGAAGGATTCCGAAAGTACATCCCAACGCGTCGCGACGACGAAGGACTCACTTGGCATCCACTCGGCCGGCATCGCCCAAGCCCACGGAGCTCCAAGGATCGCAACCACATCTTGCAGGAGGGTCGGGTCGAAGGCGTCGGGGGTGGTGGACCAACCGAACTGCATCTCACTGAAGAACAGTCGCGCACCGAAGGTGATCACCGCACCAAAGTTGAAAGCCAACGCAAAACGTTGGGTGAAGCCCAGCCAGATCCATCGCTCGACGCGGGAAGTCTCGCGCAGTGCGTCGGCTCGACGATGTTCGGACATGGCTGCGGCGCCCGCACCAGGATTCCGACTCCAAACCCAACG
>JBMYYH010000164.1:0-3192 GCA_049609225.1 Planctomycetota bacterium | reverse complement strand
GTTGGAGATTCATCTACTCGATGAAGAAGGAGTGCCAATTTCCCCGAATGGGAACGGAGGCATGCCAAGTGCTGGCATTCAACTCGGCCCCAACGCCTTCCTGCAGGGCGATGGCCGCGTCGTTCCTTGGCCATACTACCTCGGTTGGGAGGGCCATATTTATCGATTAGGTGCAGCCCCTCGCGGTGCAACGACTTTTGTTCTGGCCTTAAATAGCGAATCTGCAAGAACCGAGTTTTTAATTCCTGCCGATCAGGCCGTGGTTGAGATTCGGCTGAACCAAGAGCAACGAGCCGCATTTGGTTTAGAGTAGCTGCATGCTCCTAGCTCTTTGCAGCTGCCTTTCCATCCTCGCGGCCCCGCAGGACATCGTGCGGGAGCAGCCGGAGCCTATCGAAGTCACGCTCCGCTTCGTCACGCCGAAAGGGGAGCCGTTGGCGGATCATGCAGTGAACTATCGAGTCGGTAGCAGCCATCTGCATGAGAATCGGAAACGATTCCTGACCACCGATGCCGACGGCGTGGTGGTGTTGCAGGTGCCGCCGTCACTCTTGCGGTTTGAGATGCCGGAAGTGCCAAAGGAGTACTTTCCTGTGCGTTGGGCTGGCATCGTTGGCGAGAGTCATCACCAACAGAGCTATGTCATCACCGTGCCAACCTGGCGTTGGGGCACGGTAATCACCAAAGACCTGGCTGGCCGACCCATCACTCGAGCTGGAGTGAGCGTGCGGCCTCCGGTTTCTCGCGCACGTGGCCAAGGGATGAACGTGGACCCGATTCTTGATGGTGGGGTTTGGTCGGATCAGCACGGCAAGGCCAGGGTGCGTATCCCCAACGTCAAGGGGCTGATCCTGCAGGCGATCCATGATGACTTTGAGTTCTTGGCCAAAGGCGTGGTTTCGACTTCGAAGACCGTTTTCCACCTGCATGGAGCTGATGCGCAGCGTCGTTACTTCTACCTCCAAGATGCCGATGGCCGAGCCCTCGAAGGTGTGGAGTTCTGGTTTCTGGTGAAACTGACGGAAGGCGAGGAAGAGTTCAACACCTTGGCAACGGGCACCAGTTTGGCGGATGGCTGGGTTCCTGTTCCGGATAAACCGGTGGATGATGAGAATGATGTGATGCTGGTCACCGGTGCACCGGGCTATGACTATCGTTGGAAGTGGGTGGAAGCCGACACGGAAGAGCCACAGGGTTTGGTGCTCTCCAAGGAAACCATCATCCGCGGCAAGGTGGTCGATGCAGCGGGACTGGCCCTAAAACATGTTCCGGTCAAAACGGAGGCACCGATCTGGATGGGTGCCATCATTCTTTATCACCCAGATTTTCATCACCTCGGAACCACCTTTACCGACCATGAAGGACGTTTCGAGTTCCGCGGTCTCCGCGACGACCGAACGCATCGCATGGAAACGGTGGGCGTCGAGCCTAAATGCCATTGGCAGGGAAGCCCTGAGGGCAAGCTGGTCCTTTTGAAGCCAGGCCCGCCAATCCGCGATTCCTACCCCTTCGACGACTAGTTGCCTGCTTCCAGCTTGGCATCCGCTTCCAGCGCGGCGCCGACTTCCATCGCCACCTGCTGGGAGATCTCGACGAACATCTCGTCGAAGGCATCGTAGGCATCTTCTTCGAGAGCAGTCAGGAACTCGAGGTTCCTACGGATGACACCCTCGCCGAGCACATTGCCGGCGGCATCCTTCAAGCTCCAAGCCACGCCGAGTTCGGAAGTGCCAATCGCGGCACCACCTGATCTCAATGCGACGCGGGAGCGACGTCCGACATCGAGGATCTCGGTCTGGAGCGTGAGATCAGCGTCATCGCTGGCAAGACGAACATCCAATTGCCGTTGCAGATCCGCACGCAATTCGCGCGTGAGGTCGGCTTCAATGCCGTACCAGCGACTGCGGTTCTCGGAGGTCGGGACCGAAACACTGCGTCCGCCGCCTAAGTCTGGCTGCACCATCTGATACCCGCAGGAAGCGGGAGTCAGGAGTAGCAGCAGCAGGGGGAACAGACGCATCCGCGAACCTTAGGCGTCGAGGGAAGCCAAGCGGGCCTTGGCCTTTGCGACAGTCGGTGTGCCACTCGTCAGCAGGGCGACCGAATCATCACCTTGGGAAGCTTCACCGGCGGCCATGGTGTAGTGATGGCGTGCGCCGACGAGGTTCTCGATGTCGCGGTAATAGTCGCCGACCATCACGTGGTACTGCGCCAACAGGTCGCGACAGATGTGAAACTTTCGGTTCGCATCTTCGCGATGCATGCCACCTGGGAAACGCGTGAGGTAGGCGCGGAACTGTTCCAATGCGAACTGCACCTGCGGCCCGTTCAACGAGCGCAACTTGATCTGACGGTAATGACATACCGCAAGCTGGTAGGCCGCACTGTCTTCCCAGCCGAGGCCTTGGAAATCGGGCTGCAGCAGACCGGCGTAGAAGATCATCGCATCGTCGTAATCCTTTTCCTCGAAGTGGTACTCCGCGACGCGCGCCATCGCTTCGGCGCGCATGTGTGGATCATTGCCGAGCAGGGCAAGGTTCTCGAGAGTGATGACACCGCGGCTCTTGTCGGTGAAGAACCAGAAGACCTTGAGTTCACCATCCACCAGGCGGGTTCCAAGATCCAGCAGCCGTTGCTCAGCCTCGCGCGCGCGTTGCGCCGGACCGGTAAGAGCCATGTAGGCCTCGTAGTAACGGATGGACGTGTTCCAATCATCCAGGCCATCGCCGACCTGACCGTAAAGCAGGTTGAAGTCGCGCTGCGTGGGGAGGTCGAAGTCCTGGGCGTCGAGCTCATCGAGGATGTCCTCGGCGTGATCGAAATTGCCGATGTCCGCGAGGCGCTGAGCCTCGGAGAGATCATGAATGGATAGTTGCTGCGGAGTGCTGGAACAGGATCCAAGCAACGCGGCGACGAACAGGAGATGGGGCAGGTGGAGCTTCACGGACCGGGGACCGGACGGACGCCTTCGCGGTGCAGGATTTGCCATGCTTTCGGCGGTCGTTCCAGGTGGTAGTGCAGGAATTCGCCCAAGATTGTAAGACAACCGGCGACTTCGTCCGAGCCTGGCCGCAAGGTGATTTCAGGATCGGCCTGAAGTGCCCGCAGGAGCTCGAGTTCGGACTGGCCCAGGCGTCGGGCATGTTGTTCAGGACGGCGGCCATCGGTGGTGGCGGTGAGGCCACCGGTGGC
>JBMYYH010000163.1:0-3253 GCA_049609225.1 Planctomycetota bacterium | reverse complement strand
GTGTCGCAGGTCGTCAGGTCGACGCCCTGCACACTCAATCCGCACAGTGCAGCGGGAGCGGTAAAGCTGAAGCTCAAGGCGCCGGCGGCATCGGCGGTGAAGATTCCGGCGAGGGTCGGCGTGCCGAGGTCCAGGACCGTGCCAATGCAGGGGCCCGACGGGATGGTGAAGGTGCCCAAGGGGCCATAAGCAAGTGCTACCGAACCACCTGGAGTCGCGCCAGTGAGGCTCAACTGCATCGGTCCAGGACAAGTGCCTTGAATGACCAGTGCCATGCCACCATTGGTGTAGGTGTGGTCGTCGATCATCGGACTCCACTGCAGGTTGTCGTTGATGATCTCGACATCGGTCACACCGCTGCCGGTCCAAGTGAAGGGCACCGGAGTGGAATCCGGAATGGAGATGCCCGCGGTGGAACTGACCAGCGAGCCGCCGGCGTCGTAGAGGTTGATGGTGCAGGTGTCACCGTAGCCGTCGAAGTTGGCGAGGTTGAAGCTGACCGAGGTGACCGGGGCGTCGTAACTCAGCGTGAGGTCGGGATAGTTGGCGTTGATGCACTTGGAACCGAGCCCGTACCAACCGACGCCATTCCACTGCAGGGCGGTGCCGGTGGTGTTGTAGGTGCAGCCGTCGTTGACCAGGCCAGGACCCTGTCCGGTGCCCGTGAGGGTGGTGTCCTCGAGTGCAGAAACACCGATGGTTTCCGCGGAACCGCCGCCAATCACGTAAAGCTCAAAGTCATCGGTGGTCTGAGCGGAGGCGGGGGTGGATAAGAGTGCGGCGACTAGGCCTAAGGTAAGAAGCGAACGCATGCGTATCGGGGGTTATGGGGGAATGGGGGGACATTCCGAGCCTAGCACCAGAGGAAAGCTTGATTCGCGGTTAAATGGAAAAGCCCGGCCGCGTCGAGGACGTGGCCGGGCTGAGGGAGGCCTGAAAGCCTTCTAAAGCACGATCGGCTGGCTCGCCAGGCAAGTCGCCATGTCGACGGCCTGCACGGTGCGACCGCAGAGGCCCGCGGGCACGTTGAAGTTCAGCGTGAAGTCGCCGTTGATGTCGGCGTTGAAGAAGCCGGCGAGGGTGGGCGAGGCAATATCCAACTCGACTCCAGTGCAAGGACCGGACGGAATGGTGAAGGTGCCGGCAGCACCATGCGCGATGGCGACCGAACCCAACGGCGTGGCGCCAGTGATGGTGAGGACCTTGCCGCCCGGGCAGGAGCCACTGATGCGGAGATCTGGCCCACCCCAGACATGATTGTCGACAATCGGGCTGGACGTCTGCTGCGTGGCGATGATCTTCACCGTGGCAATCGGATGACCGCGGTATTCGAAAGGCACCGGGGTGCCGTCGACCACGCTGATGCCGGTGCGGACCTCGACCATGCGACGGGAGGCATCCCACAGCTCGACCGTGACCAGATCCGGTGCGTTATTGAACACCTGCAGGGTGAAGCTGAGGTTCGACGGCGGCGTGGTGTATTCCATCACCAGCTCCGTGCCCGCGCCGCAGAGATTCTGCGACAGTTGGCCGAAGAAGCCTGGAGCATTCCATTGCAGGAAAGATCCGTTGGTGGAGTAGGCAACTCCAGGCTCGACCAAGTTGGGGCCGATGCCACCGGGCTCGACCGTCGTGGAATCGAGCAGGCTGACGCTAAGTTGCGCAAACCCTGCTGCCGGAACCGGATAGGTCTCGAAGTCTTCGGTGGTTTGCGCTGTGAGTGGAACCGCGAGAGCGGAAGAGAGAAGAATGCTGAGGATGCTTTTCATGTGCGAAACGGAACGCAGGGTCCCGAAAGGCGGTGGCCTTCCGGGACCCTGATGTTGTTATGCAGCTTCTTAGTACGAGTTTCCTTAAAGTGTGAAAGGATAACTTGTTTCAAACGTTATCCCGCCGACACCCTAAAGGAAGGCGACTTGACTCGCTTGGCAGGTCGTCATGTCGACCGCTTGCACGCGCAATCCACATAAACCTGCTGGCGGGTTGAAGTTCACCGTGAAATTTCCACCAGCATCGGCGGTGAAAATTCCTGCAAGAGTCGGCGTGGCCATGGCGATGTTCAAGCCGGCGCAAGGGCCCGAAGGGATGGTGAAATTACCTGCAGGACCGTATGCGATCGCCACGGGACCCAGAGGTTGCAGGTTTCCGACAGTAAGCGTGCGTGCGGTACCGCAAGTACCGGTGATCTCAAGATCCGGTCCACCGAACACGAGGTTGTCGATGATCGGGCTCGAAGGCTGCACCGTCGCGACGATGCGCATCTTGCCGAGAGGGATACCGGTGTAGGCCAAACCGATGCCGGAAGGCACGGAGATGTTCACGGCCGGGAGAGTCGCGAGTAGGTTGCCGCTGCCGTCGTAATATTCGACCACCGCGACTTCCGGTGCGGCAGTGAATACATGCAAGGTACAGGTCATGTTGGTGACCGGCGGATCGAAGACGACCTCAAGGTCGGTGCCGGATCCGCAGATGTTCTGAGACGTCTGACCGAAGTAACCGTTGCCATTCCATTGCAGGAAAGCGCCACTGGTCGAGAAGGTCACGCCAGGTGCGACCAAGTTCGGCCCAATGCCACCCGGCTCGACGGTGGTGTCGTCGAGGACATTGGTGGTGAGCATCGCGAAGTTCGCGACCGGCATCGGATAAGTCTCGAAGGACTCGATGGTGAGTTGGGCACTCAGCGGTGCGCTGAGCAATGCGGAGGCCGCAAGTAGATGGATGAGTTTCATGATGGAAATGGTTTGTGGGGAGAGTTGCCCCATCCTAGCAACGGATTCGGGAAAGAGGGCATTCCCACATGGAGAGGCTGATGCCGTAGGATGGAAACCCTATGGCGGCTCCGCGGATCGGCCTTCTACTACCCCTACTCCTGTTGTTAGGAGCTGGAGCTTGCTGGGTCTTATGGAATCCTTCCCAGATTGCGGCCGCAGACGTGCAGGAAAAGGCCCGCTTGGAAGCATCGATTGCCGAGGCCTCCTTGCAGCAGGGGCAGGCGTCTGGAGTGGAGGAGGCGTCCGTGAAGGTGGAGCGGGTCCAACAGGTCGCTGCACCAATATTCCCGGGCTATATCGAGTTCGAGAATGACTCCAACTGGAATCAGCCTTTGGGCACTTTGGATGTTTGGATCTATTACAGGAACGGCCGGCCGCGAGATCCATTCGAACCATTCCGTGCGGAGGAGATCAAGAAGGTCGGGCTACACATGCGGGTCGACGGCTCCCAACTTTGGGAATGGCCTAGCGCCGAGGATGAT
>JBMYYH010000162.1:0-3293 GCA_049609225.1 Planctomycetota bacterium | reverse complement strand
TGAGGTCTCCGGCGGTTCTTTTTGGCAACCCGGCCAGGACTTGAACCTGAAATGTCTGGACCAAAACCAGATGTGTTACCAATTACACCACCAGGTTAGAGGCGGAGATTCTAGCCCCAATCACGCGGTTCGGCAAGACACGAAAGGCCTCAAGATGAGGTTTCCGCGAGTTGTAGGCGCAGGAGATTGAGTGCATCGCGCACGGTCTGACGTCGGACGAAGCTGCGACCTCCGCGGGCATATTGCTTGAGGTGACGCACCTCGCTGCAACCTGGTCCAACCAGGGCCAAATACACGGTACCGACGGGCTTTTCCTCCGTCCCACCGCCAGGTCCGGCAATCCCAGTGATCCCAATCCCCCAGTCACTGCCGCTATGTCTACGCGCACCCTCGGCCATCGCCAGCGCGACCTCTTTCGATACCGCACCCACAGCCTCCAGGACGCCTTCCGGCACCCCCAGCTGCGCCACCTTCGCCTCATTGGCGTAGGTCACCCATCCGTGAGTGAAGGCCGCTGAGGAGCCCGCGACGTCGGTCAGGGCGCCTGCCAGCATGCCACCCGTGCAGGATTCCGCGCAAGCCACACTCTGGCCGGCCTGATGCAGTCCCTGCACCACCACCTCGGCCAGCGTCTGCTCATCCCGTCCCCAGACGAAAGGGAACAGGCGCTCCTCCAAGGTGCACACGCACTCCTCAAGAATCTCCTTCGCCGGACGTCCGTCTTCGCCAGGACGCGCGAGCAGGGACAAACTCACCCCATCCGCCCCAGCCGTGATGCCGATGCGCGGATTCTGCCCCGGACGCAGGAGATTGCGGATGGGCTCTTCGATCAAAGATTCCGGCGCCCCGACGGTGCGGATTACCGCATGCTCCAAGGGCGAGGCCTCGGTCTGAAAGCGCTGCTCCAGATCCGCTGCGGCTCCACCGTCGAAAAAGGCGGAAGCACATTCGCGCGGCGGTCCGGGCAAGTTGTAGAGGCGGGTGCCTACTCCTAGATCGGACATGAAGCCCCAAGCCGTACCGACCGCATTGGCCAAAGGTTCGGCGCACTCGGGCATGGTGGCCTGCGCGAGGAAGAAGGACGGAGGCTCGGTATCGCGGAAGCGTCGGTAGACCTCGCGGAGATAGGCTTCGGCGCCTTCCACGGGGACCGGAGCCAAATCACAGGCGAGTGCGGCAGCGACTTCCTCGCGCACCCGATCATCTTCGGTTGGACCGAGTCCACCGGTGCTCAGGACCACATCGACCGTGCCGCGTAGGCGTTGCAACAAAGAGGTCAACTCACCCGGTGCATCGCCAATGGTGGCCTTCCCCACCACATGGAAGCCTCGGCGCAGAAACTCCTGCGCAAAGGTGCCCGCATTGGTGTCGACGATGCGCCCTTCAAGCAACTCCTCACCAATCGAGATCACGAAGGCAGTCGGAGCAGCGGGCGCACTCATGATGCCTTGGCCTTGTTCTGACGCTTATGCGCCATCACCACCAAGAGGATGCCGAGCTCATAGAGCAGGATCGTCGGAGTGGCCATGAGGAGCTGACTGAAGGGTTCGGGGGGCGTCAGCATGGCGCCGAGGACGAAGGCGACCAAGATGAAATGACGCCGGTACTTGCGGAAGAACTTCGCATCGACCAAGCCGAGGCTGCCGAGCCCCATCATCAGGATGGGCAACTGGAAAATCAGCGCCAGCGCGAAGGTAAACATCAGGAACAAGGAGAAGTAGTCCTGCAGGCGATAGTTCTGGATGACCAACTCGGGGTCGGGCAGGGCATACAGAAACTCCAGGATCGTTGGAATCATGAAGGTGTAGCCGAAGATCATGCCGGCGAAGGCGAACAACATCGAAAACGGCAGGTAGCGAAACACTGCCTTCTTCTCCTTCTTGTACAGACCCTCCGCGATGAAGGCCCACGTCTGATACAGCAGGAAGGGTAAGCCCACGAGCAAGGCAACCAACAGACTGACCTTCAGCGTGAAGAAGACATCCTCCAGCGGTGACAACACCTGCAGGCGCGTATCGATCACGACCGGTGGATCATGATTCGCCAAGGCCTCGGCTGCGATCTGGTGTGGTGCCAGAAAGAAGGCCTTCAGCTGTGGCGCAAAGCCCATCCAGCCCACCATAAAGACCAGGCCGACCACGATCAGGCTGAGAAACAAACGCTTGCGCAACTCATCGAGATGCCCCGCGAAGGACATCGCCCCGCTGGGTTGCTCGCTCTTCGGCTCCTTCTTGGAATCCCCTTGGGAAGCCTCTTCTTGTGGCTTCTTTTCGGGTTCCGGATCCGGCTCCGTCGCTTCCGTCGGCTCCTTGGTGCTCATGCGTTTGGGATTATCCCCTCTTCCACCCTAAAAGAAGACCGGGCTGCCGGAATTTCTCCGACAGCCCGGTAAGTGCTGGGCCGAAGCCTAGCGCATGGGGACTACATGCCGAGCCACTGGCTCCAGTCGCGCATAGGGATGACCTCGACGGACAGTGCGCTGGCGGCCTTGTAGCCTTCCTGCACATCCCACAGCATCATGTCGCCGGTCTCCTCATCGAAGAACGGGGTGCCGAGCAGCAGGTAGTCGGTCTCCGAGGTGACACCTTCGCGGACTTCCACGCCGACCTCAGCCAGCATCGAGCGCATGTCGTTGGCGTTGTACTTACCGAAGCCGTTACCCAACAGGGCAGCGACCGGCTTGCGGGAAGGATCGTAGATCGCGTTGAGGATAAGGTCGTTTTCGCGAACCGGATCGTACTGATCGACCTGCGAGAGGATCGAAGCTTCTGCGCGGTTGGCTTCCACCGAGACGATCTTGATGCGGCCCTTCAGGGCGTTGGAGCTGGCGTTACGCACATCGAACTCCATGCCCACGGTGACGCGATCCTTGGCGCCACGGTCGATCCAAGCCGAAGCGAGGGCACCGTTGACGGCGAGGACACTGCCATCCGGCGAGGCGGCGCGGCGTGCGACCTCGTTGAGACGACCGGAGAGGATGTCGTTGCGCTGCTGCAGCACGGCGAGGGACGAAGCCGCATCGCGTGCCTGCTGATCGTTCAGAGCACGCAGCTCCGTGACGGTCGAGTCACGGTCGCGCAGTTGATCGCGAAGGCTATCGCGCTGACGCTCGAGGTTGACGATCTCCTGGTCCTTGGAGTTCTTCATGTCGTCGAGCTGGTTGCGCAGGTCAGCGATGGTGCTGTCCTTGTCGCGCATCGCGGTGGAGTTGGCCGAAGTCTTGGAGTTCAGGTCGTTACGCAGTTGCGCGACCTCGGACTCACCCCGATCCTCCTCACCGGCGACAACACCGC
>JBMYYH010000161.1:0-3451 GCA_049609225.1 Planctomycetota bacterium | reverse complement strand
GAAGGAAGCTTCGGCACACCAGGCCACCCATGGAATGCGCCACCAGATAGACTTTGAAGTCTTGCGGCTGCACTTTACCACCCAAGCAGACCTGCTTGCGCACACGTTCGATCAGGGCATTCAGGCCGCGTGCATAGGTCTCGATCTCGGGGCGTTCGCCATCACCGAGTGAAGTGGAGACCTGATCGTAATAACGATAGATGACCACGCTGCGCTGCGGCATCGGTTCATCTTCCGCCATCACATCACCATGGCTATACACATCGCGATACCCATAGTCCTTCATCAGCCGCACCAACGGTGATTCGAACATGTGTAGGCGGGTATCCCCGGTCCAGGTCTGGCGAATCTTGGTGGAGCCGAGGTTGAAGCCCATGAAAGGCGTCGCGACGGTCTCCTCAACTTCCGATTGAGAGCCCGCATAACCGCGGACATAGATGATGGGATGCAAACGTTCTGTGGGGGAACTCATGCTGCAAATGCTAACAACACCTGCCGTCCATCCAAAGCTTCTGTATCAACCCAGACGACTTCCCTGCCGCGACCCTCGCCGCTGCAGTTCCTGCTCAATCATCGAGTGCACCTTCTGACGTCCTGGCCACGGCTTCGGTGCCAAATACTCCTCGGGCGGGGCTTCCGCGACGAGGCGATGCACGATCACCTCCGGCGGCAGCATCTCCAAGGCATCGGCGACCATCTCGATGTAGGCCGCGTCATCCAATAACTCGATCTTGCCGTCCATCCACAGCTTGGCCAGCTTGGTCTTCCGCAGAACCATCATTTGATGAAACTTGATGCCCTCGCATCCAGCCTTGGTGATTTCTTCCACCTGACGCAGCAGGCCATCCGGTTTCTCTTCCGGCAGACCAGCGATGCAATGGGCAATTCGATGCAACCCACGTGCGCCAGCTCGTGCGCATGCGGTGTGAAAGTTGGCGAGCGTATCGTGACGGCCGATGACTTCCTGCACGTGGTCATCCGCTGTTTCCAAGCCGAATTCGATCCAGACCTCATCGAAGAATGGCACCTGTGCTGCCAATAGATCGGCCGCCTCCTCACTGAAACAATCTGGGCGCGTGCCCACGGCGAGGATCGGGGCTACATCGGCCCACTCGCGAATCGTTTCCAAGGCCTTTGCCAGTGGCGAAAGGTCGGGGTAGGTGTTGGAGTAGGACTGGAAGTAGAGGATTGCCGCCTGCCCTTCCGGATTTACCTTGCGGGCGCGGGCCAATCCCGTCTGCCATTGCTCCACCAAGCCTTCCGAGCGCTTGGCCGCACCGGTGCCGCTGCCGGACAGGTCGCAATAGATACATCCTCCGTAACCGGAGGCGCCATCGCGGTTAGGACAGGTCAAACCCAGGTCGAGCATCACACGGCGCAAGCGGCGGCCGTAGCGACGCTTTAGACTACGTCCCAGCGTGTGTACCGGTGCCTCCAGGCCAAGGTGTGGCGCGTGATCCATGACCCCTCATCATACCCTTGTCTGAGCTGCGTCCCGTTCCCGTCGTCATCGGCACTGCCGGACATATTGACCATGGCAAATCTGCCCTGGTCGAGGCCCTCTGCGGCACCCACCCGGACCGCTGGCAGGAGGAGCAGGAACGCGGCATCACCATCGATCTGGGCTATGCCCAGTATGCCTATGAAGATGGCTTGGAGCTCGGTTTCGTCGACGTGCCCGGCCACGAGAAGCTGGTGCGCAAGATGGTCGCCGGAGCCACCGGAATGGGCGCTGCGCTGCTGGTCGTGGCTTGTGACGACGGCGTCATGCTCCAGACGCGTGAGCATTTCGAGGTGCTGACTTTGTTGGGCGTGGATCGTGGCATGGTTGCCCTGACCAAGGCCGATCTCGCCGATGAAGATACCTTGATGTTGGTCGAGGAAGAGGTGCGTGAGTTGGTTGAAGGCACCTCCTGGGAGGGTGTGCAGATCCTGCCGGTCAGTTCGCATGAAGGGGCGGGCATCGAAGAGTTGCGCGTGGCATTGCGCGTTCTGGCTTTGGATGCGCGCAAGGATCATGATCCGCGGTCCGCCTTCCGCTTGCCGGTGCAGCGCAGTTTCGCTTTGGAAGGTGCTGGCACCATCGCCACTGGGGTTTGCGCAAGCGGCAAGATTGAGGCGGGAGAGACCTTGATGGTCTTGCCGGCCGAAAAGACCAGCCGCGTGCGTCGCGTGCAGGTGCACGGGCGTCAGACGGAGGTTGGGGAGGCTGGTCTGCGCACGGCGTTGAACCTGCCGGATTTGGAGAAAGCTGATTGCGAACGTGGTTCGGTGCTGGTCGCGCCGGAGTCCGCGGCTTGCGGCAAGCTGTTGCGGATGTCGGTGAAGTTGTTGCCGGACGCACCTCCCTTGAAGCATGATTCGATGATCCAGCTGCTGGCTGGCACCGCTGCTTTGGAGGCCAAGGTCTACTTCGGCAGTGATCAGGAAGGCGAAGAGTTGTTCGTGGATGTGGTCTGCGAAGACCCAGTGGCCTTGGTCCCAGGGCAACGTTGCCTGGTGCGCCGCCCTTCGCCAGCGAAGAACATCGGCGTGGCGCGCTTCCTCGGTTACGGCAAGTTCCGCCTGCGTCGCAGGGATGAGGAGGAGCGTGCCTTCTGGGGCAAGATGGCAGCGTCTTTGGACGATCCGGAAGCCTTGACCTTGCTGCAGTTGGAAGCGGGGGATGGATCACCGAAATCCACCACTGCGATCGCGCCCTTACTCGGTTGGACCGTCGCAGCTACGGAAGCGGAATGCGAAGCCTTGGTCAAGGCCAAGAAGGCGCAAAAGGTGGGCAATCAATACGTCGCGGCGGGCAGTGCTCAGGCGATGATGGGCGAGATCGTTGGAATCATTGAACACTTCCGCGGCAAGAACCCGGGGCGTCTGCTGATCCCGATCCAGCGTTTCCGCGATCGCATTGGCAAGCAGGGCTGGAAAGTGATGGAGAAGATGCCGGATGCGCAGCTCGAAACCATGGGGTTGGAGCGGCGTCGGGGTGATCAGTGGGTGATGACGGATGCGACGGCGCCTCCGGAAGTCATCGAGGCTGCAGCCAAACTACGCGAAGTCTTGAAAGGCGGCGGTTTGATCCCGATGGACTGGCCGGATGTCGTCGCACAGAGTGGACTGGACCGCGAAATGGTGGAGGCTGCGCGAGGCTATCTCCTGGATAGCGGCCAAGCGGTGCAACCTAGTCAGGGCCTGCTCTTCGACTTCGACGCGGTCGACGCCTTCCGCGCTGCGGTCGTCGCACAACTGCAAGGTGAGGGGATGGATATCCCTGCTTTGCGCGATCAGTTCGGCACCACGCGGAAATTTGTGATGCCCCTTCTGGAGTTCCTCGATGACTGCGGTGTGACCGAGCGTCGGGGACCGAAAAGGCTCCTGCAAGATGCAGGAGCCAGTATCGTCTGAATCGGATTCCAGGTTCAACCTGGGAAGAACGTCCGGGCCGAGAAGGCCCCGT
>JBMYYH010000160.1:0-3696 GCA_049609225.1 Planctomycetota bacterium | reverse complement strand
CGGGAATCGAGACTCCTCCCTAGACCGGGGAGGTACGCCACTGGCTTGGGGCGTGAAGGAAAAGTAGCGCGGGCAGGATTCGAACCTGCGACCTCCGGGTTATGAGCCCGACGAGCTGCCAGCTGCTCCACCCCGCGATTCAGGCCGGAGATTCTACCTGCTCTGAAAGGCCCGTCAATCGCAAGACGAGAAAACCATGAGGGTTCTGAAAATACTCTCCGGCAGTTCCAGGTAGCCTAGAGCGGTTCCGAAACCATTTTCGGCGGTTCCTCGCTCCCACCTTCCGCGGTGGGACCTGGATCCTGGCCAGCACCAGTTTCCGGCTTGGATGCACCCCCATCCTCGGAAGCTTCGGGGGCTTCCTCTCCCGATGCCGGCGCTTCTCCCTTGGAAGCATCGGTCTCCGGAGTCTTGGGTGGCAAGACGGCTTCTGGCTCTCGTGGTGGGAAGTTCTCCAGCACCTGCTCCGCAGTGAACTGCATGGCGGGTGGATAAGGACCTTTCTTCCGCAGACTCTCCAGCAGGTCTTGGCCCGGCTCGATCAACTTGGAGGCCGCTGCAAAGCGCAGCACATCCAACCCGAGTCCCCATAGAGCTTTGTTGGTCATGTCGGAGTCGTCGGCGAGTTCCTGCATGATGGCAAGCGCTGGCGCCACCTCTTCACGCATCAAGAGCAACTCGACCAGGTAGATGGGCCAATCCAGAGATTCTGGCTCGGCCTCCTTCAAGCGACGCAACAGGGTCACCGCATCATCGGCGTAGATGGCATTGCCATTCTCCACCCCGACCACCAACAGACGCTCGGAGACGGCCCGTGCATAGATCCGTTCCTTGGCCGCAGCCTGCTCCGGAGAAAGGCCATCCGATGGGAAGTTACGGACGACCTGGAAGGCGAAGTCAATGGAGCCACGTTGGGCCATGGCTTCGTGGACGACCTTCAGGGTTTCAAAATCCTCTCCGACCTGCGCCACCAGGGCACGGCCATAGGATTCATTCACACCATTGGTCGGTTGGAAGGCAACCAGGGCCTCTACCACCTCGGGGTATGGCTTCGCCGCCAGGATGCCGAGGATCTTCTTCTGCAGCACGGATTCCATTTCCAAGGGCAGACGATTCACCAACAGCGCTGGGCCTTCCTGCAACCCCAAGCGACCCAAGCTCTCGATGGTCCGCAAACGCACCTGTGGCTTGAGGTCATCCAGCATCGCGGTCAAAAGTGGCAACAACTGCGCCCCATCCCCAAGCGCCAAGACGATGTCGGTCATGGCGACGAGGGCATCACTGCGATCGGCTTCGGCACCTTCGACATCGGTGACGATTGGATGCAGGATTTCCAGGAAACTAGCACTGCCGAAACGACCCACTGCGGAAAGGATGTAGTCGCGGACGGCAGGCTCGTTCTCGGTGGAAAGAGCAGCCATCATCTGCAGTTCCAAGGCTGCTGGATCGGCGGCCGGGCCACGCGAGATCAAGGTACCTAACCCGGACCACAAGGCCAGACGCACGGGAACCGGGCCACTCGGACCTTCAGTGGCCGCGGGATAAGCCCCCTGAATGCCGCGCAGGATGCCTTCCCAGGCAATCTCATCGGGCAGGAATTGGAGATAACGGGCAGCGGCTTCCCGCTCGACCGGAACCCCATACTCCAGGGCGTGCAACAAAGGCTTCAAAGCCTCGCGAGAATCGAGGACTTGTGGCACAAGCACCAATAGTTCGATCCGCAGCTGCGCATCACTTTCTTGTTGCAGCGCATTGCGCAAGGCGAGGGCGACTTGGCCACGCGTGGCTTCATCCAAGCCAGCCAAATCCAAACCGCGCAAAGCCACATAGGCGAGCGAGCGGACCTGCTGCAGAGGATGCACCACACCTTCCAGAATCTCTGCGGGTTGGCCACCGTTCTGAAGGCGTCGGCGCCAATCATCGAGTTCGCGTTGATAGGAAGCTTCGGCGGCATCTTCGAGCCATGCTTCGCGCCCGCGTTCCTTGGCCGTGGCCCACCACTGATGGAAGTCTTTGGGGTTGCCGAACTCCTTGCGGGTGAGCGAATACAAGGCGCGGCTCGCATCTGAATGGAACTGCGGCGCTTCCAACAAGCTGGCCAACTGTTCCAACAAGGCAGCATTGGAAGTGGCAAGGTCGCCGGCGGCATGAATGGCACCCCGTAGGAGCACATCGTTTTGGCCGGCGGGCAGGACCAAGGTCTCGAGGATGCGGGTCTCGAGTGCGGGCCACTCCTTCGCCATCGCGCGGTAGGTCGGGCGCAAGTTGGAGAGCAACTCCGCTCCTTCCGCTTCCATCAAGAAGGCCAAGCGATCGGCCGGCGCCAAGGTCGCGAGTTGCTCCAGCAGAATCCCCTCGGCGGCGGACTTTGCAGCAGGCTCAGCCTTGGCATCTCCGAGGGTGGCCCAAGCTTGAACCGCCTCAGGTTGTTCCGCCAAACTCTGCGGTAGTGCTGGACCGCCCCCCTGAAGGGCTAGCAGGGGCACACAAAGCAGTAGGGCGAACACAATCTCAGTCTAACGGATGAAGGCTCTAGGTTTATCGGAAACCTTTCGCGATTCCCTTCAAACCAAACCCACGAAGTATTTCCATTACTCCCGAAGAGGCCTTCTCGTTGGTCGAAATGACTAGGTTGGCGACGTCGCGATAGCTCGGTTCGCGTTGTTCGAGCAAAGATTGCAGCTCTTGCTCCAAAGTTCCCGGCCGTAGACGAGGGCGTGGCGTCAATCGTTGCCGCTCCAGGAGGACGTCGGTGGGGCAATCGAGATAGACCACGCCAGCGGCATCCTTCAGCAGGCGGACGGATTCCGGGCGCTCGACCACCCCACCCCCCGTCGCGATGACGGCATGGGGAGTGGCGAGGAGTTCGCGCAAGAGATCGGCCTCTGCTTGACGAAATGCGGCTTCGTCGGAGGCGATCCATGCGGCGAGGGTCGTTCCATGGCGTTGGGCCAGGACGACGTCGGCATCGAGGAAGGTGCGACCGAGAGTTTGCGCGAGCGCCTGTCCGAGGGTGGACTTGCCACTTGCAGGCAGGCCGACCAAGACGATGGGCGCGCGATCCTGCAGGTGCGTTTGCAGCGCGGTCTCAAGGGATTGGGCGCAGGGAGCTGGCAACGCAGGGAGGACCAAGCGATGTTGGGCAACCATTTGATGCACCAACATGGAAGTGCCAGGGAGGACGTCGGCGCCGGCGCTTTGGGCTGTAAGCATCCATGCTGTGACGGGCGGGTGATACACCATGTCCAAGGCCAAGGCGCCCGCACGTGGCGGCTGTCCGGCGAGGAGATGACCGGGTGTGTGCAGACTGCCGACGGGGGTGGCTTGGATGACGGCGTCGAAGGCAGCGGGATGAACTTCCTCGAAAGACTGCCAAAGAGTGCCAGGCCATGGTGGATTCGGTTGGCGTCGACTGGTGAGGGTGACGGCGTGGCCCCGCGCGATGGCTTCCGCAGCTACGGCATGGGCGGCTCCGCCGGCGCCGATGAGGAGGATGGAGGAAGCATCTTGGAGGCCGCGATTTTGAAGCGCATCCAAGGCTCCCTGGCCGTCGGTATGGGCGGCGGACCAACCATCAGTGGAAGCCTGCAGCATGAGGAGGTTTGCAGCCTGACAAGCTGCCGCAACTTCCGTCGAAGTGCAGGCCAGTTGTTGCGCCTCTTGCTTATGGGGCGCGGTGATCGACAAGGCCGTAAC
>JBMYYH010000159.1:0-3784 GCA_049609225.1 Planctomycetota bacterium | reverse complement strand
AACAACACGACCTCATTCGCGGCAGCAGCCTTCTGCTCTTCCGACGTCTCTTCGGGGAGCATCAGAATCCCTCCGATGGATTCCCTTTAGATGCCGTCGGGCAACACCCGAAGGCCTACACCCCGGAAGCGGGGCCGCCGGCATTCCATCAGGAGCTTTGGAAAAACTTCTGGGATTACGCCTTGGATCCAGAAGTCGTCCGCCAAAGCGGGGTACGCGCGATGCATGGGGAAGCCCCCTTCATCAAGCTGGCTGCTGGCAAACACTATGCGGTGGAATTGAGAACGTCCGGAGGGTTAACCATCCGGACGTTGACTGAGTAGGCTGCGCGCGCTTGCGGCTTATGGGAAACCTTTGCGCTTGTAGGGAGCGCGATAGGTCTCGCGATGATGGTGGCCTTCCACCTGCTCCGGATGGGTGGGCTGCAGGCCATCGTCTTGCGCGGCGACGCGGAAATCCTCGAAGGTGGTCTCATGCAGGACGTGATTGACTGCATCTTGCACTTTGGCGAGCTTCTCATGCAGCGCGCAGTTGATGCCGACGCCGCAGACGCCTCCTCCAAAGGGACAGAGATCGCTGTCTTCCTCGCGTTCGAAAAGTTTGAACACCTCGAAGATCTTGATCTCACCGGGTGGCTTGGCCAACGTAAAGCCGCCCCCTGGACCACGGGAACCCTTCACCAGACCCGCCTGGGAGAGAGTGGTCAACACCTTGCCAACGAAGGGCTTGAGTAGACCTCGCTCCTGAGCGATCTCCTGGGCGGAGAGTCTTGTATCGCCACCGTCGTAGACTTCTGCAAGTCGCGACAAGGCGGCGATGCCACATTCAGTTGCTTTTCCGTACATTCCGGTCGTTTATTCCAGGAACAGTCTAGGGCCGGTGACCGGACCTGTCGCCACCTTTTTGAGATATTTAAGGCGCGCGGCGTAAAGCTCTTCCATAAAAGAAGTTACCCCGGACGCTCTGAGAGCGTCCGGGGTAAGGAATCCGTCAGACTACTGGACGACGCCTGCAACCACGGCTGGCTCGTCGGTCACGGTGGGCTTGGCCACACCGGTCGGATCGGTCCATCCAGTCAGGTTCGGCAGGGTCAGGCTCGAGGCGCCATCAAGGGCGGTTTGCAGAGCCGTCGGGATGGGGTCGGTAGACACGGTCATGAACAGTTCCATGTCGACAGCCTTGACCACAAACTCGGTTCCGGTCGGACCAAGAACGGTGCCATCCTTCAGCGAGAACAGTGGGTACCAGCGGTCGCCGTTGCCATCGTTGTCGGTGTCCTTTTCTTCACCTGGGATGCCCCAGAGGTTCCGCTCACCACCGTAGGTCAGGAAGATCTTCTTGCCGTCGTGGGTGGCGTCGTCATCCGCATCGTTGGCGGTGGCGTGGGTGTACATGAAGCTGATGGGGCTATCGAACTGAACCGGGTCGCCGCCAGAAGTGATCAGGGTCGCGAACTGGTTCCATTCGTTCGGGCCGGTCTCGTAGTAGTAGTACTCGCTGAGGTCCCACATCTCCCATGCATCGGTGATGCCGAGGGTGACCGGGTCGGTGGCCGAAAGAGGACCACTCTGCATGCCCCAGGTGTAGTTACCCGAAGTCGGGTTGGCGCTGGCTGCAAGGCCAACGTCGACGCCACCGAACTGCAAGGAGCGTGAGCTCTTCACGAAGGAGTATTCATGCGCCAAGTTCGGGTCGACGACATCGGTCATGAAGATGTTGCCGGTCTCCGCTTGGTTGGTGGTGATGCCAGCGCGCAGGCAATCGTTCATGCCGTAGAGGGTGAGCGAGTTGCCGCCGTTGAAGATGTCTTCGCCACTGACGAAGGTCTGCTCACGAGCGATCATGGCGCTATCACCGCCGATGAAGTCGAGGCTGCCGCCCAGAGCCTGCGACCAGAAGCCGTAGTACTCATTCGCGTTGATCGTGAGATCCTCGGTGGGGGTCAGGTCTTCCCACTCCCAAGACTCGGTGTCGCGCTCGGCGATCTTGGTGAAGGTGGTGGTGCCGTGGGTGTATTGCACCAGGTACTGTTCCCCGGTCATCCAATCCCAGTATTCAAAGGCCTCACCATCCAGCTCGGAAAGAGCAATCTCGCGCTTGGTCACTTTGACTAGCTTGCCAGGGGCGCGCAGCACGGTGTAGCTCTGGGTGCCGGTGCCATCGTCACGGGTGACGGTGGTGCCGTCGACCAGAGCGGAAGGATCTGCGGTCCAGATACCCCAGTAATCCACCCAACCGTAGTCGTTGGTGCCACTGTTGTCGTAGATGAAGGGGAAACCACCTTCGATGTCGACGCGCTCACCAGCCGTGTGGCCGTTGCCATCGGCAGCGTAGTAGAGGTTGTAGCCCCAGGTGTTGCGCACGAAGCTGTTGCGGTCGAGCAGCTCGGTGTTGGTGCCGTCCGAACGCAGGAAGTAATCCTCGTTGTAGGCCAGGGTGAACTGCGTGGTGGTGGGGGCTCCGCCGGATGCACCATGGTTCGGCACATCCATGTGCGCGATACCGGTGGTCTGGTCGGCGTTGGTCTGCACCGCAACACGGGTGTCGTCACCGAAGATACCGGCGACGTCTTCCATCATGAAGGTGAAGCCAAGCTGGCCGCCACCTGCGGAAGTGGTGCGCAGGCTACCGCGCTGCATGAGGGAGTCGTCGGAATCGTTGATGAAGCCGAAGTCCATCGAGAAGTCACCATAAGGGTTGGAGGCCGAAGGCTCCTCCGCGATCGAGGCGCGGCCAAAGATGGTGCTGCTGACGACGCCACCAGGGCCGTAGTCATCTTCTTCACTGATCCAGAAACGCACGATCTGCGGCGATGTGGCCGTGGCGCGCGTGGAGTTCAGGATCCAAGGCTCAAGGGCGGTGGCATTGCCGGCGCTGGACTGGCCGGTGTCGGATGTACCACCATCATCACCACCACCAACTTCCTCAACCAGGGCGATATAGGCACCTTGGTTGACGAACAGGTCGGCGCGGGTCTGACCCACGGAGGTCAGGATGTCGTTGATGATGTCGAGCGGCTCGGTAGTCTCATCCCACATATAGGCATGGACTTCATCGGTGTTGTAATCGCTGGCGGCCGGGAAGGTCACAGCTGGGTTCACTGTGGCGCCCGCGGCGACAGAGGAACCGGCAGTAGTCGCGTCGATGCCGACGAGATCCATTGCGTCCGGCATCGATAGGCCAACAATGGCGCCGCCGGAAGAATCAGAGCTACTTCCGCAGGATGCGGCGAGCAGGGTAAGGGAGCCAATCAGGAGGCCCCTGCGAGAATTGGAAGTCATGATGAAGTGTCTTGGTGAGTCGGGGGGGTGAATCCACAGGAGGATTCCCAAGGACTTTTCGTCCCGCACCTAGACACTTCTTGAGCGCAACCGCTCAAAGGCACTTCTACACCGTTATCGGGCTCGAAAGCCCCCCCCCGAGGGTGGATTAACCCGGATTCGAGAAAAACCGCTGGCGCTCAATCGTGCCGCCGAGCAGGTCCTGAATCCGTTTCGCGTGGCCGGACAACCCTTCTCCTGCCAATACCGCCTGGGCAACCTCCAGACACTCCTTGGTCTCGGGGTCGAGGGCGTCGGCAGAAGCTTCGAGAGGCTCCAATAGGGGCGCTAGAGAGTCATTGCGGAAGAAAGCGATGCCCAGAAGGACAGCTTGCTGCTGCACCGCACTGCCTTCAGCCAAGGTTTCCGTGAGAAGCTTCACCACCGATTTCTGTTCCACCTGACCGCCCAACGCAAACAGGGCGACCTTCTGCAGATCCGGATCCTTTTTTGACTTGGCCAAG
>JBMYYH010000158.1:0-3854 GCA_049609225.1 Planctomycetota bacterium | reverse complement strand
AGACTCAGGTGCTGCGCTGGCACATGGATGTCTTTCCCACGCACCTGATAGGTGAACTCATCCGCAGCATAGTTCGCTTTGGTCTCGGCCCATGCGGCCAAGCGCTTGCGCAAATCGCGATCCATCTCGCCGACGACCTCGTGATAACGCTGACGCAGCACCAGCACCGTTGCATCCACGGAAGCATCGGTCAGTGCATCCGCAGCATAATCCTCTTCCAACGGCGGCACCGTGTCGCCGAACTCGATCAAACTCCGACGCAACGCATCGGCGCGTCCTGCCAACTCAGCATGGAAGCGCGTGTCCTTCTTGTGCTTGCGCACCGCCGACGCGATCTCGGCAAGATAACGCGTGCGATCCGAAGGCACGACCGTCGGGATCTCCTGATTCCGCTCGATCGCTTCGCCAGGATTCCAATCACGCTCACATCGACCGTCGATGGTGGTCATCAACCATTGGAACAGGCGGTCGACTCCAACATCGCCGAAACGACTTGCGGCAGTCAGGAACACCGGCATCTCTTCGATGGGGGTCTCGAAGAGGTTGCGGTTGCGCTGATAGGTCTTTGCGACTTCGCGTTGTGCATCTTCCGCACCACGCTTGTCTGCCTTGTTCAGGACCACACCATCGGCGTAGTCGAGCATGTCGATCTTCTCGAGTTGCGTCGGAGCGCCGAACTCGGGCGTCATCACGTACAGAGAAAGATCGCAGAGATCCGTGACAGCACTATCGCTCTGGCCAATGCCCGCAGTCTCCAGCAGCAACAGATCATGTCCTGCACCGCGCATCGCCAACAGGGCATCACGCACCGACTCGGAAGTCGCGAGGTTCGCCCGACGCGTGGCCATCGAACGCAGGAACACTCGCGGACCTTTCGCGGCATTCATGCGAATGCGGTCACCCAACAAGGCGCCGCCGGTCCGACGTCGGGATGGGTCCACGGAAAGGATGCCTACGGAACGATCCGGGAAGCGGTCGAGGTAGCGCCTTACCAATTCATCGGTAAGCGAAGACTTGCCAGCACCACCGGTACCGGTAATGCCAACCACCAATGCGGCGGGGGAGGGTGCTTGGGTCTGAAGCTTCTGACGAATGTCGAGCAGACGCGCTGCAGCCTCGTCACCGGCATCTTCGCCATGCAGTTTCTCGATCAAAGTAATGGCCTTCGCGAGCGCCGGAGCATTGCGCCCTTGGGTGCCTTCCGGGAAAGCCGCATCCACTTCAATGGTGCTGAAGTCGGCACGCTGCATCATGTCCTGGATCATGCCGACCAAGCCCATCAAGCGACCGTCTTCCACCGAATAGATGCGCTCGACGCCGTACTCATGCAGCCCGCGAATCTCCGAGTCGGTGATGGTGCCGCCGCCGCCGCCAAAGACGCGAATGTGCGGGCAACCACGCTCCTTCAACAAGT
This sequence comes from Planctomycetota bacterium, assembly GCA_049609225.1. Lineage (GTDB taxonomy): Bacteria > Planctomycetota > UBA1135 > UBA1135 > UBA1135. The sequence continues at coordinate 2,440 of JBMYYH010000158.1, read as the reverse complement.
CGGCCATGTACTGGAAGTACTCGACATGACCACCCTGATAGGAACTGATCGCGATGCCTTGCGCATCTTCCGCAATCGCCGCTTCGACGATCTCCTCGACCGAACGGTTATGCCCCAAGTGAATGACTTCCGCGCCTTCCTGCTGCAGGATACGACGCATGATGTTGATCGCGGCATCGTGGCCGTCGAACAGGGAAGCTGCGGTCACGAAACGCAGCTTGTGCTTGGTCTGGAAGGACGCCTTCTTGGCGGCGTCGGTCTCGGTCGAAGTGCTCATGATGGAGTCTGTTCGTTGCGTGGTTTGTTGCGGATGCGGTCGCGGTAATCCTGGAGGTCGGTTTCGAGGCCGCGCAGTTCGCGGATCCTCTCGGCGACGTCGGCCTGGCGCGCGGCCAACAGCTCATCCAGATGCTCAAGCATGGCTGGAGTCGCTCCGACGTCGAAACTGCGGTTCAACTCGCCGACTTCCTCAAGCGTGAGCCCGAGTGCTTTGAGTCGACTGATGAAGCGCAGGCGTTCGGCAGCATCCGCACCATATTGCCGACGCCCGCCCGGACCACGCGAAGTGGCCTTGAGCAGGTCGAGCTCACCGTAATAGCGGATGGTCCGCGCGCTGACGCCTGCAAGACGTGCCAGTTCGGTGATGTCGAAGGTGTCGGGGCTGCTGCCCATCTCCATAGTATACCCGTGTTTGCCAGTGTACGTCAACTGGCGAGCAGCGGCCGGGACTAACCCCAAGAACAGACTTAACCCCTTACAGCGAACGCCCTTCCACCCGTTGCGGGCAGATATCCGCGAACGAACATCCGCTACACCGCGCCGTCCGCGCAGTGCAAACCGCACGGCCATGGTCGATCCAGGAGTGACTCAGATACACCCAGTCCTCCTGCGGGAACATCTTCACCAGATCACGCTCCACCGCCACCGGATCCTGCGCCGACGTGAATCCCATGCGCCGCGCGATGCGCCCTACATGCGTATCCACCACCACCCCAACCTTGATGCCGAATGCCGTACCCAACACGCAGTTCGCCGTCTTCCGCGCGACTCCAGGCAAGGTCAGTAACTCCTCCATGGTCTGCGGCACTTCGCCGGCGAAGGCATCGCGCAAGCGAACCGCCGTCGCCAAGAGGTTCTTCGCCTTGTTGCGGAAGAAGCCGGTCGTGCGCACCAACTCTTCCAACTGCTCTTGCGTTGCCTCCGCCATCGTCATGGGATCCGGGTATTGCCGGAACAGCTCTGGCGTGACCTTGTTGACCCGCACATCCGTGCACTGCGCCGACAGAATCGTCGCGATCAATAACTGGAATGGAGTCTCCCAATCCAGCGCGGTCTTCGAATCGGGATATGCCCGGCGCAAACCAGCAATCACCTCTTCCGCTCGCGCACGACGCGCGGTCAAGCTTTCGCGCGTAGGGAAATCCGGATTCCGCTTTCGAGTTCGGTGCGACGTCGCCATGGATAGGTATGGTAAGGCCATCACTGCTTCTGACGCAGCCGAGCCCGCCAAGTCCGAGGGCAAGAGTCTCGTGCGCATTTTCCTCCCGCGCATGTGGGATGAAACTTTGCTCTCCCTTCTGGAAGAGCATGGTTTTGGCTCCGCGGTTTCGGAAGTCCGCTTCGATCACGGCGCCTTGGTCACCGACCCGGGCGATCCGCGCAAAGCTTGCGAGGTCCGCGTGGTGCTTGCGGAGGAACAACTCCCAGCCTTGCGCGAACAGTTGTCCACCTGGTTCACCTTGCTCGGCATCCCCGCAGAGTCCTGTGGGTTCCAGGAAGAAGCGCACGACGACCACGAGGTGGATCCCGAAGTCCTGTGGCGTGCCCAATGGCGCCCGTATCGCTGCGCGCAATTCGCCGTTTTTGCCGAATTCCACGACCAAAGTCTGTATTCCCTGCGCCCCACCGACCAGCCACTGACTCTGATTGCAGGCTCCGCCTTCGGTACCGGCGGCCATGTCAGCACCCGCCTTGCCTTGAAAGTCCTGCGCAAATGGTGCAAGGACAGCCCTCCAAGCCGTCTACTCGACGTCGGCACGGGCTCGGGCATTTTGGCGATTGCTGCGGCTTTGTCCGGGGTGAAGGAGGTCGTCGGCATGGATCCTGATGTGGCCAGCGCCCGGCAGGCCACCCAAACGGCAGACCTCAATGGCGTGGGGGATGCCTGCACTTTCTGGCGTGGCGGCTACGACACCGTGCGGGGCACCTGGCCTGCGGTGATGGCGAACTTGGTGGCCGATCTACTGCAGGAAGGGGCGCGGGATCTGGTGCGCCTTCTGGAGCCAGGCGGCTTGATCTTCGCCGGCGGCATCCTCGATACGGCTTGGCAAGATACCGCCCAGGTCTTTGCACAGGAGGGATTGCAGTTAGAACAGCGTCTGGTGCGTGGGCGTTGGCAGGCCGGAATTTGGCGCAGGACCTAAGCCACTTCTACACAGAC
>JBMYYH010000157.1:0-3871 GCA_049609225.1 Planctomycetota bacterium | reverse complement strand
CGGCTATTCCCGCGGCGCGTGTAGATCCACGCCCAAACGCTTCGCCAACTTCTTGGGCATCCGCGGGCGTCGGGTCTCGGGGTCGGCGCGGGAAGTCTCCAGCGGCTCCGGCGGGTTTTCCAACCACTGGCCATAACGCTCTTCCCACTTCTCACCACCCAGACTGCGGTACCAGGATTCCCGCAATGCCTGCTTCTCCGCCTCACTCAAGGAGCCATGCGCTTCGGGGCACACATCGAACAGGCGCTGCAGCACCAGACCGGTCGCCACCGACAGGTTGAAGGACTCGGTGAAGCCCCACATCGGCAGGTAGACACGCTTCGCAGCGGCCTCCAGCATGACCTGGCTGACGCCATCGGACTCCCGCCCAAGCACCACCGCCAGTTTCTCCGGGAAGGGCAGCATATGCTCCTGGGTTGCGGGAACTGCCTTGGCGCCTAGATCCGTTGCCCAAATTTCCCAACCTTCTGCGAGCAGGCCGTCCCGGCAAGACTCCGCATCCGGGAAACGGCGTAGGCTGATCCATCGATGCGCACCCTTGGTGATGGACTTGTTGAACTCTTCGGCCGTTTCGGGATCGTGATCGACCAACCACACATGGACCAAGCCGAAGGCTTCGGCGGTACGTAAGACCGCTGCATGATTATGGATGTCCGTGCAGCGTTCCAGGACCAAGAGAATCCGTCCGCAGCGTTGCTGCAGCACGGCTTCCGCGCGACGCAGACGTCGCGGTGCTTCAGTCATCGTTCCGACTGGGGTCGGCCGGGGGGACATCCGGGCCGCGCTCCTCAGGCGGTAGCACTTTGCGCAGCACTTCTTCGATGCGGGCGGCAGCTGCCAGGCCCTGATCGAACTCGAATTGCAGGGTAGGGGCAGAGCGAATGTTAATCTCGCGTGCCACTTCCCGGCGCAGGAAGGAGTTCGCGTGGCGGAACATATGCTCCACCCGACTCTTTTCCTTCGGCTCCAAGACGGACCACCGCACCTTAGCAACCGTGAGGTCGCGGGTGATGGTCACCCCCGTGATGGTCACGAAACCAATCCGGGGGTCACGAATCTCATGCAGCAGGAGTTCGGAGATCTTCTGCTGGATGCGCTTAGCGATCTGCGCCTGACGCCGCTCGCTGGCCATCGCTTAGGCCTGCTCGGCGGCTTTGGCTTCCTCGGCCTTGATGTCTTCCAAGGTCCGTTCGATCTCGACGACCTCGACGGCCTCGATGACGTCTCCGACCTTCATGTCCTCGAAGTTCTCGATCTTGATACCGCAATCGTTGCCTTCAGCGACCTCACGGACATCGTCCTTGAAGTGGCGCAGCGAGGCCAACGGTGCCTGGTAGATGATCTTGCCATCGCGGATGAGACGTGCGTTGGAAGCGCGCTTGATCGAGCCATCGGTGACCCGACAACCGGCGATCGTGCCCCAGCGCGAGCTGCGGAACACATCCAACACTTCGGCGTGGCCGATGACATTCTCGACGGTATCCGGTGCCAACATGCCAACCACGGCCTTCTCGATATCCTCGAGCAGTTCGTAGATGACCTCGTAGCGACGAATCTCGACCTTGACGCGTTCGGCTTCCTTGCGCGCCTTACCTTCCGGAACCACGTGGAAGCCACAGATGATGGCTTCGGCGGTCTCGGCGAGGGTCACATCGGTTTCGGTGATGCCACCGATGCCGCTGTGGATGACATCCACAATGACTTCTTCCGTGGAAAGCTCGGCGAGCGACTGCTTGATGACTTCCAAGGAGCCCTGCACATCTGCTTTGACGACCAGACGCAAACGCTGAGCATTGGATTCGTCGATCTTCTCGAACAGGTTCGAGAGCGTGACGCCTGCACCCTTCGACATCTCGATTTCCTTCTTGTGCAAGGTGCGCTTCTCAGCCACAGCCTTGGCCGACTTGATGTCGCCAATCACGTAGAAGGTCTCGCCGACTGCAGGCAACTCATCGAGGCCGAGCAGGTCCACCGGGGTGGAGGGGCCGGCTTCCTTCAGAGGCTTGCCGTTGTGGTCGAACATCAGGCGGATCTTGCCGAAGGTGTGCCCCGCGAGGACCACATCCTTGACCTTCAAGGTGCCGTCTTGGACGAGCACCGAAGCGACCTTGCCTTTGCCCTTCTCGAGCTTGGCTTCGAGCACGATACCCATGGCATCGCCCTTGGCGTGAGCCTTGAGGCCGAGCACTTCCGCCTCGAGCAACACGCGCTCGAGCAGAGTGTCGATTCCTTGCTTCTTCAGCGCGGAAACTTCGACCATACCGACGTCACCACCCCAGTCCTCGGACTGGATGCCGATACCGGCCAACTGCGAACGCACTTGGTCAGGGTTGGCGTTGGGGGCGTCGATCTTGTTGATGGCAACGATGATGGGAACCCCTGCGGAACGAGCATGCGCGGCGGCTTCCTCGGTCTGCGGCATCACGCCATCATCAGCAGCGACCACGAGGACCGCGACATCGGTAGCTTGCGCACCACGCTTACGCATGGCGGTGAAGGCTTCGTGACCTGGAGTATCCAGGATGGTGATCTTCTGCTTGTTCTCCAGCTCGGCGACATAAGCGCCGACGTGCTGGGTAATGCCACCCGCTTCCTTGTTGGCAACGCGGGCGGTGCGGATGGCGTCAATCAGCGAAGTCTTGCCGTGGTCGACGTGACCCATGAAGGCAATCACAGGTGCGCGGTCGGCGAGAGAATCCTCTTGGACTGCGTGACGCGATCCCATGATCTCGCCCATCAACTCGCGCTCGATGTCGGTCTCAGCCTTGATGCTGATGGGGACGCCGAAGTCGTCGGCGAGGACCTCGATGGTCTCTTCGTCGAGGACGGTGTTGATGTTGGTCATCACGCTCATCCGCATCAACTTGCGGATCACGTGGTTGACGGCGATGCCGGTGCCAGCCGAGAACGACTTGACGGTAACCGGCAGTTGCAGAACCACATCGCCCTTACGACCGATGGTGGAAACCTGCTTCGGACGCAGCTTGCCTTGGCGACGATCGCGTTGACGTTCGCGCTGCTTCTGACGCATCTCACGACGACGCTGGCTTTCCTTATCGCGCAGGTCGGTGAAGGTGCTGCCGCGCTTACGCTCGGCTTGTTGCGTCTTGATTAGGCCAAGCGCAGCGAGGTCGATGCGGCCCACACGGGTGGCGGCGCGCTTCGGCTTCGGCGTAGGCGGTGCTTCTGGCGGCTTGGCCTTGGCGACCTTCTTGGTCGGAGTTTCTTCACCACCATCCTTGCCCTTGGTCGGGGTCGGAGTGGGGGCGGGCTCCGGTGCAGGAGTCGGTTCCGGGGCGGGCTCGGGAGTCGGCTCCGGAGCAGGCTCTGCAGCAGGGGCCTCTTCCGCGGCAGGTGCCGCTGGGGCCTCTTCGGCAGGTGCTTCTTCCGCAACTTCGGGTTCCGCGACGACCTCTTCGGCGACGACGGCTGGTGCCTCTTCGACCGGAGCTTCCTCAGCAACCGGCTCGGCAATCACCTCTTCGACGGGAGCTTCTTCCGCGACCGGCTCTTCTGCAGCAGGCGTCTCTGCGACGACTTCCGCGACCGGAGTCTCCTCGACGACTTCAGCCACAGGTTCAGCGACCTCGGGGACGACTTCGGGTTCCGGTTCAGGAGCAGCTTCGGGAGTGGGCTCTTCCACTTCCTCGGCTTCGTCCGCGGCAGGCGCGGTCTTGGCCGATTGCATCAGGTCGGCCCACGAGGTGGTACCACCATCGCCGCCGCCGCCCTTCTTCTTGGAACCGCCAGAAGCGGACTCATCGGACTCGTCCTTGAGCAAGCCACCCTTGCGCAGACGCTCTTCGATGATGGGTACATCCCATTCCTCGACCGACGCCTGGTACGAGCTCACAGGGAACCCGATGTTGCG
>JBMYYH010000156.1:0-3930 GCA_049609225.1 Planctomycetota bacterium | reverse complement strand
GCCGGTTTTCTTTTCGACCGCACTGCGGATGGCGCCAGAAGCGACCAACTCGGTCATGCGATCGAGTTCTGGCCCCATGTAACGGTCGGAGCCTAGTGCTGGGATGTTCTTACGAATGAACTCATAAGCAGCCTGCGCGCCGGTGCCGGCTTTCAGGTCGCGATGGAACTCACGTCCTTGGGCGGCTGTGTAAAGCTCAATGCCGAGCACGCGTTCGGTGTTCTGCAGCGCGATCTCCAACTTGCGCGCGGCGAAGTTGGCCATCGAGACATGGTCTTCCTGATCGGCGGAAGTCGTAACCGTGTCGGCGCTGGCGGGATGCGCGTGGGTCTTGTTCTCACTCACCAAAGCGGCGGCCACTACCTGCGGAATCATCAGGCCACTGCTCAAACCAGGTTTCGGCGTGAGGAAGGCGGGCAGACCGGACATGGCAGGGTGGATCAAGGTGCTAACGCGGCGCTCGGAGATGTTGCCCCAAGAGCACAAGGCATTGGCAGCGAAGTCCAGCGGCAGCGCGATCGGCTGACCATGGAAGTTACCAGCGGAAATCGAGTCACCTTTGGCCGGGAACACGATCGGGTTATCCGTGGCGGAGTTGGCCTCGAGGATGAGTGCATCGCCGAGGTACACCAAGGCGTCCTTCGCGGCGCCGTGGACCTGAGGCATGCAGCGGAAGCTATACGGATCCTGCACGCGGTCGCAACCGATGTGGGATTTCTTGACTTCAGATTTCGCCAGCAGCTTGCGCAGGTTCCAGGAGGTATCGACGGCACCCCGGTGCGGGCGAACCGCCGTCACGCGAGCATCGAAAGGTGCATGACTACCATGCAATGCCTCGACGGATAGTGCGCCTGCGATATCGGCGGTGATGCTGAGGTCGCGCATGCGTGCCCAACTCACCAGGCCGATGGCATTGGAAATCTGCACACCATTGATCAGGCCGATGCCTTCCTTGGCGGCGAGTTCCAACGGCTCCATGCCGATCTTCTTCAACGCGGCCTTGGTCGACATGACCTTGCCAGTGGGCGAAACCATTTCACCAGCACCCACGATCGGCAGCGCCTGATGCGCCAGAGGCGCGAGGTCGCCGCAAGCACCCACACTGCCTTGCTCCGGTACGCGCGGCAGCCAACCGCTGTGGATCAGATCCATGAACCAACGCACGACCTTCGGGCGTACACCGCTAACGCCGCGGCACAGCGAGTGGATGCGCAAGATCAAAGCCAAGCGCTTCACTTCCGCCGGCAGATCCTGGCCGACGCCAACAGCATGGGAGAGCAACAGGTTCTTCTGCAGCGTGCCCGTATCCTCCGGCGAAATCCGCTCCTTCGCGAGCGCGCCGAAGCCAGTATTCACGCCATAGACCGGCGCACCCTTGGCGACGATGGCGTCGACCGTGGCGCGAGCCTTCTTGACGCGTTGTTGAGCATCCCGCCCGAACACGAGCTTGACCTCTTCGCCACGGGCAATGGCTGCGAGGGTTTCAGCGGGCAGGTCTTCACCGAGGTTGACGCGGATCATGGCGGGGATTCTAGTTGCGCGGACCTAGAATCCGCCATGTCTGAACCGGTTGGCGATTCCGCGTTCCTCACCACCCGCTGGAGCTTGATCCAGCGCGCCGTGCGTGAGGGCGAGGAGCAACCGCCCGCCCTCGACGACCTCTGCCGCAGCTATTGGTACCCCCTTTATGCCTTCGCCCGACGTCAGGGCCAGACTTCGGCCGATGCGCAGGACCATGTGCAGGGCTTCTTCCTCGATCTGCTCCACCGCGACGCCCTCGCCGTCGCCGATCCAGACCGCGGACGTTTCCGGAACTTCCTGCTGACCTCCTTTCGCTTCTACACCTCCAAGGTGCGCGAGGCGGCCAAGGCGCAGAAGCGAGGTGGTGCGTGGAAACATGCCTCCTTGCTGGAGGAAGAAGGCGAAACGCGTTTTGCCGCGGGCGGTGCCGATGGTGCAGCGCCAGAACAGTTGTTCCTGCGGGACTGGACCATGAGCTTGCTCGACTTGGCGATGGAGCAGCTGGCCAAGGATTACGCCAAGCGCGATCAATCCGACCTGTTCGAGGAGCTGCGTGACTATCTTGCGGAGCACACGGCCCCTCCTTATGAGGAGTTGGCGGCGAAGTTGGGGCGCAAAGCGGGGGCGGTGCGCGTGGCTCTGCACCGTTTGCGCGGGCGTTATCGCAGCGGAATCCGCAGCTGCATCGCGGATACGCTGGAAGATCCCTCCGAGGATCAGGTCGAGCACGAGCTGCAGGATCTCCTTTCCTCACTTTCTTCGGGCTAGCTGTAACGCCGATGTGCACTTTCCGTTAGCCCTGGTGGAGACAAAAACATGAACCACCAAAATCACTGCCCAACCTGCCAATCCCCCCTTCCCGAAGGCACCCCCGCCGGACGTTGTCCGCAGTGTTTGCTACGTGCTGCGGCGCATCAGACCTCGGCGAGTCGGATTGGCAAATCCAGCTTTACGCCCCCCACGCCCAACGAGCTCGACGCCGCCCTGGAAGGCTTCGAAGTGCTGTCCCTGATTGGTCAGGGTGGCATGGGCGCGGTCTATAAGGCGATTCACCTGCGCTTGGATCGTGTCGTCGCGATCAAGGTGCTGCCGACGGAGTTGGATGCGGCGGATCCAGCCTTCGGCGAGCGATTCCTGCGGGAAGCGCGCAGCCTGGCGAAACTGCAACACCCCAACCTGGTGGTGGTGCACGATTTCGGCGAGGTCGACGGCCTGTATTTCATCGTGATGGAATACGTCGAAGGTGCGAACCTGCGTGAACGGTTGCGCGATGGCAGCTTGAGGCCGGATGCCGCGTTGAAGATCCTGCCGCAGATCTGCGAGGGACTGCGTTATGCGCATGGACAAGGATTGGTGCATCGGGATATCAAGTCGGAGAATATCCTGCTCGGGAATGATGGGCGTGTGAGGATTGCCGACTTCGGTTTGGCGCGGATGGTGCATCCGGATGCGTCGGATATCAGCTTGACCGGCACCGAACAGGCTTTGGGAACGCCGCATTACATGGCGCCAGAGCAGTTGCGCGATCCGGACCGCGTGGATCATCGCGCGGACTTGTTCAGCTTGGGTGTGGTGTTTTATGAAATGCTGACCGGTAACCTTCCGCAAGGACGCTTCCCGCTGCCGTCGGAGGAAGTGGAGGTGAGCAAGCATGTGGATGAAGTGGTGCTGAAGTCCTTGGAGCCGAATCCGGAACGTCGGTATCAGCAGGCGATGGATATGGAGGAGGATCTTGGGGCGCCGGAGCGGAAGGCGGTGCCGGTGCGAGAGGCTGCTCCGAAGGGTGATCCTGCACCTCAGAGGACTGCAAGCCCTGCAGCTGCAGTTGCGGCAGAAAGTCCGGATCCTGTGTTGGTGAAATCCATGGTTGGAGGTCTGCTGATTTCGGCACTCTCCTTCCTGCCTTGGGGTGACTTGATGCACCCGATGATCGGTGCCGTCCCTTGGAACATCTCGTCGGGCACCATCGAAATCTTCTGGATCGACGTGCCTCTGGGGTTCATAACCTTGCTGGCCTTTGCCGTTGCCGTGATTGCAGGACTTCAGCTGAAGGGCATGATCCCGGTGCGCACCGTCTATGCGAAGCGAATCAGTCTGGTTGGATTCCTGATGACTCTCTATTGCTTGTTCGTAGCGACGTGGTCTTGGATGAATGCAGGCAGCACTTCGATGTTGGTCCCAAACTATGATTCCGGCAATCCTGCATTGGATTCCTCGATGATGGACCAAGTGATAGAAACGACCATGAGTGGTTACGTCCGCCCTGGCTTTGGTCTGTTGATCAACACCTGTCTGTTCTTCTGGACTTGGAGAACTCTCCGGAAAGCGAAATAGAACCCGCTAAGATGAAGGACGAGTTCCCAGTGGGAGCTCGTCTTTTCCTTATGGCCTCTTCGCACCCCGACCGCC
>JBMYYH010000155.1:0-3967 GCA_049609225.1 Planctomycetota bacterium | reverse complement strand
GTATGCTGAGACGCATGTTCCGGAAGAACCTGCTCCTGACTCTCCTTGCCATCATCCTCAGCGTCGCGCCGACCACGGCCCAGGAACCGGCGGAGGGGGCATCTCATTCCTGGGAGGCGGCGGAGCTGGAACGGCTGCAGGAACTCTATCGGCATCTGCACGCTAATCCGGAGTTGTCCTTCCACGAGGTCGAGACCGCCAAGACCATGGCTGCCCAGTTGGTGGAGGCTGGCTTCAAGGTGACCAGCCAAGTCGGCGGCACGGGAGTGGTCGGCGTGATGAAGAATGGGGAAGGGCCGACGGTGCTGGTGCGTGCCGATATGGACGCCCTGCCGGTCCCAGAGCGCACGGGACTGCCTTATGCGAGCAAAGTGACCACCACCGATGATGATGGCGTAGAAGTCCCGGTGATGCATGCCTGCGGCCACGACATGCACATGACGGTTTGGGCTGGCACGGCGGCCTATCTGGCATCGCATCGCGAACATTGGTCCGGCACCCTGGTATTCCTCGCCCAGCCCGCTGAAGAACGTGGCGCGGGGGCCAAGGCCATGTTGGACGACGGCCTGCTCGAACGCTTTCCCAAACCCGATTTCTGCCTCGCTCTGCATGTCGACGGCAAGCTGGCCGTCGGCACCATCGGTAGCTGCCCCGGTTATGCCTTAGGCAATGTCGACTCCGTCGATATCACGGTGCCCGGCAAGGGTGGGCATGGCTCCACACCTCATGTCACACATGATCCGATTGTCTTGGCTTCCCGGATCGTGATGGGATTGCAGACGATCGTCAGTCGTGAGGTTCCTCCCGTGGAAGATGCTGTTGTCACGGTCGGCAGTTTTCACGGAGGCGCCAAGCACAACATCATCCCGGATGTCGCGGAGCTCAAGATCACGGTGCGTTCCTACAAGCCCGAGATCCGACGCCTCGTCCTGGATGCGATCAAGCGCACGGCACTCGGAGAAGCCAAGGCTGCCGGTTTCCCGGATGACTTGATGCCGATCGTCGAAGTCAGCGAGCGCGAGTTCACTCCGGCCACCTACAACGATCCGGATTTCGTCGCACGCATCGATGCACGATTCAAGAAGGTCCTCGGGGAAGATGCCGTGATCCCCGTGCCCGCCATCATGGGTGGCGAAGACTTCGGACGTTATGGACCGGCTGCAGGTTGTCCGAGCTACATCTTCTGGTTGGGGGTCGCGCCGAAGGCCCAATGGCAAGCCGCCCAGGATGGGGGAGCTCCTTTGGCTGGCACGCACAACTCCGCCTTCGCGCCGGAACCGGAAGGTTCGATCCGGACAGGCGTCACCGCCATGACCGAAGCGGTCTTGGAGTTACTGCCGAAGCGCTAGAACCCCTAGCGCTGGTCCATCGGGACCCACGACCGGCGATCGTAGCCGGTGTAGATCTGACGCGGACGCACGATGCGGGTCTTTGGATCCGCCATCATCTCCTCCCAGTGGGAGACCCAGCCGATCATGCGTGCGACGGCGAAGAACACCGTGAACATCCGTGGCTTGAATCCCATCGCGGCGTAGATCAAGCCGCTGTAGAAGTCGACGTTGGGGAACAGCTTGCGCTCCGCGAAGTATGGATCCTCTACGGCCAAACGCTCAAGTTCGCGCGCGATCTCGAGTTTCGGGTTCGGGCCGGAAACCGCGAATACTTCACCCGCGAGGTCACCGATGACCTTGGCGCGTGGATCGTAGTTCTTGTAGACACGGTGACCGAAGCCCATCAGGCGACGCTCTCCGTTCTTGCAGGACTCCAAGAATGCTGGAACATCTTCGACGCTGTCGATCGTATCCAACATCTCGAGCACCGCCTGGTTGGCGCCACCATGCAGTGGGCCGTGCAAGGCTGCAGCTCCTGCGGCAACCGCAGAATAGGGGTTCACATGCGAACTTCCGACTGCGCGCACGGCGTTGGCCGAACAGTTCTGCTCGTGCTCCGCGTGTAGGACAAGCAAAGCATCCATGGCCTTCTCAAGGACCGGAGGCAGAGCGGCCTCACGATCATCGGTGCTCAACAACATGTGCAGGAAGTTGCCGACATAGGACAACTCCGGCTTCACTTCGACCGGCCCCAGACCTTCGCGATGACGATGGCCAAGAGCTGCGAGGATCGGAGTCAGGGCGACCAAGCGAATGATCTGCTGATGACGCACTTCCGCATCCAACACTTCATCGGCTTCCGGGAATTCGCCGCCGAGTGCAGCAAGGGCGGCCTCCAGCATCGACATCGGGTGCATCTCCGGGTTCATCGCCGCGGTGAGCTTCTCGATGTTCTCAGGGATCATCGTTTCGGCACGCACTTCGGCTTCGAACAGGTCGAGTTCGGAGGCCGTCGGCAACTCGCCGTTCAGGACCAACCAGCAGATCTCCAGGTAAGTGCCCTTGGAAGCCAGCTCTTCAATGCTGTATCCACGGTATTCCAGGATGCCTTTATCGCCATCGATGAAGCAGATGGAACTGCGTCCGATGACGGTATTGGTCAAGCCGGGGTCGTACGAAAGCATCCCGAAATCACCTTCGTTGACCTTGATCGCTCGCAGGTCGATGGCGGGGATGGTGTCGTCGGTGATCGGCAACTCGAAAGTGTTGCCGGTACGGCTGTCGGTAGAGGTGAGGAGGTCCTTGGGCTTATCCATGTCGGAATCTGCCTCGGTGGCGGTCTGCTGCATCTTTTCTAAGCGCGCCACATGCGCGCAAGAGCCGGACATTCTCCCAGAATTCACGCGCCACAACAAGGGAATCGGCGCGGAGATAGGGGTGGTAGGGGAGACGGGATTCGAACCCGTACTGGAAGGATTTTAAGTCCTCTGCCTCTGCCGTTGGGCTACTCCCCCAATCACCGGCGTGGACATTATCCTATCCCTCGTGTCATTCCTACCCCGCCTCAGTTTTGCTCTGGGTGCCCTCCTGGTGGCAATCGCCGTTGGCCTGTCGGCCTGGTATGCCCACGGACTCACCACGCAGCTCGATGAACATGCCTATCAAGCCTTCGGCCGAGGTCTCGACCAGCAGTTCATCGCCGGATTCGGGTTAATTACCCAAGGTTTTCTCAGCCATCGTCATCCCAACCTCTTGGGCCGTCTGGCGGGTCTGGCTATGCTCCTCGGCGCCATCCTTTTCTGTGGCGACGTCTACCTGGGAGCCCTGCGCGGGGAGGCTCTCGGTGTGGCTCCCTTCGGTGGCAGCCTTTCGATCCTGGCCTGGTTGGCTCTAGGAATTGCGGCGCTTTTGGGCGCTCGCAAGGGATAGGGTGGAGGCGGCATCCAGATTCGAACTGGAGAATACTGGATTTGCAATCCAGCGCCTTAGACCACTTGGCCATGCCGCCATCGCGCGGAAGTGTATGCTCTAGAGAGGAGCCTGTCTAGCTTGAATCCTCCGCTTTTCGCCGCCGCCGTCCTGTTTTTCGGTCCCATCCTGGTCTTGTTGGCCGGTCGTTATGGACTGTTGCTCGTTTCCTTAAGCGCCCTGACGGGACTCCTGCTCGGCAATTCCTACTGCGTTCGCGCCTGGGCCATGGTCTTTGTGGCCAGTTTTGGCCTGGCCATGCTTGGCTTGGGCGATCGCAATCAGGGGCGGGGGATTGCCGTGTGGGCAGGCCTCTGCACCATCCCACTTTGGGCTCCCGCTACACCGTTCTGGTGGCGTCTATGGCCCGGTCTAGGCCTCCAAGGCGGCCACTGGGATGCACTCTCTGATGGCTGGCTCTATCGCCATTGGGGATCCGGTGCTGCCATGCCAGCGCCTTCCTATGCCTGGATTCTGATCACCTATCTCGTGATCGCCGCGCTGCTGCGATGCAGTGTCGGTCTATCTCCTATACTGAAGGGCCGAGCGCCCTCAACCTCGTCAACGAATGAAACGTAAGCTCTTCTGCACCATTCCTCAGAAGCTGATCAAACAGCCTCTGCTCTTCACGCTGGTGAATCGATTCCAGGTGGTGCCCAATATCCGTG
>JBMYYH010000154.1:0-3981 GCA_049609225.1 Planctomycetota bacterium | reverse complement strand
AAAAGACCTTCAAACAGGGATTCTGGAAAGTATCCTTCGCTGACCGTTGGTACGACGGACCTCCCTTGGTGACCTCAGATAACTGGATTTCCATGCGCCTAGCAGCCTCCTTGCTCGCCCTCGTGGCGGCCACACCTCTCGCTTCCGCTCAGCAGACTGCGTTGTCGGAAGACTTCAGCAGCGCCCAATTCCCGCCTTCTGGCTGGACCCAATTCCAGCTTGGACCAAACTTTAATGGTTGGGCACGCGATGCAGGCGGTCAACGCGCCTGGCACGAGGATTTCACGGGTTCTGCCACCGAGAACTACTTGATCTCCCCAGTGATTGATCTCTCGACCTTCACGCAGGCCTATCTGCACTTCGAAGGGGAAATCAACTACGCGCAGTACCGTGCGAATCACGCGAACTCGGTCGGCGATGGCATCACCAACGTCGAGGTCACCACCGATGGCGGCACCAACTGGACCGTCCTGTGGACGGACACCTCCGAGACCAGCGGCGACACCTTCGGCCCAACCGTCGACCTCAGCGCCTATGCCGGCATGAACAACGTGCAGATCGCGTTCTACTTCTACGGCAGCTTTGCGCACGAGACTTGGATCGACAACATCATCGTCGACGACACTCCAGTTGCGGTGCTTACGAGCATCACCAACCCTGGCAACGGTCATCCTTACTTCCTGCTCGGTCAGTCGGATTTCGCCACGGCCCAAGCCATGGCCATCAGCCTCGGCGGAAGTCTGGTTTCGATTGAGAGCTTGCAAGAGAACAACTGGGTCAAGAACCAGTTCGGCAACTTCGGTGGTACGCAGCGCAATCTGATGATTGGCCTGCACGACACCGTCACGGAAGGTTCTTTCGAATGGATCTCTGGGGAGGCCTTCCTCTACGAGAACTGGGCTGTCGGGGAACCGAACGATGGCGCAGGTGGTGAGGACTATGTCCACATCACCAGTAGCGGCGAATGGAACGACTTCGATGGCTCCGGTAGTTATGGAGTGGTCGAGATCTCCGAGCCGCGCATCCAAACCACGCCTCTGGTCGCGGGTCAGGTCACCACCATTACCGTCAACGGCTTGCGCGTCGATTCGGAAGTGGTCCTGGTGTTCTCCGTCAACGGCGCTGGCCCTGTCACCACCCCCTTCGGTGTCCTGGAGGTCGACCTCGACATGATCAGCCCACGCTTCCCGGCCATCAGTGGCCAGTACAACTTCGACACCCTAGTGCCGTCGACCCTCTCCGGTCGCACGCTCTACGGCCAAGGCGTACAGTTCAATAGCGATGGCTCCACCGACCTTTCGGCCGCCTTCGCAGAGCCGATTCAATAAGACTTCGGAACTTCCAAACCGCGAGCAGCCTTCCATCGGCTTCTCGCGGTTTTTTCATGCCCGCAGGGCCGAGAAATGCCCCCACCTATCTGTTTGACGCGGTTTTTCGGGTTTAGGATGGAGCAAGCCATGCGTTCCCTCCTCGCACTCTTCGCTCTCCTAGCCGCCGCCACGCCACTTACGGCGCAGCAAACGGCATTTTCCGAGGATTTCAGCAGCACGCAGTTTCCCCCTCCTGGATGGCTCCAACTTCAGCTTGGTCCAAACTCGAGTGGCTGGGCGCGCGACGCTGGAAACCAACGCGCTTGGCATGAGGATTTCCTTGGCGGCAACACAGAAAACTATCTGATCTCGCCGCCCATCGACCTGAGCAGTTTCACTACCGCCTACCTGCACTTCGAGGCTGAAA
The DNA here is from genome assembly GCA_049609225.1 of Planctomycetota bacterium. GTDB lineage: Bacteria > Planctomycetota > UBA1135 > UBA1135 > UBA1135. The sequence continues at coordinate 2,244 of JBMYYH010000154.1, read as the reverse complement.
CCAGGTACGCCACTTACCTCGCGAATCACCCCACCTCAAATGGTGATGGCATTTCCAATGTAGAGATCACGGTCGACGGCGGCGCCAACTGGACCATCCTTTGGACCGACACATCGCAAGGCGATGGAACCTATGGTCCGACCTTGGACCTAAGCGCTTACGCTGGGCAGCCGAATGTGCAGATTGGCTTCTACTTCTACGGCACCTTTGCGCAGGAGTGGTGGGTGGATAACGTCATCGTCGACGATACGCCGGTTCCGGTGCTGACCAGCATCACCAATCCAGGCAATGGGCACCCTTACTTCTTGTTAGGTCAATCCGATTTTGCCACGGCCCAGGCCATGGCGATCAGCCTTGGCGGAAGTCTAGTTTCGATTGAAAGTATGCAGGAGAACAACTGGGTCAAGAACCAGTTCGGCAACTTCGGCGGAACCCAACGCGACTTGATGATTGGCTACAACGATGTGGCGCAGGAGGGCACCTTCACATGGGTTTCTGGTGAAGCCAGCCTATTTGAAAACTGGGCGACGGGTGAGCCCAATAACGACAATGGCGCCGGTGGCGATGAGGACCACGTCGAGATCATGGCCAGTGGTGAATGGAATGACTTCGACGATGCCGGCGGCGGCTATGGCGTGGTCGAGATCTCCGAGGCGCGCATTCATGCGACACCACTCGTCGCAGGTGAGATGGCGACCATCACTGTGAATGGCCTGCGGGTTGATTCCGAGATCATCATGGTGTTCTCCGTCAATGGCAATGGTCCTTACGACGGACGTTACGGCATGATGGAAGTCGATCCGGATCTGTTCACGCCGCGATTCCCGGCGATCAACGGGCAGTTCAACTTCTCGACCTACATCCCCGCCACACTTTCCGGCCGCACCCTCTATGGACAAGGGGTACAGTTCAATGCGGACGGCACTCATGATCTTTCGGCGCCCTTTGAGCAGGGCATCGATTAGGATTGGGCGCCGCAAGCCATCCATCCCCTCGACCTTGATGCGTCTCACCCCAATCATCCTCCTGGCACTTGCCTCGCCTCTGGCTGCCCAACAGATTGCCCTAACGGAAGATTTCAATGGGGCCCAGTTCCCTCCAGCTGGATGGCTCCACCTGCAAACCGGGATAAGCACCGACGGCTGGGCACGGGATGTCTTTTCACAACGCGCCCATCATGATTACTTCCTGAGCGGCATCTGCGAGAACCACCTCATTTCACCACCGGTTGACTTGAGTAGCTTCACGCAGGCCTTCCTGCACTTCGAAGGCGAAACGGTTGACGCCATTTACCTCGCGAACCACCCGAATAGCGTCGGCGACGGCGTTGGCAAGATCCAAGTCACCACCGATGGAGGCGCGACTTGGACCGTCCTGTGGAACGACGTTTCTCAAGGCGTGGCAGGCAACGACCAATATGCACCAACGATTGACCTAAGCGCCTATGCCGGACAAAACAATGTGCAACTCGGCTTCTACTACTATGGCGATTATGCGCATGGCTGGTACCTCGACAACGTCATTGTCGACGACACACCTGTACCGGTCCTGACCAGCATCACCAATCCTGGAAACGGGCACCCCTACTTCCTGTTGGGACAATCCGATTTCGCCACGGCCCAGGCCATGGCCATCAGCCTCGGTGGAAGTCTCGTATCGATCGAGAGCGCGCAGGAAAACAACTGGGTCAAGAATCAGTTCGGCAACTTCGGTGGCACCCAACGCGACCTCATGATCGGGTACAACGATGTCAACCTGGAGGGCACCTTTACTTGGATTTCCGGGGAGGCCAATCTCTTCGAGAACTGGGCGACGGGCGAACCGAACAATGGCGCCGGTGGCGAGGACTATGTCCAGATTCTGAGCTCCGGCGAGTGGAACGACTTTGATGGTTCCGGCAGCTACGGCGTGGTCGAGATCTCCGAAGCGCGCATTCAAACCACTCCGATGGTTGCCGGGGAAATGACCACCATCAGCGTCCATGGCTTGCGCGTTGATTCCGAAATCATCCTGGTGTTCTCGGTCAACGGCAACGGCCCTTACAACGGACGCTACGGAGTCATGGATGTGGACCCCGACCTGTTCACGCCACGCTTTCCTGCCATCAACGGTCAGTTCAACTTCTCGACCTACATCCCGGCGAATCTGTCTGGCCGCACCCTGTACGGCCAGGGCGTGCAATTCAACAGCGATGGCTCACACGAGCTTTCAGCGGCGTTTGAAGGCTTGATCCAGTAGGAAAGG
>JBMYYH010000153.1:0-4061 GCA_049609225.1 Planctomycetota bacterium | reverse complement strand
CGGTCTAGCATTGTCAGTTCATGGCACCAGCGCAGCGTTTCGGACTCGCCTTTGGCACGGCCCCACGGCAACGAAAGACCCTCGAGCAGGCTTTCGGAGCGGATTTGGGTCCCGCATTGGAGCCATTCCGCGAGGAAATCTCCGCGGCCCCCGTTCTGGATAGCTCCGGCAAGTTCGGCACCATGGTGCTGGCCGCCCCAGATCGCGCTTTTGATGTCGCCACGGCGCTGCAAGAAGCCGCTTGGCCGGTCCCCCTTCGCTTCGCCATGATCGTCGCGCCACCCGCCGGTGCCGCTGGTCGCGATGAAGCCGTGCGCTCCAAGGCAGCCGTCACTTTGAACGGCATGAGCAAGCAGCAGGTCTTCCGCTTTGACCTGCCCAGCAAGGGCGAAGAGGAACTGGCATTGGCCGATACCACCGCCGCTTTGCATCGCACTTTGATTCTTGGTTGGACCCGCACGCGTCTGCAGGCGGTGCGCTGTTACCGCAAGCATGGGCGCCAGGCGCTGGTTGCTGTAGAGTTGCAGGTGAGTCAGCAAGCGGTTTCGCAAATGCTACTCGGTGCGCAGTACCGTCAGTTGAAGCACACCGAAGACACCATGCGTCAGTGGCTTGCACGTCCGCAACGCACGATGTTGTGGCCGATGAAACGGCGCGGCGCTCCCGGCACTTAAGTCGAAGCTCTCACGATGAGGCCGACCCAGGCCAAGATGAGCCGGAGCATCCAGACCGCGAGATAAGCACTCGCAGCCAATACCAAGATCGACGGCCACCGTTCCACTTTGGGATTGTCGCCGCGGGCTTCTTTGAGCAGCCGGGGAATCTTTGGCCATAGATCGTAGAGCCAATAGATGCCGAGGCAGAAGATGAGGATGGAGAACATCAGCTTGGGGTGATCTCGTGCTTAGGCACGACCTCGCGTTCGCCCAGCATACGTGGTTCCGTGTGGAGGATTTTCACATCCAACACCACCTTCACGCGGGCGAGCACTTCGCGCAGACGCACTTTCGTACCCCAATAACCTGCCGGCATGCGCACGGCCAAACCGATGGCATCATGCCCTAGGTCCTTGGCGATGTAGAGCGCACGTCGGACGTGAAAGTCTTGGGAGACCACGATGTAGGAAGTCTCCTGAAAGACTTCCTCGATGCGCACGACGGAATCGAGCGTGCGAAAGCCTGCGTAATCACAGGTGACGAAGTCGGCAGGTACGCCCAGCGCAACAAGATCAGCTTTCATCTGATCCGGCTCGTTGTAATAAGGCGTTCCGTGATCCCCACTGACCAGGATGCCTTGCACCTTGCCGGCATGATAAAGCGCAGCGGCTCCTTCGATGCGTTGGGTGTAGAAGACATTGGTCCCACCGCCGACGACGTATTTGGAAGTACCAAGGACCAGCGCAACGGGCCGACGTGGTGCAGCCTTGGCGCGTTCGAAAATAGTGCCTTCAGGATGATGCCCGACATGCCAATCGCAAAAGGCGATGGCGAGTGCCCCGACGATCATCGCGCGGACAATCCACGCGCGTCGTCGCCAAAGGTTTCGAAAGAAGCGAAGCATCGGGAGGGTCTATTGCTCTGGGGTTTTCAGAGGCAAGACGAATCGTGCGAGTGGGATATCTTCGCCTTCCATTTCCTGAAGCCCATCCGAGGTGAAGCCTAACTTGCGAAGGAGGGCTGCGGAGGGATCGTTGTCTTGGGCGGTGATGGCGTAGAGGCGTTCGATCGAAAAATGATCGCGCGCGAGGATGATGCAGGCTTCCGCGGCTTCGGCAGCAATGCCTTGGCGTCGGAACTGCGGCAGGAAACCGAATCCGAGATCAGGATGCTCGAGGGAATCGCGCTTGACCAGACCACAGAGTCCTAGCGGGGCTTGGTCGCTTTTGCGCTCCACCAAGTACAGAGTGAATCCATGCTCCTTCATCAATTGCAGCAGGCGTGATTCCACCCAGGCCGCGGCCGCTGCAAGATCGCGAACACCTGGATCGTTGACGAAGCGGTGCCAATCTGGATCATTCAACAACTCCAGGAAGAAGGGCGCGTCGTCGGTAGAAGGTACACGCAACTGCAGGCGCTCGGTCTCGAGGATCAGACTCAAGCCAACTTCAGTCGTTGCGGACGACTCTCTTCCATACGCAGGATCTCGCCGCGACATTCCAGATCCAACTTGACGGTGGTCACATACCAACTGACGGACCCGAGTCGAGCACGATCCTCTTCACTGATGCAGGCCGCCACACCTGTTGGCAATTCCTGAAAAGGGACGCCTTCTTCCTGCCCATCCAGCACCTTCAGGATCGCCGCACGCACGAGGTCGTACTTCCACTTGGCAATCCGCGTCGGCTCCTTTCCAGGAGTCGGCGTTTCGCAGGTGATGCGTTCCTCGGACATGTCTTGAGGTTAACGTGAAGCGGCGTCCAGGTCCAAGAGTGCAGGAGCCCTCCTGGTTAAGGCAGACCTCAATCGCGCGTAGAAGCGTTACTTCGGAACCGCCGGCTGGAGATCGGCCCAGCTCAGGTCAAAACGCGCCAGGTACTTGCGTAGGCGGTCGCTGTCGTTGCGGGAAGCCTTCTTCGCGCGGGATTGTGCGAACAGGGTGCGCCCTGCAGCTGCAAGATTCGTTTGCTCTCGGCAAGTGCGCAAGACTTCCGCGAGTTGCACCGCATCAAAACGATCAAGCTCTTGGGCCTCGGCTCCGAGGATCTCCTCCAGCAACGATTGGTCGGCCGCGAAGTTAGTCCCCTCTTCCTCCGGAGCATGCCGACGCCACCCCGCCTGCAGATTCTCGATCTCCTGATCGACGAGCTCCTCATGAATCCGCCCATAACCCGCAAGCGTGGTCATGCGCGTGACGGCTGCCGCAAGATCCCGGAAGTTCGCATGCCACGGTGTTCGCGGATCCATGGCGAACTTGAGGAAACGCTTCCTGCCCGCCCCACTGAACTCGATCCGACGCCCGGTGTTCTGCTCGCACCGCGCCAGTTCGTAATCCAAGTTCGGTTCCAGGTCTTCGCGACGTTGCGCCAACTGCGGAAGCCGAAAACTCCATAGGTCGATGCGTGCGAGCAGGTCGTCGCGGAAGGTGCCGGCGCGGACCGCTGCATGCAGATCGCGGTTGGTACCGGCGATGAGTTGGAAACGACTGTGCTTCGGGCGGTCGGATCCTACGGGAGTGAAAGTGCCGTCTTCGATCGCATGCAGGAGCATGGCTTGTTCATCCAAGCCGAGTTCTCCGATTTCATCAAGGAACAGCAATCCCCCATCGGCGGACTGCAGCACCCCCTCCCTCCGCGAGACGGCGCCCGTGAACGCCCCCTTCTCATGTCCGAACAAGGTGCTCATCGCCGCATCACCTCGCAGGGTTGCGCAGTTCACCTCCACTAAAGCGCCGATGGTTTCCCCTCCCGATGCCTGACGTTTTTTTAGTTCGTAGATGCGTCGTGCTAATCGTGTTTTTCCGGCACCCGTCGCGCCAGTCAACAGGATCGGCTCGGTCGAATGCGTGGCCACCACTTCAATGCGATCGATCAAGGCATTGAATGCAGGGGACTGCGTTTCGATGCCACCTTTCAGGAAGGAAGTATCTTCCTGCTGCTGCTCCTCGAAGCGCGCGGCCAGGCGGTCGTAACGCGAGAGGTCGAGATCGATGATCGTGTAGGTTCCCGCCGAAGAACTGCGCCGGTTGCGTCGGCTGGAGGAGATGGGCGGGGAACTTTGGATCAGGCGACCGGGAATGTGCCGCGTCTCGACCAATAGGAACAAGCAGATCTGCGCGACGTGGGTGCCCGTCGTCATGTGAACGAGGTAATCCTCATCCTCACGGAAGTCGTATCCGTCGACGAAATCGCGGAGTTGCGCATAGACCTCGGCGAAATCCCAAGGATCGCGCAGGGGAAGATGTTGCAGTCGCACTTCGGTCTCGGGCGAAGTGCTGGTGATGTCATTGGCCAGAGCCTGCGCACCCACACGGTGATGCGGCTGGATCAGGATCTCGACCCGGGAAGGAAGGAAGTCGTCGTGCTGGCACAGGCTGAGCGTCGGGCGCCAACGATCCCAGCGGCC
>JBMYYH010000152.1:0-4230 GCA_049609225.1 Planctomycetota bacterium | reverse complement strand
CAAGGCGCTTCGCTATGAGTGAATCCTCTGCTGTACTCACTGCCTCAGGACTGAAGAAGGCCTATCGCATGGGCAGTTCCAAACTGCAGGTGCTGCATGGCGTCGGCTTGGAGCTGCACACTGGCGAAGTCACGGCCTTGATGGGGTCCTCGGGCTCCGGCAAGTCGACCTTGCTGCAATTGCTGGGTCTAATGGACCGTGCCGATGAAGGCCAAGTGCATCTTCGCGGGCGCGCGATCCACGCACTTGGGCAAGGCGCATCCGCAAAGGTGCGTGCCCAAGAGATCGGCTTCGTGTTCCAGCAGTTTCAATTGTTGCAGGAACTCTCGGCCTTGGAGAATGTGCTGTTGCCGCGACGCATCGCTCGCGGTGCGTCGTGGTTCGCGAATCGCCATAAGGAGAAGCGTCGCGCGGCGGATCTGCTCGGTGAGGTCGGTCTGGGACAACGCATGAAACATCGTCCGCATCAGCTCTCCGGTGGTGAACAGCAACGTGTGGCGATCGCACGGGCCTTGGTCTCTGCACCACCCGTCTTGTTGGCCGATGAACCGACCGGCAACCTCGACCGTCGCACCGGTGAGGAAGTGCTCGGCATGCTGCTGGACCTCGCCCGTGACCGCGGCACCGCCATGCTCTTGGCGACCCACGATGAGGAAGTCGCTTCCTCTTCCGACCGACGTCTTCAGTTGCAGGACGGATTGCTGGTATGAACCTTCTGCGTCTGGGGTGGGCCTATTTCACGCACCGACTGATCTTGCCGGTCGCGGCGATCGGCATCACTTTGGGCGTTGCAGTCCTGTTTACGGTGCTGGCGGTCTTCCAAGGATTCCTGGAGGAGTTCGAGAACAGCATCCGCGATTTCTCCGGCGACGTCGTGGTCGATATCCCGCGCTTGGTACAGACTTCGGAGCAGACCTATCGCGATTGGTTGTTGGAAGTGGATGGCGTCGAGGCGGTCACGCCGCGCCTGAACTGGTTTGGCTTGATCGGACGTCGTGGCAGCCGCTCGATCGGCGATCCACGCAGCGCTGATTTGAATGGCATCCTGATGATGGGTGTGGATGAGGAGGAGTTGCGCATCGCCCCTTCCAGTCGCGACAAACACCTTTCCATGGTCCTCGGAGAACCGCTGGCCGACCGCCTTGGATTGAAAATCGGCGATGCCATCGAGATCGTCACGCACCGTGCGGGTGGAGGCAACCCGGTTCCGGTGCGCCAGAGCTTCGAGTTGGTCGGACATTTCGCGACCGGCCGCTTCGATCTGGAAATGGATCGCGTCTTCGTCCGACGCGACGACCTGGCTGCCCTCAGTAAGACTTCCCCATCGTTCACGACCTGGCGCGTCGATGCGGCTGAAGGAGTGGAAGCCGATGCGCTCAAGGCTGCCCTGCAGGAAAAGTTCCGCACGGTCGACATCGATCCGTTTGAGGAACCGCGCGTGTCGACTTGGCGGGATCTTGGCGGCAACTTCTTGCGTGCGGCCGAGAACCAGAAAGGCATGCTTGGGATCGTCTTCGGTTTCATCGTGTTGGTGGCGGCGTATCAACTCATTGCCACGCTGTTACTCACTGTTACCGAGAAACGCCGTGATATCGGCATTCTCGGAGCCCTCGGCGCCTCGCCCGCACGCATCATCGGTTTCTTCGTTGGGCTCGGCCTGTTGATTTCGACCATCGGCTGCATTCTTGGTTTGGCGCTCGGTTGGGTGCTCGCACACAACCTGCAGTATGTCGAACGCCTGCTTGGCGGCGGCGAACAGATCTTCCTGCCCGAGGTCTACAAGTTCGACCACATCCCCGTGGCGGTGGATTTGCCTGCCGTCTTGGTGCTGCTGGCCGCGACCTTGGCGACCGCAGTGATCTTCAGTCTGTTGCCGGCCTGGAGAGCGTCGCGTTTGCGCATCATCCAGTCCCTGCAGCGACCACGATGAAATTCGCGCGCCGTCTGTTAATGTGGCTACCGCTCTGCTGTGGCCTCAGTGCCGCGGCTTGCTCCAGTTCCATGCCTGATCAACCACCCACCTCGCGCATGAATCTTGCGATGCCCACCTTGGGCGGCAAGCAGTTGTGGGGCGATGTGCGTTGGCAGGAAGGCTGGCGCGTGCAGAAGCATGTGCTCACTGGGCACTTCCGCTTGCTCGACCCGCAAGACCGACGCCTCGCCTGGGGCGAACTGGAGGCTTGCATCGCCCGGATGCAGGAGTTGGCGCCGGAACGGGATGGCACCGACCATCATCTGGTCCTCCTGATCCACGGCATGGGGCGCAGTCGCTCGGCCTTCGCCAAGATGCAGAAGAGTCTGCAGGCGGCGGGCATGCACGTCGGATCCTTGAGTTATCCGAGTACGCGGCAGTCGGTGGAAGCGCATGCATTGCAGGTGGCCGAGGTGCTCGAGCATCTGCAGGGCTACAGCAAGGTGAGTTTCGTCACGCATAGCCTCGGAGGCATCGTGGTGCGGCAACTCCTGCATGATGGTGGCTCTTGGCGTCATCGAATCCAAGCCGATCGCCTGGTCATGCTGGCACCTCCGAATCAGGGTGCCGCCTTCGCCGACCGTCTGCAGGACAACTCCGCCTTCCGCTGGGTGTTTGGCGATACCGGGCAGGCCCTCACCTCAGAGGCCATGGCGAGCTTGGCCCAACCGGATATCCCTTTCCTGGTGATCGCGGGGGCTCGCGGAGATAAAGATGGCAAGGGTTGGAATCCCATGCTCGACGGCGATGATGACTGGGTGGTGCGCGTCTCGGAAACCCACCTGCCGGACCAGACCGGGCACATCACGGTGCCGGTGCTGCATACCTTCCTGATGAATGATGAACACGTCATCGGTTCGGCCGGACATTTCCTCGCCACCGGCGAAGTACGCATTCCGCATACGGCACTTGCCGGCGAGACTGCGCGGGATGAGAACGAACGGGAAGACGTCCACAGCCGATGAGCCAAGCACTGCGCGGTTCTCTTGGCGCCGACTTGCTTCTGCTGCTCGCCGCCATGATCTGGGGTGCGGGTTTCGCCGCACAATCCGCAGCGATGGAAGGCATGGGGCCATTGGCCTTCACCGGCATTCGCTTTTTGCTCGGTTGGATGGTCCTGCAACCCATCGTCGCCCGACGCCCACGCCCCGCCGGGACCTCGCCACCGCAAAAACCGGTCATCGTGCTTGGGCTCATCCTTTTCGTAGGTGCCCTATTCCAGCAATACGGCCTGTTGTGGACGACGGCTTCCAAAGCTGGATTCCTGACCGGGTTATATGTGGTCTTCGTGCCCCTGCTCGGCCTGTTCATCCGACAGCGTCCGGCCCTCCAGACTTGGGCCGGCACGGCGCTCGCCGCCATCGGTCTCTACTTCCTGTCCATCACCGGTAGTTTCACCATCACGCTTGGCGATGGTCTGATCCTCATCGGTGCTGTCGTTTGGGCCTTCCACGTGCTCCTGCTGGGGCACCTTGCCGCCAAGCGTGATCCGGTGCGGATTGCGGCAAGTCAATTCCTTGTCGGCGGCGTGCTTGCCTTGTTCGCCGCTCTTCTCTTCGAAGACATCGACCTTGCCGCCTGGTGGTCCGTGTGGCCCTGGGTGATCTACAGCGGTGTGTTCGCGGTGGCGATTGCCTTCACACTGCAGGCTGTGGCCCAAGCCAAGGCTAGCCCGGCGCACTGCGCCATTCTGTTGAGTTTCGAAGCGGTTTTCGCAGCCCTGGCTGGCTACCTCCTGCTCGACGAACATTTGAGCACCCGCGAACTCGGCGGCGGCGCCTTGATGCTACTCGGCATCGTGATCTCGCAACTGCGCAAGAAGGGTGATCCACCGCAGAAGGTCGAAGGAGAAGTGCATCCGCCGTTGGGTTGACGGCTTGGCCCCAGGGAATCGATTTCGGTTCCTGCACCATGACCAACGGAGTCTCGATGGTCGTGGGCTAGGTCGCTACAGGGCGTCTGCCGGTGCCGCTTCGTAGATGCGGATATCCGGCGCGCCCTCTACCAGGTCGACCAACTGCGGGCCGAGCGCTTGGAAGTGGTCGGTGGCAAAATGCGCCTCGACGGCTTCCTGGTCGGTCCATTCCTCAAAGAAGTGGACCAGATCCGGATCCTCGGAGCTGAGGAAATAGCGGTAGCTCACGCAGCCTGGCTCGGCCCGTGAAGGCGCCAGCATGGAATCCAGAATGGCAAGAAGCTGCGCCCGTTTCCCGGGCGCAGCTTTCATTTCGGCGACGATGATGCGCATGGCCTCATCG
>JBMYYH010000151.1:0-4551 GCA_049609225.1 Planctomycetota bacterium | reverse complement strand
AGATCGGTACCGGCTCTCAGATCGCGGCGAACGTGACCCTGTATCACTCGGTACGTCAGGGCCGACAGTTTACTGAACCGACACGGCGGCGGAAAGGTGTCCACCACCCATGACGCCGATGGCGCGGGCACAAGCCTCGGACAGCTTGGCATCACCCTCGGTCATCGCGGACTGCAACGCGGCGGAATCCACTGCAACACCGGTGCGTGCGAAGAGGTTAGCCAGACCACCAGCGGCGGCGGCGCGGACCTCCGAGCTGCGCGAAGTGTTTCCGACCACGGCCAGGAGAGCCTGGGCTGCGGAAGAATCACCGGAGAAGCCAAGGCCGATGGCAGCATACTTGGCGATGCTGTCTTCGCGGCCGAGCGCACCGATCATGGCGTTGCTGGCGGACCCGACCTGCCCATCGTGAGCAGCATGGGCCAGAGCCTTCGCAGCCGAAGCCGCAATGGCGACGTAACGCTCGCGCTGTGCATCCAGGTCCTGGAAGGCACCCATGACGGCACCTGCATCGACACTGTCAACCACGTTGGCATCCATCTCGCCGGTGTTGTCGTTTCCGAGAACAAAGACTGGAGTGGAACCGAAGCGGTTGTCCATACGCAAGCTAGCGACCACACGACCGGCGTAGAGGTCTGGCAGTGGATCCGCAATCACGAAGGCATCGACGTTGAGGCCGAGGTGCATGTTGACCAAGCCGTTGGCGCCATCAGCAGCGACCATGACATCCACACCAGAAGCGGTGAGGGCGTCGGCCAGAGCCTGTGCGCGATCGGCGTTGCCATCGATGATGTGAACCATGCGCTGTGCATCGAGGCTCAGAGCGGAAGCGAGGTTGCTGGTGACAGCATCGCTGTAGTCACCCTGGTGCGCCAAAGCGATGGCAGCACTGTGGCTGACGCTCGGGATTGGGCTGTTCAGAGCTTCCTGCAGACCATCCCAGGCCTGTTCCCCAGGACCATCCAGTGCACCAATCAGGACCTCAGCGGTCGCGGCCTGGTTATCACGGACGGCGTGGGTCAGCGCCTCGTTGAGGGCAGCGTGGTTGAGGGTGAGCATGGCGTTGTTCTGCGCCTGCAGTTGCTCACCGAGATCGGCTCCACCTTCGATCAATCCCTTGAGGATTGCGACCTCGGAAGCGTAGACCAACCCGAGGCGCCACTCAGCACCGGAAGCGCCGAGCTCCATACCGTGCAGTAGGTGGAATCGGGCGAGCTCCAGCTCGACCAGACTCTGTGGCACGTTGTAGGGCATCAGGTTACGACCATCGATGACCCAGAGGACACCGTAGTTTTCCGTCGGCGAGAGGCCGAGGGTCAGATCGTGGTGGTAGTAGGCAGCGCCTTGTTCCACCATCATCTGCGCCGGATCACCACCCATGTGGCCGACGATGGAGGAAGCCAGTGCGCGAACCGTGCCATCGGGATCGTTTGCAGCCATGTCCGCGACGCGGGCCATGGAGCGCGGATCGTTCAGCGCATTGAGGACATGCAACGCGCCGAGACGGACCTCGGTGTTGGAAGACAACGTGGCGACGGTCACCGGCAGAGCCACGTTGGAGCCCATGCGGGACAGTGCATAGACCGCAGCGAGGCGACGGCTTTCGTTTGCATCACCGAGCGCGGAAACCAGAGGTACGGCACCGAAAGGACCGTAGGTCTGGCTCAACGCGAAGATGGCGTTGGCGCGATCGCTGTAGGAATCCGAGAAGCAACCTTCCGCTGCCTGTGCGGCGGCATCCAGGTCGCGCATGGTCTCGCGACCTTCGGTGCGAGCTGCAGCAAGGATTTCACGTGCGAATGCTTCAAACTCTCCCCCTTCGATCAGAAGCTCAAGCAGTGCATCTTCACTGTTGTGAAGCATCTGCAGGGCATCGGCGTTGGAGGGGCTGGAAGCGACGATCTCACGGAACTTAGCCTTGGCGGCTTCGTAGTTGCCCTGATGGTACGCAGCCATGCCCTGATCGAGCAGTTGCTGGGAATCTTGGGCGTTCGCGTAGGTCGCGGTGACGGAGAAGAAGGTGGCACCTACGAGGAGGCGCAGCGCCGATGTCCGAATGAGGCTCATTTTCTACCCTGGTTCTTGGGTGGGCTCGGGTAAAGCAAGGGAGTTGCGTGACAACGTCCCGTTAGTGACGTCGTCCGCGCAGGCAACATCATAAGAACGACCTAAGTCCGGTCAAGGATTGGTCCTGGAGACCATTGTCCGAGAACCCCTGGAGTGTGGCATCCGGTGGTCGTCGGCCAGGTGCTGGGCTCGCTCAGGAGGAAGGCATCGCCCAATAGAGCGAAGGCGACGGCCTCTCTGGTATCGGGGTTAAAACCCAAATCGGCGTAGGAAAATACCCTGGTGGAGCCCAAATGACGCTTCAAAGCATCGTGAATGCCGACGTTATGCAGCCCCCCGCCGGCCACATAGACCGGTCCGCCGCACCAACCGGCGTTTTTCAGGCTCTCAGCCACGGACCAGGCGAGAAGCTCGGCAAAAGTGGCGAGCAGGTCCTCGAGGCGGGCGTCGGGGGCTGATTTTCGGGCTTTTTGGGCCATCGAAGGGCCAAAACGCTCCAGACCAGTGCTCTTCGGCACCGTCAAAGGGAAGTAGTCATCTTCCTGCAGGGTGGTCAGGAGGTCCTCCACCACCTTGCCACTGGCCGTGAGGGCGCCGTCCTGATCGAAACCGCACGAAGTTTCGGCGCGCATCAGGGCATCCAGGGGGCCATTGGCGGGGCCGGAATCCCAGGCAATCGGGGGCTGGTCCGGTTGCAGCAGAGTCAGATTGGCAATGCCGCCGAGATTCAGGATGACGCGTTCGGATTCCCCACCATGGAGCACCCAATCGGCAAAGGGAGAAATGGGCGCGCCTTGTCCTCCCATGGCGAGATCGGCGACGCGGAAATTGGCCACGACGTCGGCGCCGAGGGCGTGGGCGAGGGCGGATGCATCGCCCAACTGCAAGGAACCTTCGAGCGGATCGCCGTCATGGTGATAAACCGTCTGCCCATGACTCGCCGCGCAAGTTAGTTCTGCCAGAGGGAAGTCGATGCGTTGCAGGAAGCCGCGACCGCAACGTCCGAAGAAGGCACCGAGGGCGACGTCGAACCGGGCGACGTCTCCCAGATCCCAATGCGGCGCGAGATGCACCGCTTCCTGCAGTTTGATCGGAAACTGTGCCGTGGCCGAACTGAGGACCTCCACCTGGCGGTCCTGCCCCGCCCCGATGACGCGGATCAAGGCAAGATCAACCGCATCGGCGGAAGTGCCGGAGTTGATCCCGAGAATATGACGCGGCCGGTCGGAGGGGATGCCGCGCATGTGGGGCTACTCAGGGAGTTGCAGGACCCAACCGATCTTCAAGACCGTGTCCTTGCTCTTCAACAAGCCGTTGTTGGCCGCGACGATGCGATTCACATCCCAGCCCTTGCCGTAGTACTGCTCGGCAATGCTCCAAAGGCTGTCGCCTGCGGAAACGGTGTGGGTACGGCCTGCACCAGCATTTGCGACGCGACCGCTGTTTGGCTCTGCCTTGGCATTTTGGACCTGCGCCTGAGACTGCTTCGATGGCAGCACCAGCGTTTCGCCGGGCACCAGACGATCTGCATCGAGACCAGGGTTCAAGGCGATGATCTCCTTCATCCGGCGCTGACTGCCAAGCTGCTTCTGCGCAATCTCGGACAGCGTGTCATTCGGACGAATGGTGTAGATCTGTGGCTTCAGCTCTTCGTTGCGCGGCTGCACCCGCGGGTTCGGCTTAACCGGTGGCTTTGCGGGAGGATTGGTATCCACCAAGTTCTCGTTGCGACCACTGTTGGGATCGATCTTCGGCTCGGTGTTGTACTCCGGGAACGGAGCCTGCTCGCGCTTCTTCACACCACCCTCATCAGCAACCCCCTCTTCCGGACCAAGCGGAATGAAAAGCGGTGCCGTGTTGTCGACTTCTTCGCGTGGCTTCAAGCCTTTGAAGACTACGACAGTGAGCAGCACTCCAACGAGTGCCAGTGCTCCGATGATGATCTGTTTTTCGAGCCGTCCCATGGTTATCCCCTCCAGGTCCGCTCAATATATGGCCCCAAATTGAAAATCCAAGCAAAATCTTGTGCCACCACATCTTGTGGCGATTTGGTGCAACCACACTAGCTATCTTGCAGCCGCTCACGCACCGCTTCTTCGACCCCGCGCGAGCGATACGGCGACAAAATCCACAGCTTGCGCCGACGGATTCCAGCCAGTACCTCTTCGGCCTCTTCCACGGTCAGATGTTCGGGGCTGAAGCGCGCCAAATACTTCAATGCGGCCGACCGATCGACGCCTGTGAGGATGCCTCCAAAAATGCGTCGGGCGAGCGGGTTGGGCGCCCATCCGGCACCGAAGTCCAGGATCAAGACTTCCATCCCCTGCCCCAAAAGGATGTTTTGACGCTGACGCAGGTCCAGATGAAACACCCCGCGCGCATGCATCGCTTCGACCTTCTCCAGCAAGCCATCTGCAATCCGACGCGGCGCTAACTGAAAAGTCTCTGGACTCAGCGGTTTGCCATCCAATGGCTCCATGCTGA
>JBMYYH010000150.1:0-4636 GCA_049609225.1 Planctomycetota bacterium | reverse complement strand
AAGGCAATCACGTGGTGGGAAAGAGCGTGAAATGGATGGCAGGCTTCAGCGTGACCACGCTCACCATGTTTGAGGAAACCGCCCAGCAACTGCGTCGCGCCGACGCCATTGGGCCGGTGACTCGCACCGATCTAGATCCACGCGCACAGGCGGATGCGCGTGCCTCCTTAGGCCTGGATCCCGACAAACCAACCCTCCTGGTGATGGGAGGTAGTCAAGGCGCTGCCGACCTCAATGGCCTTGCGGCACGTCTATTGCCGGATTTGGCGCCCAAGGGGTGGCAAATCCTCGCTCTATGCGGTGCCGGCAAAGGTGCTGAGTTACGCGCCGCGGCAGATCAGGGTGAGCCGGTGGTGGTGGAGGAACATTGCAGTGCCATGGGCACCGCCTACAGCGCCTCGGATTTCGCTTTGACGCGTGGCGGGGCGTCGACCGTGGGGGAACTATGGTTGGCGGGATTGCCGGCAGCCATCGCACCCTACCCTTGGCATAAGGATCGTCAGCAGGAACACAATGCGCGGGCATTGGAGCCCGGTCTTTTGGTGCTGGAGGATGACCTGGTTGGCCAAGAGGGCAAGATCCTGAGCTGCTTGTTGGAGCAGGATCGACGTCAACAGATGGCGGCTGCGCTGCAGCAGCAACGGCCGCCAGATGGGCAGCGCAGAGGGGTCGAGCGCCTAGAGGAAATCGCCGGCCGGAATGCGTAGAGTAGGAGCGTGGTTTTGAAACAGCAGGCACCGAAAGCAGCGCGCATCGAGCAGGATGCGGGCTCCACCCTCGACGCCCTGGCCGGTCCCGCCGGCAAGACCTTGCTGCTCGTTGGTGCTGGCGGTTGTGGCATGCGCGGCCTCGCCAAGTTGTTCCTGCAAGCGGGTTGGACGGTCTTCGGACAGGATGCCCAAGGCTTCGCGGAAGGCGATCCGCTGCTCGCCGAAGGTCTGATCGCCTTGGATGAAAAAGCTGCCCTCAATGTCTCTTGGGTGGTGCGTTCGGCGGCGGTGCCGAGCTCCGATCGCCACGTGAATCGAGCGGTTGCAGGTGGTGCCGAAAGCACGCTCTACAGCGGCATGCTCGGCGAGATTTCCAAGTTGCGTCCGGTGTTGGCGGTTGCAGGTTCGCATGGCAAGACCACGTGTACTGCATGGATTGCCTTTGGCTTGCGCGAAGCTGGGATCGATGTCGGCTATCTGGTCGGTGCCGAAGTCGCGCAACTGCCAGCCTCCGCGGCTTGGGGGGATGCGCGCCAGCCTTTGATCCTCGAGTCCTGCGAATACGCTCGTAGCTTTCACGCCCTGCGTCCGACCGACGTCGCCCTGATCAACGTCGATGCTGAACATCCCGATACCTACCCCGGTGGGTTGGAGGAAGTCATCGAAGCCTTCTCGGTTTTCCTCGAGGGCATGACTCCGCAAGGCACCGTCTTCGCCGGTCCTGAAACGCCCGACCTCAGTGCTCGCGCTGCCGGAGGCTGGTCCGATGCTCCCGCACTACCCGACTCCCAAGAAGTCGGCCTGCATGGCGCCCACAACCGACGCAACGCCGTCCTCGTCGCCGCCATCCTGCGCAACTTCGGTCTCGACGATGCCCAAGTCGACCACGCCCTACGCACCTTCACCGGTGCCGCCCGACGCCTGGAAGTCGTCGGCCAAACCGAGGCAGGTTCACTGATCGCTTCCGACTATGCGCATCACCCGGTGGAGGTCGCCGCCACCTTGCAGGCCGCCCGCGAACGATGGCCCTCCAGGAGGCTGCTGGTGGTGTTTCAGCCGCATCAGGCGCAACGCTTCCATGCTTACCGCGAACAGTTCGCGCCCTCCCTCGACCACGCGGATGCGCTCCTGCTGCTGGAGATCTACCGCGCCCGCGATCCGGAGGAACTGCAGGCTAGTGTGGCCGAGTTGGTGCCTGAGCTCGAGGCCCGACGTCCGCAGGAAAATCGTCCGCTCGCGACCGTGCAGGATCATGCGGAAGGAAGGACAATACTGCATTCCTGGGCGGATCCCGATGATGTGATCCTGTGCTTGGGAGCTGGAGATGTCGATGCCTTCGCTCGAGACCTACGCTGAAATCGCACCCATGCGACGCGACGAACCTTTGTCGCGTTGGACCACCCTGAAAATCGGCGGCAATGCCGAGTTGTTCTTCGAGCCGCATCGGCCGGAGAAACTCGCGGACCTATTGACCGAACTTGAGAAGGATGGTGTGCCGTGGCGTTTGCTCGGTGCCGGTGCCAACACATTGCCGCCTGATGGTGGGGTGCCAGGTGCCGTCATTCATACTGGCAACATGCGCCGCTGCTTCCGCGATGGCGATGGCTTGCGTGCTTGGTGCGGCGTGAACCTGCCGGCCTTGGTGCGCAATGCACAGGGCGTGGGGCTGTCCGGCTTTGAATCGTTGATCGGCGTGCCCGGGCATGTCGGCGGTGCTTTGGCGATGAATGCCGGCAGTGCCGATTGGGGCATTTGGGATCAAGTGACCAATGTGGTCTTGTGGATGCCAGGCGAACGGGAAGGTCTCAAGATCGAGGAGCACACGCCGGAAGAGATCGGCCCCAAATATCGCGATGGCAACCTCGGCGAAGCGGTCCTCCTCGAAGTGCTTTTTCATCTGGAAGAGCAGCCGGTCAAGGTGGTGAAGGAGCGTCAGGATGAGATCCTCAAGCGCAAGAACAAGAGCCAGCCGGTGAGCCTCTCCAGTGCTGGGTGTGCGTTCAAGAATCCCGAAGGCGATTCCGCCGGACGTCTGGTCGATGCAGCTGGCCTCAAGGGCTTCCAGATCGGCGGCGCGCAGGTTTCGGAGCTCCACGCCAATTTCATCCTCAACACCGGCGGCGCGACGGCCGCAAATGTGCGCGACCTCCTGACCGAGGTCGAGGATCGGGTAGAGGCCCACAGCGGCGTCCGTCTGCAGCGTGAATTGGTGGTTTGGCCGGAACCGATGACGTCCTAAGGGGCAATTCGGATTCAAGCCCGCGCCTCTGCTAGAATCCTGCACCCCCGTACGGCCCAGGTATGGCCGTCCCGGAAACATGAGTCTTCCCTTCGAACCACAAAACGGTCCCGTCCCGCTGGAAGCATTGCGTCATTCGGTCAGCCACATCATGGCCGACGCAGTCCTGCGGATCTTCCCGGAAGCCAAAGTCGCCATCGGCCCACCGATCGAGCACGGTTTCTATTACGACTTCGAGCTGCCACGCCCGCTCACCGAAGAAGACCTGCCGGTCATCGAGGAAGAGATGGGCAAGATCATGCAGGAAGCCGGCGACTTCGAGCGCTCCACCATGAGCCGCGAGGATGCCGAGAAACTCCTGAAGGAGCAGGGGCAAGACTACAAGGTCGAGTTGCTCGACGACTTGGATGAGGGAGAAGAGATCTCCTTCTATAGTCACGGCACTTGGAGTGACCTGTGTGCCGGGCCGCATGTCGATAGCGCCAAGCAGTTGCGCAAGGTCGGCATCAAGTTGTTGTCGGTGGCCGGCGCTTACTGGCGTGGTGATTCCGACAAGGCCATGCTGCAGCGTGTCTACGGTACCGCTTGGTGGTCGAACAAGGATCTCAAGAAGTACATGGCGTACCTCGATGAGATCGCCGCGCGTGACCACCGCAAGTTGGGGCGCGAACTGGACCTGTTCAGTTTGAATCCAGACTTCGGCGCCGGCCTCGTGTTCTGGCATCCGAAGCTTGGCCATGTGCGTCGTCAGCTCGAGGCATGGTGGTGGCAACTGCATGAAGCGCGTGACTACTGGCCCGTGTTCACTCCGCATGTGGCGGGGGAGCCGGTGTTCCGTCAGTCCGGTCACTTGCAGAACTACTCCGAGATGATCTGGGCACCGATGGATGTCGACGGCCGCCCACACCGGGTCAAGCCGATGAACTGCCCTGGTCATGTGACCATCTTCAACTCGGTGCGCCATAGCTATCGCGACCTGCCAAGGCGTTTCGCCGAACTCGGCACCGTCTATCGGTTTGAGCCTTCGGGCACCCTGCATGGCATGTTGCGCGTGCGCGGCTTCACCCAGGATGATGCGCACATCTTCTGCACCCAGGAACAACTCGCCGATGAGATCGTCGACGTGTTGAAGCTGGTGCATACCATCCTCAGCACCTTCGGCTACGAGTACACCGCCTACTTGGCGACTCGCCCCGAGAAGTATCTCGGCACCGACGATGTTTGGGAGCATGCGATGGCAGCTCTGGTCGAGGCGGCCAAGCGTCAGGAGCTTCCGTTGGAAGACGATCCCGGCGGTGGTGTGTTCTACGGTCCGAAGATCGACTTCAAGATCAAGGATGCTCTCGGTCGTGAATGGCAAGGTCCCACCGTGCAGGTGGACTTTAACCTGCCCGAGCGTTTCGACATCCAGTTCAACGACAAGGACAACGAGCTCAAGCGTCCGGTCATGGTGCACCGCGCCATCTTCGGTTCCTTGGAGCGCTTCGTCGGTGGCTTGATCGAGCACTTCGCGGCTTGGTTCCCCGTATGGCTGTGCCCGACTCCGGTCGCGGTGCTACCGATCACCGAGGAGCAGATCCCTGCTGCTGAGGAACTGCGCGACAAGATCGTCGCCGCAGGCTTCCGCGCCAATCTGATGTCCGAAGGTCCGCTGCGCAAACGCGTGCGCGAATCCGAGATGGACAAG
>JBMYYH010000149.1:0-4748 GCA_049609225.1 Planctomycetota bacterium | reverse complement strand
TTGGCTCTGGATCCCCGTGGGGGACCTGGCCGCACAGGACTGGGATGCATTCCAGGAAGGGAATGCCGCGGATGTGCAAGTGCAGTTGGATCTCTTGCGCGAACAAGGCACGCTGCATACCACCACCGACGAAGAGGGATTTACCCCGTTGATGGTGGCGGTGGCGGCGAATCCGGATCCAGGCGTCATCGAAGCCATGTGGGCGGCCGGTTTGGATCCCGATGCGAAGACCAGCGATGCATGGACCGCGTTGCACTACGCAGCACGTTACTGCGCTGAGCCGGCCGTCTTGGAGGCCTTCCTGAAAGGGCAGCCCAACTTGCAGGTCGAGACGGATTATGGGCTCAATGCCTTGATGTTGGCGGCTTACAACGAGAATAGTGCTTGGGTGATACCGCGACTGTTGGAGGCAGGAGTTTCCCCTGAGGAACGCGATGCCGATGGTCGCTGTGTGGTTTCCCATGTCGCTGCAGGATGCCCCGATGTCGCGGTCCTGGAACAACTCTTCGCCCTGGAGTTGCCCTTTGACTTGGAAGACGAAAGCGGGGAGCGACCTTTGGAATGGGCGGCGTCGGACAATGGTTCGGTGGAGGTGATTTCCTTCCTGATCCAGCAAGGTGGCAGCTTGGAGCATGTCACCCAATGGGGTTGGAACTCTCTGATCCATGCGGCGGTCTACAACCCCAACTTGGAGATCTTTGAAGCGCTCCTGGATGCCGGGGCCGACCCGAAGTTGCGCGCCAAAGATGGGCTGACACCCTTGTTGGCAGTGTCGGAGCATCCCGAGGCCTTGCGCGCCTTGAAGATGTTGCTCGACCTCGGTTGTGATCCGCATCATGTCGCGAACGATGGCACTACCAGCGTGATGGCCTTCGCGCGGGATTGCGTCGACCCGGAAGCCATGCACTTCTTGTTGGAGCAGGGCGTCGACGTGCAAGCCAAGGATGAAGATGGCTGGACCGCTCTCTACTATGCGGCGGCTTTTAATCCGGAACCGATGGTGTTGGATGCCCTCATGGCTGCAGGCCTGGATCCCAAGGCGGATCCCGTGGATGGGTGGAATGCCCTGCAGTTCGCGGCTTCGATGAACCCATCATCCGCCATCGTCCATCACCTGCTGTTGCAGGGTTTTGAGGTGGATGCCAAGACTCCATATGGGACGACCGCCCTGATGGCTGCGGCCTACAACGAGAATCCGCTTGATGTGGTGCGCACCCTGTTGGATGCAGGCGCCGATCCGGATCAGGTCGACGAGGATGGTTTCCATCTTCTGCATCAGTTCGCCGATGAATGCGGGGACCCCGCCGTGATGAAACTGTTGTTGGAGCAGGGCTTGGATATCGAAGTGCAGGATGACTATGGCCGCACGCCACTTTTCTTGGCCGTGGTGGGCTCGTTCAAGCTGGAGTTGGTTGCTTTCCTATTGGAGGCGGGTGCCGACATCAACGCACGTGGCAATAAAGGTTGGACCCCACTCCTCGTTGCTGCGGATGCTGGCGACAGCTTGGAGATGGTGGAGTATCTGCTCAATGCCGGTGCCGACAAAAATGCGAGGACTCCAGGTGGCAATAGTGTGCTGGGGAAACTGGTACATCAGGCCGGCGCCGCCGCCTTGGCGGAACGTCTGATCGCGGAAGGCTTGGACCCCTGTCATCGGGATAAGGAGGGGATCAGCGTCTTGATGCATGCCGCGCATGGCGAGGCCGACGTCGCCACCCTTGCGCTGCTGTTGGATTCCGGCGCCGACCTCACCGCCACCGACGCCAAGGGCATCACCGCCTTGATGTACGCCGAGGCTCCGGAACAAATCGCATACCTGTTGGAGGCCGGCGCCGACATCCACGCCACCGACAAGGAGGCATGGACGGCTCTGCATCACGCCGTATCCATGGACCTCGATCTTCTTGCCATTCGTACCTTGCTCGATGCCGGCGCCAAGGTGGAGGCCAAAGCGGATCAGGGCATGACCCCGCTGATGATCGCCGCCAGGGATCACTCCAATCCTGAGGTGCTGAGTCTGCTGCTTGATGCTGGCGCCAAACTCGAAGCTCGCGACGTCGACGGTTGGACCCCGCTTTATTACTGCGCCGCCTTCAGTGAGGCGCCATTGATGCTGTCCAGGTTGCTCGACCTCGGTGCTGATCCTCGCACTCGCAATGATGACGGCTGGACTGCGATGTACGAGGCCCGTTCCAATGAAGCCCTCGAGGACACCGAGGCCTTCGAACAACTCGCACGTGCATTCCGTGCGGCGAAGAAACGTTGAGGCTGCGTTACGTCCTCCTCGGTGCATGGCCGCTAGCCTTTCTTGCGGTCTTCCTCTTGCTGGAACCCATTCCGCAGGATCCCGCCTTCCACGCATTCGCGCCGACCGGCACGCTTGGGCCCATTCCGCATGCGTGGAATGTACTCAGCAACTTGCCGTTTCTGATCACCGGTGGTCTCGGTCTGCGATTCCTGCGCCGGCGCCAACCACTGCGTCAGCAACAACCGGAAGCCGTCTTCTTTCTCGGCTTGGTCCTCACCGGAATCGGTTCCGCCTATTACCACTGGGCGCCGGACTCGAGCACCCTGCTGTGGGATCGCTTGCCGATGACGATCACCTTCATGGGCTTCTTTCTCGCCCTGGTCGCACACACCCTCGGACGCCCGCTGGCTCATCGTTTCCTGCCGTTGGCACTCGCGGTTGGAATCGGCAGCGTGCTGTATTGGGCTTGGACCGAATCCCAAGGTAGGGGTGACCTTCGCGCCTATGCCGTGGTGCAATTCCTACCGCTACTGTTGGTCGCGATCCTCCTCATCCGTTTCCATCCACCCACGCTCCGACGCGGCGCCTTGTGGTGCGTGCCACTGGCCTATGCCGTCGCCAAGGTTTTTGAGTTCACCGACCACAGCCTCGCCGACCTCCTGCCTTGGCAACTCAGTGGCCATGCACTCAAGCATTTCAGTGCCGCCGCCGCCGGTTTTGCATTCCAGCACGCCCTGAACCTACCCTATGCCGATGAAGGTTGAGCCCCTCAAGCTGACGGACCGCCCGTGGTTGCTTTGGCCCGGCATCTGCATGTTGTTGATCGGCATGTTGATGGTCGCCATCCGCAGTTTCGCCTTGGACAATGCGCGCAACCAAGACCTCGAGGTTTGGTTCCTGCTCACCGAGATGGCTTTCCTCGCCGCCGGCCTCCTGTGCACCTGGCTCGGACGCCCTGCCACCCTCGATGAAGAAGCACGCTGCCTGAAACGCGGCGGCAAGGTCGTGCGTGATCTATCCGACGCCGCTGCCGTGGTGGTTTACCGCGGTGCGCCGGAGGACTTGCCGCATCATGTGATCCTGATTTTCGGCGGTGCCACCGACAGCGATCCGGATCTCGCGGAACAGTTGCTTGCGCGTCATCCTGATGGACTCACGCGGCTGGCGATGCATGCGATCACCGGAGCTGGCGCCAAGGTGTATTTCGCAGCGCAGGGTGTCCGCCTGAAGAAGGCTTATCCCTTGGCGGCGGAGTTGGGGCAGCGTCTGCAGATCCCGGTGCTTGGCGCGGTCGGCGAACACTATGCCGAAATCGTGCCGGACCAGAACGCTGAGGGCTAGGATGCGGGCATGCGCCTGTGTTTGTCCCTAACCCTGCTGGCCCTTACGAGCGTTGCTTGTCACGGTGTCCCTGCTGCCCCGCAGGAACCGCCGTCGCGCCCCAACCTGATCCTCATCGTGGCCGACGACCTCGGTTACGGCGATCTCGGTAGTTATGGGCAGAAGAAGATCCAGACTCCGCATCTGGATCGTTTGGCTGCGGAGGGTGTGCGCTTCACCGATTTCTATTCCGGCAGTCCGGTGTGTGCGCCCTCGCGATGCATGCTGCTTACCGGCAAGCACGGCGGTCATGCCTATGTGCGCGACAACTGGGAAGCCGGTGGCTGGAACGAAGGGGATGCCGAAGGACAAATGCCCTTGCCGGCCGAGACACCGGGCTTAGGCCGTTCCTTGCAACAGGCGGGTTATGCCACGGCATGTATCGGCAAGTGGGGATTGGGTGGACCGGAGAGTTCGGGCGCGCCTGAGAATCAGGGCTTCGATCACTTCTACGGTTATCTCTGTCAGCGTCAGGCGCACAACTTTTATCCCACGCATCTGTGGCGCGATGGTGTCAAGGAAGAGCTCGAGGGCAATGTGTGGAAGAACTTGACCGGGCGTCACTATGCGCATGACCTGATGACGAACGATGCGCTTTCTTGGGTGGAGCAGCAGGGGGAGGAACCCTTCTTCCTGATGCTGACCTACACCATCCCGCACTTGGCATTGCAGGTGCCGGAGGATGCGATGGCGCGGTACGTCGGGCAGTGGGAGGAAACGGCTTACGATGGCAAGAAGGGCTATCTCCCTCATCCAACACCGCGAGCTGCTTATGCCGGGATGGTGTCGCGCATGGATCGGGATGTCGGGCGTCTGATGGCGCAGCTGCAGGCGCAGGGCATCGATGAAAACACATTGGTGGTGTTCACCTCCGACAATGGTGCCACCTATGACATCGGCGGTGCGGATACGCCGTTCTTCCAGAGCAACGCGCATCTTCGTGGGCATAAGGGCAGCGTCTATGAGGGTGGCATCCGGGTGCCGCTGTTGGCGCGCTGGCCAGGACAACTGCCGGCGGGGACCACGAGTAACACCATCGGCGCGTTCTGGGACTTGATGCCGACCTTGCTCGACGTCGCCGCGGTGCCTTTGCCGGGCGAGGTGGATGGTGTTTCCCTCA
>JBMYYH010000148.1:0-4782 GCA_049609225.1 Planctomycetota bacterium | reverse complement strand
CTTCCCACCCGAAGAGCTCCACTCCCTGTTCGGGGAGCTGGTTGCTGCGAAGGGTCTGCGCCAATTCCGTTGTGCCGAAACGGAGAAGTATGCGCACGTGACTTTCTTCTTCAACGGCGGCCGCGAGGACGTCTACGAGGGAGAGGAACGGCACTTGGTGGCCTCGCCGAAGGTCGCAACCTATGACCTCAAGCCGGAGATGTCGGCCTTCGAGGTCACTGCCGCGGTGCTCGATCGTCTGGAGCAGGGGGAGAATGATCTCTACGTGATCAACTTCGCCAACTCCGACATGGTTGGACACACCGGCATTGAGAGCGCTGCCGAAGCTGCCGTGCGTGCGGTGGATGGTTGCCTCAAACAGATCGTCGATGCTGCGCTTGCCAAAGGGGGCACCGTCGCGATTACCGCCGACCACGGCAATGCCGAACAGATGGTCGATCCGGTCACCGGGGAAAAGCACACCGCACATACCGTGAACCCCGTGCCTTTCCTGCTCATCGGAGAATCCACCCGTGGTGCCGACCTGCGCCAGATGGGGGTTCTCGCCGACGTCGCACCCACACTGATGCAGGTGATGGGTATCGATCAGCCCGAAGTGATGGACGGGCAATCCCTCCTGCAGACATGAACTGATGAAGATGCTTCTCCGCGCCCTGCTCCTGGTTTCCGCACTCGCTGCTCCGCTCAGCGCGCAAACCACCTACTTCGTCGATCCGAACACAGGCAGTGATGCTGCCGACGGCTCCCAGGGCACTCCCTTCGAGTCGTTGACCTTCGCGATGGGCACCGCAGTCGCGGGTGACAGCATCTCCCTTCGTACCGGCACCTATGCCGCACCGACGGAGACCTTCCCGATTCAATTGAAGAACCGGGTCAACGTCGAGATCTTCCAATCGGATGTCCCGACCTTCGACGCCGGCGGTTCCGGCACCTTGTTTCAGGTCAGCGAAAGCATCACCGCAGTCACCCTGTTCCGCGGTATCACCTTGACCGGCTGCACGGTTGGCATCGAGATTCCTACCGGTACCGGGGTCGATGGATTGGTCATCCGCGAGTGCAACTTCAACAACTTCGCGGACAGTGCACTCAATGCCAATGATGGTTATGGCGTGTTTGCCACCTTGGATACCGGCGCGACCACCGAGAACTTCACGGTCGACTCCTGCACCTTCGCAGGCAACACCGCGCGCGACGGCATCGCTTTGGTCTTGGATAACGAGACCATCCTGAGCACCGGCAACATCATCGCCAATACCAGCTCCGGTGGTGTGGATCGCGGCATTTCCATTTTGGCGCGCGGTGGCTCCACCGTGGCCGAGACCTACGATGTCCATGACAATGTCTTCGCCGGTTATCTCGAGGCGGGCATCTTCTTCCACGCACTCGGTTCCGGCGGCAACCCGACGTCGGTCTCCGCGATTCGGTGTCAGGCCAACGGCAACTTCCTCACCGGCGCTGGAGCCACCGAATATGGTTTCCACTTGCGTGCCGAGCATGGTGCTTTGAATGAAAGTGCCGTGGTTTCCAGCTGGATCTGCTTTGGTCGCTACACCGGCAATGATGTGAACATCTATTGCGAGACCATCAATGATGGTGCCGACACCGCCGACATCCTCGCCGACTTCTACGGCAACCGCATCGAGAACGCCGGTCGCGCCGGCGCCGAACTGGTGGTCACCGTGCCGGCTGCCGGTCAGTCCAACAACGACCCGAACTTCGGTCCTGGACATGCTGGCAAGATCGCCTGCATCAACACCTTCACCGGCAACACCAATGATCTGCGCTTGGGGCCTGGCGTCACCAATGAGATCTCGGCGCAGTTCAACTTCTTCCCTGATGGGGCGCCTAGCACCAACGGCGGCTCGGTGGATACCACCGGCATCATGGGGGAGACCATCGAAGGTGATTTCACCAGTAACGTCAGCCCGAACTCTCCGGGCCAGGTGCGCCTCGATGCAGCAGCCGGTAGTGCTTTCGTCGATTACGACGGCGACACCAACATCGGCCAGATCACCGTGGTGGTCGACGGCAGCCAGTTGGCGCAGGAAGACATCTCGGCCTTGGCTGCAGGTGCAGGCTTGTTGCTGCAGCTGCCCGGCCTGTCGCTTGGCCAAAAGACCGTCACCGTGACCAACCCCGGCGGTCAGACCGGAACCTTCACCTTGAATGTGTTGGCTGCGAGCATCGGCGAGATCATCGAGAGCAACGACTGCTTCGTCGCCACGGCCGCCCATGGCGACTATGGTTCGCACGAGGTCTACGCCCTGCGTCGTTATCGCGACCAGTACTTGAAGACCAATCCAGTGGGCAATGCCTTCGTCGATTGGTATTACGAGAACGGTCCTTCCGGTGCGGCCTTCCTGCTCGAGCATGAGTGGGCACGGAAATCGGCTCGTGCCGGTCTCGCCCTACCGGTGCTCGTGGCCGACGGCATCACCAACTGGAACCCGGGGCAGCGCTTCGCCTTCGGCGTCCTGCTGCTGGGACTGGTCTTCCGCATCACTCGCCGACGCTGATCCACCCCAAGCCTCATGGACCGCGACGATAGAATGCGCGGTCCCATGAGCGTCTCCTGCGGCATTGTCGGGCTTCCAAACGTCGGAAAGTCCACCATCTTCAGCGCCCTGTCCTCGGCCAAGGCTGAGGTCGGCAACTTCCCATTCTGCACCATTGAGCCCAATGTGGCGGTGGTGGAGGTGCCGGATCCGCGTTTGGAGGTCATCCACGGTTATGTCAGTACCCAAAAGGTCATCCCTGCGGTGGTCAAGGTGGTGGATATCGCCGGCTTGGTTGCGGGTGCCAGCGAAGGCGAGGGCATGGGCAACAAGTTCCTCGGCAACATCAAGGAGTGCGATGCCATCATGCAGGTGGTGCGTTGCTTTGGTGGTGAGAAGGTGCTGCGTGAGGGTCCGATCGATCCGGTAGGGGATATCGAGATTATCGAGTTGGAGTTGGAACTCGCCGACATGGAGACCTTGCGTCGCAACGTGGATCGTGTGGGCAAGAAGGCCCGCGCTGGCGATAAGGATTCGCAGTTCGAGAAGGAGACTTTCGATGCGGCCATCGAAATCCTCGACGGCGGCAAGCCATTGCGCGTGAAGGATTGGAATGAGCGTCAGCGCGCGGTGTTGAAGCCCTTGTTCCTGATGACCATGAAGCCGGTGCTTTACGTCGCCAATGTCGCGGATGATGATCTCGAAGGCGAAAGTGAATACTGCAAGTTGGTCGCTGATTATGCGGCGGCACATGGCTCCGATTGGTTGCCGATTTGTGGAGACCTGGAGTTGGAGTTGCGGTCGATGGAGGGCGAGGATCGTGAAGTCTTCATGGAAGACTTGGGTGTGAAGGAGCTTGGTCTCGAGCGCTTGATTCAAACCGTCTACCACCTGCTTGGTCTGCAGACCTACTTCACGGCGGGTGAGAAGGAAGTGCGTGCTTGGACCATCCATCAAGGGGATACGGCGCCGACGGCAGCCGGCGTGATCCACACCGACTTCGAAAAGGCGTTCATCCGCGCTGAGGTCTATTCCGTCACCGATCTTGAGCAGCATGAATCCGAGGCTGCAATCCGTGCGGCCGGCCGTCTGCGGACCGAGGGCCGGGATTACGCCATGCAAGATGGCGACATCGCCCATTTCCTGGTCGGGAAATAGGGTTTTCGGGCCTTAAAGCGGTGTAATTGCAAGCGAAGAGGGGAAATCCGGATTTTCTCCGTAATTGCAGTTAACACTGTTCACCACCGGGCTATAGAAGGCCATGTTCCAGTCCCGGGCATCTCTCCTTCTGACTCTTTCCGTTGTCTTCTTGATCGGCTCCTGTGGTGGTGCCGGTGACCCAGGTGGGATTCTGGGTGGAGGCGGGATCGGGCCAGGGGGTGGATCCGGTGGCGGAACTGGAGGTGGAGGTACGAGCGGGGGCGGTACTGGGGGTACCGGCGGTGGTTCCGAGGGAGGAGAGACCCTCGAGAGCAACTTCCTGCTCGACCTTCATATCCATGGTTCCATGAGCGAGGGTGCCGGAACCATGGAGAGTCATACCGCCCAAGCCAAGGCTTCGGGTTTCGATGGACTCTGGTGGACGGACCACATGGGACGGCAACTGCCGGATGCACATCGTCATGCCATCGACTTCGAGGGGGACCTTGATGGTTCGGTGCAATACGGCAACGTCGTGAGCCGCCGTTGGCTCGAGGAGGATCGCGGGGACCTACTTACCTACACCTCTTCCTTTGATTCCAACGCCCCTGCGGAAGGCTTGCAGAGTCTGAAAGTAGAGATGTCTTCGCCGAACGGCAGTGATTGGGAAACCGGAGCACTGCGCTATCGCGCGGCGAACAAGGCCGAAAGCATCAGCTTATTGGCCGAGCCACACATCGTTTTCGATTTCCGTCTCAATCAGAGCCGGGGGGATGTGGGCATGGCGGTGCGCGTCACGCTTTCCTCGACCTACGATCGGGGAATCAAGGAAGGTAAGCCGCGCGTGCTGCAGTTCGTGCCACAGGGATTCCAGGTTCCACCAAACCAGGATGTGCGTACCGTAAGCATGGATGCTTCGCAGATCGGCAGCTGGGTGCAATTCGATTGCAATCTACGCGAAGCTGCGGCTCGTTTCTGGGATCCGGTCGAAGACATTTCCCTGAAACAGGTCGAGTTCCTTTTGGCCACGCGGGATGGCGGCAGCCTCACTTTTGGTGTGGACGACTTCCGCATTGATCTGCGCGGTGCCACTGGTGCGGAACTGTTCCGCATCCAGCGCAACACCCTCGACCAGCACTTCTCGAAA
>JBMYYH010000147.1:0-4801 GCA_049609225.1 Planctomycetota bacterium | reverse complement strand
AGGCTGGCGCGCTCCCCTTCCCTGGTGGAAGAATTCTCCAGCACCCGATAACCCGAGGCCTGTTCCAGCCAAGGCGTGTGCAACTCAAACTGCAGATCCATCGGCCGGCGCCAACGCGACACCACCTGCTCCTCCAGATAGGCTGCATCGATGCGCAGGTCCACTTGGCACACCACGACTTCGCCGAGGTACAGCCGCGTGTCTTCGGTCACCGGAACTTCGTCCGCACCTCGCGATAGATGAACTTCCAGCTGCACCGGTTGCTTGACCGGCTCTTGCGCCGCAAGGATCGCTAGCGTCAATCCAAGCGCGAGGATCACCAATCCAACCCCCGACCCTGCTCGGGCATGTCCTCGAGGCGGCGCTCCATTTCCTGGCGGTCCAAGCGTTCAATCTGATCCATCAAGTCTTGCTTCTGCTGCTCATCCATAGGTTGCATCTGCGGTTGTTGGTCGTCTACTTTTTCCGTATCCGATGTCTGACTGCCATCTTCCAACTCGCGACGCAAACGGTTCAGGCGTTGCTCAGCAAGCAAGATATTCCGCCCAGCCGCATCCTCCAACTCCCGTGGATCGTCACCGTCCACCACCGAAGTCCACGCATCCCGCGCTTGTTCGGTATAGGCGATCGCGCGTTCCAAGGCTCCCGCAGGAGGTACCGGTCCGTGCGCTTCCGTCTCCGCCTGTTCGCTGCGACGCCATCCGATATTCCCATACAAGAACTGCCTCCATGCGACGTCTTCCGCACCACCCTGCGCCAATCGATCCGCTGCGTTCACGGCCAGCTCCAGTCGATCCGACGCCAACGCTGCCAAGGCCAGATTCCTTTGAATGCGTAGGGCTTCACTCTGCTCCGACGCCTCCCTGAATCGTTCCACCGCAATCTCGAAACTCCCTTCCGCATAAGCCGCGACGCCTTCCCGCATCGCTTCCGCCGGACGTTGCTGCATCCGCCAAAGACCGAGCGCGCACAACGCGATCCCCACCCAAGTCGACCAGCTTCGTTTCATCGACGCCTCCGGGTCAAGCCGCTGAGGAGTAGGAATGCGCCGATTCCTGCCACACCCAAGGGCCATTGGAAGCGGTTGGCGCGCTCCATGTCGGGATCGGCGATGGCGGCTTCCTGGAGCTGCGGCAACAGGACTTCGCGATACCAAGGCACCAAGACGCCGACTTCCTCCTGCAGCTGCAAAGACGATCCCCTCGTTGCAGCGGCGATGCGATCCAAGGATGCCGGCATCAATCGTGTGACGACTTCCTTGCCGAATGCGTCCTGTAGGAAAAACTCCTGACCATCGCGGTCGGTCAAAGTGATCTTGCCGCCACGCGCGGTGCCGACCCCGAGGGTATGCACCTGTATTCCTTGTGCGCCAATCGCCGCAGCAAATTCAGCGGCGCGACCGGCGCGATCCTCACCATCCGTCAGCAACAAGACATGGCGTCCACCATCAGCGGCATCCTCCAACAGGGTTGCAGCAGTCTCCAAAGCTGCCGCGAGATCGGTGCCGCCCTGCCGCAGACTTTGCGGGTCCGCCAGCTGCAGGATCGCACGATAACTTGCGAAGTCCCGCGTCAAGGGCGCCGCGCGACGAGCCTCCCCCGCCACCAACACCAAACCGATGCGGTCTTCCCCCAACTCCGTCATCAAGGCTTCCACCTCTGCTTTCGCTCGTTGCAATCGGTCCGGGCCGACGTCGCGTGCGAGCATGGAGCGTGAAACATCCAGGCAAACCAGAAGATCCACGCCGCGACGCGTGGCGGCATCGGCTTCGAAGCCCCAACGCGGTTGCATCCATGCGCCGACTGAACCAAACAGCAGCAGGATCCAAGGCATGGTCGTGCGGATGCTCATGCACGCACCTCCCAAAGGCTGCGCTGCAGCAATCCGGACAGTCCGAATAACAACAAACCAGCGAGCAGAAACGGAGGGAAGCGATCTTCCCAACGCCAAGGCAGTTCTTCGAAGCGGGCGCGCTCCAGTTGGTCGATGGCAAGGTAGACCTCGGTGAGCGACGTCGCATCGGAGGCAGCGAAAGCGAAACCACCGGTGGATGCAGCCACTTCCCGCAGGGTCCGACGCGTGGCCTCCGCATCTGGCCCCGTCGCGATGGTGTAGACGCGCACTCCCGATTCACGACAGAAGGCTGCAGCCTGTCGTGGATGGATTGCGGCGACGTCGGGCGAAGTGGCGACGGTTTCCTCGCCGTCAGTCAGAAGGATGACGACTTTGGAGGGTGCGGAGGATCCCTCCAGGAAGGTGACGCAACGCGCCAAAGCCGTGCCGATGCCTGTCGCATCCTGTTCGTGATCCTCCGGGAAGAGCTCGAGGTCCTGCAAGAGCAACTGCAGGCTGCGGCGGTCTCGCGTGGGCGGACAGACTAGTTTTGCATCACGTGCAAAGGAGACCAGTCCAAGTCGATCCTGATCTCGTGCCTCCACGAAGGCTGCGGCAGCATCTTGTGCAAAGGCGAGACGATTACGCTCGGGTTGCTGCGCATCCAAATCCGTCGCGGCCATCGAAGAGGACAGATCCAAGCACAACAGCATCACGATGCCTTCTTCCACCTCCGGCTGCAGTTGCTTCTGCTGCGGGCGGGCCATCGCGAGAATCAAAAAGCCGAGCGCGAGGCACTGCAGCAACAAAGGCAGCGCACGACTGCGTTGTTTAGCGCTGCGTGGAAGTTGCGGCACGAACGGGAAAGGGGCAAAGTCCTTCGCTTTGGGGCGCAGGGCCAAACGCAGTCCCAGTCCGAGAAGAACCAACAGGAGCAACCACAGCAACTGCGGATCCTGCAGCATCCAATCTTCGCCGAGCCAGGGGAGATTCATGACGCCCTGCTCTCCTGGTCGAAGGAGGCCCTAGCCCAGGACTGCAGAGTGGCAAACTCCGTCATCCAGGTCTCGTCATCATGGATGCGATTGGCGTACAGAACCTCGCTGGACAACGCCAAGAGCGGCAAAAGGACGCCCTGAGACTCAGGGTAGTCGGCAGGATGCCGAGCATCGAGATGCTGAAGGATCTCAACATCCGTCATCGCGGTGCAATCAAAACCCCAGCGCCTACCGCAAACCACGCGCGCCAAATGAGCCAGCATGAGTGCTTCCCTCTTTTGATCTGCACTCATGGAAACCAACGCATCCGAAAGCGCGCGCAGTCCATTCTGGACAGCATCGCCGTCGACGTCGGAGTGAGTTGGCGCAGGGCGTCGGGCGGACCAGGATTGGAAGGATGCCTTGATCGCGCGGGCCAGCAGGAAGGCTCCAACCACGACCAAGATCCACGCGAATAGATCCAGCGGCAAGGCCTCGACCGTACCGGGAAGTTCCGGATCGGCTTCCACCGCAGGAGCCTGCAGTATCAAGGCTGTCCTCCACGTCCGGCGCGTCGTTGGAAGAAGGACAGGATCGGACGTGCCACGGCATCCGGATCCGCCGTCTTTGGAATCGGCACATCCATCACCGCCACATGCATCCGTTGCAAAGCCGCGCGCAATTCCAGATCCCATTCCTGCACCCGCCGACGATAAGCCGCCTGCACCTGTGCATCGCCCCCATCCACGATCCGACGCCCGCCGCCTTCCGCATCCTGCAGGCGCCACATCCCTTCCGGCAACTCCTCCAATTCCGGCGCCCTTAAGCGCACCGCCACCACCTCATGACGCGCCGCCAAATCCTGCAAGGCCGAGGTCCATCGTGGATCCAGAAAATCCGACACCACGAACACCGCACTATGCGCCGGTAGATTCCGCGCCGCGAAATCCATGGCCACGGCTGGATCGGCCTGCTGCGGCACCGATGGCAACTCCAAGAAATCGCGCACGATGCGCAACACATGGCTCATGCCTTTGCGCGGTGGTTCGAATCGTCGGACCTGTTCATCGAAGCCGAGGAATGCAACGCGATCATCGAACTTGACCGCCGCCAACATCAAGCACGCACAAACCCGCGCCGCCATCTGCCGTGGACTCCAAGCGCTGAAGCCTGCGTCCATCGATGCGGAGAGATCGAAAAGGAATGCCAAGTTGAGCTGACGCTCATCCACGAACTTCTTGATGAACGGCCGCCCCATCCGCGCCGTGACATTCCAATCCACCGAACGCGGATCATCGCCTTCGACGTATTCCCGCACCTCCTCGAACTCGATTCCCGTACCGCGGAAAACCGAGCGATATCCACCGGCCAAAGCCCCTCGCACCAGACGCCCACTCTGCACTCGAATGTGCCGCACCTCACGCAACAATTCCTGCAGTTCGTCCGGAGTGCGTTCTGCCGCCATCGCCCTGCGAATCAGGGAACCGGAACCGTTTCGAGGATCCGCGCGACGATGTCTTCCACCGTGACGCCTTCCGCTTCCGCTTCATAGGTGGTCACAATCCGATGCCGCAGCACCGCCGGCGCCACCGCCTTCAGATCTTCCGGCGTGACATAACCCCGTCCGCGCAGGAATGCATGAGCGCGTGAAGCTTGTGCCAAGGCCAGACTCGCGCGCGGCGAGGCTCCGTAAAGGATGAGCGGCTGCAGAGAACCCAATCCCGCCTCTGCCGGTTCCCGCGTGGCGAAGACCAGATCCAAGAGGTACTGCCGTGCCGCTGGCGCGATCAGGATCTCGTCGACCAAAGCGCGCACGGCAAGGATCTGCTCCAACTGCGCCACGACTCGCGGCTGCGGCGCTGGCCCAGTGTTGGCCATGCGCTCGATGATGGTCGCTTCTTCCTCACGCGAGGGATGATGCACCACCACCTTCAACAAGAAGCGGTCGACCTGCGCTTCCGGCAAGGCATAAGTCCCTTCCAACTCGACCG
>JBMYYH010000146.1:0-4876 GCA_049609225.1 Planctomycetota bacterium | reverse complement strand
GGCCTTGTCCGCTAATGCGGAACAGCTTGCCGGTCGGGGTTCCGGATGGAACGCTCATCCGCGCTTCACCATCCAGAGTTTCGACGATGATCTTGTCGCCCAACACCGCCTGTGGCCAAGTCAGGCCGACTTCGGTGTAGAGGTCGCGACCATCGCGATGGAAGCCTTCCTGCTCGCGCACATGAACTTCCACAAAGAGATCACCATCCGGTGCGCCACCGCGCCCCGATTCACCCTGCCCGCCTAGACGGATCTGCGCGCCATCTTCGATGCCGGCCGGGATCTTGATTTCAATCTCGCGTTCCTTGGTCTCGAGGCCAGCACCACGGCAGGTGCCGCAGGGCTTCGAAATCAAAGTGCCTTCGCCTTGGCAGCGGGGGCAAGCCGTACGTACGGCGAAGAATCCTTGCTGCTGATGAACCGCGCCCTGGCCTTGGCAGCCCGGGCAGGTTTCCTTTTTGCCGCCAGGAGCCGCGCCACTGCCGGTACAGGAATCACAAGTCTCATTGCGGCGCAGAGCCAATACGCGTTCGGTGCCATTCAGCACCTCACCCATGGTGATCTCCACGGAGGCGCGCAAAGAGCGGCCTGGTTGACCTTGATGACGTCCGCGGCCGCCGCCGCCCATGCCGAACAGGCTTTCGAAGATCGAGCCGCCGCCACCGCCGCCGCGCCCGCCGAAGATATCGCCGAACTGCGAGAAGATATCGCCGAAGTCGACGGCTGGGCCACCGCCTCCAGGACCACCGGCGACACCGGCATGTCCGAAGCGATCGTAGCGCTGACGCTTGTCGCCATCCGACAACACGCCATAAGCCTCCGTGGCCTCCTTGAACTTGTCCGAGGCACCCTCCTCCTTGTTGCGGTCAGGGTGGTACTTCAGCGCCAACTTGCGGTAGGCGGACTTGATGTCGGCTTCGGACGCATCGCGTGCGACGCCGAGGACTTCGTAGTAATCGCGTTGGCTCAAGACTCTTATGCGGTAAGGGTGGACCAAGTTGGCCCACCCCACATTCTAGGTGCAGGCGTTGCCACCTGCTTCATTGCCGGAGCGGGCGCGAACCCACTCCGGCGTGATCCGATCAGGCAATCGCGCCTTCGATGGCGCCTTCCTTCTCATCCTTCACATCGGTGACCAGGGTGTTGGTGGTCAGCAGCAGACCAGCGATGGAGCCGGAGTTCTGCAGCGCCACGCGCACCACCTTGGCGGGATCGAGGATGCCAGCCTTGCCGAGATCGACGCACTTGCCTTCGAGCGCATCAAAGCCTTTCCAGCCCTTCAGCTCGAGCACATCTTCGACCACCACGCTGCCATCAAAGCCAGCGTTCTGGGCGATCATGTAGGTCGGACGACGCAGAGCTTGAGCCACCAGGTCGATACCCAGCTTCTCATCACCCTTGGCGCGCAGTGCTTCGACTGCAGCGATCGAACGCAGAAGAGCCGTGCCGCCACCAGGGACCACACCTTCTTCCTTAGCCGCGCGGGTTGCTGCCAGGGCATCTTCCACGCGGTGCTTGCGCTCCTTGAGGACGGCCTCGGTGGAACCACCGACCTTGATCACAGCCACACCACCCGACATCTTGGCCAGGCGCTCTTCGAGCTTCTCGGTGTCGTAGCTGGAAGTGCTGCGCTCGATCTGTGCTTCGATCTGCGAGACACGCTCCTTGACCGCAGTCTTGGAACCTGCACCACCGACGAGCACCGTGCGCTCCTTCTCGACGCTCAGCTTCTTGACCTCTCCGAGATCCTCCAGCTTCACATCGGCCAGCTTCATGCCGGTCTCTTCCATGATGGCAGTGCCACCGGTGAGGACCGCGATATCGCCCAGCATGGCCTTGCGACGATCGCCGAAGCCCGGTGCCTTGATGGCGCACACGTTCATGATGCCGCGCAGCTTGTTGACCACCAGAGCAGCGAGAGCTTCACCCTCGATATCTTCAGCGATGATCAGTAGCGGCTTGCCAGACTGCGCCACGAGCTCCAACACCGGCAGGAACTCCTGCAGGTTGGAAATCTTCTTCTCGTGGATCAACACGAGGGCGTTTTCGTACTCGGCAGTCATCTTGCCAAGGTCGGTCACGAAGTAAGGGGAGAGGAAGCCCTTATCGAGGCTCATGCCATCGACGTAATCGAGCTTGGTCTCGATGCCATCACCTTCTTCGAGGGTGATCACACCCTGCTTGCCCGCCTGCTCCACGGCCTGCGCGAGGATCTCTCCGATTTCGGCATCGTGGTTGGCGGAGATGGTGGCAACGCGCGCGAAGTCATCGCGGCCCTTGACCTTCTTGGACAGACCTTCGATGGACTCGACAGCAGCTTTCGTGGCCTTGTCGATGCCGTTGCGAAGGGCGGTCGGCGAGGCGCCGGCAGCCATGTACTTGAGGCCGAGGCGCACCATTTCGGATGCGAGTACGGTCGCGGTGGTGGTGCCATCGCCAGCCTCATCATTGGTCTTCGAAGCCACTTCCCGAACCAGCTTCACGCCGAGGTTCTCAAAGGGATCATCGACCTCGACATCCTTTGCTACCGAAACACCATCCTTGGTCACGATGGGGGCACCAAAGGACTTTTCGAGGATGACATTGCGGCCGGCAGGGCCAAGGGTGACAGAGACCGTTTTGGCGAGGGTCTCGATGCCTGCGTAGAGTTTCTCGCGGGCCTTATCGTCGAACTGAATTTGCTTGGACATGTTGATTCTCCGAAGCCTTAGCCTTCGATCTTGGCAAGGATCTCATCCGCGCGCAGGATCTTGTAATCCTCGCCTTCGAACTGAATCTCGTTACCGGAGTACGGACCGTAGACGACCAGGTCGCCGACGGACACGGGAAGTTCCATGCGCGCACCAGACTTCGCCATCTTGCCCGGGCCGACAGCGACGATCTCGCCGCGCAGTGGGGCTTCTTGAGCGGAGTCGGGCAGCACGATGCCGCTGGCGCTGACGGTTTCGGCAGCAGCCGGACGGACCAGGACACGGTCCTCGATTGGGGTGAATGCGATCTTCATCTTCTTGGTCTTAGCCATGATCAAAGGGACCCTAGTGGGCGTGTCCGCCTTCCATGCCGGCGGCGGCTTCATCTTCTTCGGAAGGCGCCTCGACGATGAGGCATTCGGTAGTCATGAGGGTGCCTGCAACAGACACCGCATTCTCGAGGGCGGTCAAAGTGACCTTGGCCGGATCGACGATGCCCATTTCGAACATGTCGCCGTAGGTGTTGGTGAGGGCGTTGTAGCCATAACCCGCAGCCTTCTCGCGCAGGACCTGACGCGCCACCACAGCGCCATCTTCGCCAGCGTTCTCGGCGATGGTGCGGACGGGTTGTTCCAGCGCACGCGCCAGTAGCTCCACGCCAACACTCTCTTCGCCTTCGAGCTTCAGCTTGGCCTTCTTGAGACCAGCCGCTGCACGCAGAAGCGCAGTGCCGCCGCCAGCCAGGATGCCGGATTCGATCGCAGCCGTGGTGGCGTGCTTCGCATCCTCGTAACGGTGCTTACGCTCCTTCACTTCGGCTTCGGTAGCTCCACCGACCTGCACCACCGCGATACCACCGACCAACTTGGCGAGGCGCTCTTCGAGCTTCTCGCGATCGTAGTCGGAAGTGGTGTTCTCGATCTGGTTGCGGATCAGTTGGGCGCGCGCCTCGACCTCAGACTTCTTGCCAGCGCCCTTCACCACGGTGGTGTTGGAGCTGTCGATCTGGATCGACTGGGCGGTGCCGAAGTCCTGCAGCTCGATCGACTCGAGATCGCCAGGGCCATCCGCCATGATGGCGTTGGCGCCGGTGAGGGCTGCGATATCGCGCAGCATCTCCTTACGACGATCGCCGTAACCAGGAGCCTTCACGGCCACCACTTCGAGGATGCCGCGCATCTTGTTGACCACCAAAGTGGCCAGCGCTTCACCTTCGATATCCTCAGCGACGATAACCAGCGGGCGTGACGCCTTCGCCACCTGCGGGGAGCAGCGACTGGATCGAAGAGATCTTCTCTTCGTGGACCAGGATCAGCGGCTTGGCGTAGACGCACTCCAAGCTCTCCATGTCGGTGGCGAAGTTCGGCGACAGGAAGCCGCGATCGAACTGCATGCCGGTGACGACCTTGACCTCGGTATCGAGCGACTTGCCCTCTTCGATGGTGATCACTCCATCGTTGCCGACCTTCTTGAAGGCGTTGGCGAGGATCTTGCCGATCACCGCATCGTTGTTCGAAGCGATGGTGGCCACATCGAGGATGGCCGCGTTGTCCTTGACCTGCTTGGCGCTCTTTTCGAGCTGCTTCTTGACCTCTGCGGTGGCCTTATGCATGCCACGGATCATCTCGGCAGGGTTTGCACCCACGGCCAGATGACGCAGGGCCTCGCGGTAGAGGCTCCAGGCCAACAGCGTGGCGGTGGTGGTGCCATCGCCGGCGCGGTCGTTGGTCTTGGTGGCCGCCTGCTTAACCAGCTGGGCGCCGAGGTTCTCGGACTTATCCAGCAGATCGATATCGCGGGCGACGGTGACGCCGTCTTTGGTGATGGTGGGACCGCCCCAGGATTTATCCAGGACGGCGCAACGGCCCTTCGGACCGAGGGTAGAGACGACAGCCTTCGCAAGCTTCTCGACTCCGTTGAGGATGGCTTCACGGGCTTCGCCGTGGAAAGTCAGTTGCTTCTGCATGGTTTTCCCGGAAACAATGGGGTTCTGGGTGGGTCCCGCTTGACGCGGACCCCTCTTACAGCAACTCTAGTGCCAACGATTGGGCCAGAAATGCCCTAGGATTGGCTGTCCAACTGCCGAATTGGCATGAACTTCCTCCTCACCACGCTGCTCTTAGCCTGCCAGGATGCGCAGGCTGTCATGGATGTCCCCGAAGTCCAGGTGCTCCTGGATGAGGGCT
>JBMYYH010000145.1:0-4880 GCA_049609225.1 Planctomycetota bacterium | reverse complement strand
ACCAAACCTACGGGGTCGTGCCTTCGAGGAAACCAGCCAGCTTACGCGCACGAATCGGGTGCTGCAGCTTGCGGATCGCCTTGGCTTCGATCTGACGCACCCGCTCGCGTGTGACGCGGAAGATACGCCCGACCTCTTCGAGGGTGTAGGTGTAACCGTCTCCTATGCCGTAGCGCAGTTTGATGATCTCGCGCTCGCGGAAGGTCAGGGACTCGAGCACATCGTCGATGCGCTCCTTGAGCATCTCCTGGCCAGCACGCTCGACCGGGTTCTCCGAAGACTCGTCTTCGATGAAATCACCGAAGTAGGAATCTTCCGAATCGCCGATCGGACGATCGAGGCTGATCGGATGCTTCGCGATCTTCATCACGCGATGGGCCTCATCGACCGGGATATCCGCAGCTTCGGACATCTCCTCGATGGAAGGTTCGCGGCCGAGGTTCTGCAGCAAGCGCTTCTGCACCGCACGCAGCTTCGACATCGTTTCGATCATGTGCACCGGAATGCGGATCGTACGCGCCTGGTCCGCGATCGAACGCGTGATGGCCTGACGGATCCACCAGGTGGCATAAGTCGAGAACTTATAACCACGACGATACTCATACTTCTCCACGGCCTTCATCAGGCCGGTGTTGCCCTCTTGGATGAGGTCGAGGAAGCTGAGTCCGCGGTTGCGGTACTTCTTGGCGATCGACACCACCAGACGCAAGTTACCGGAGGACAAGCCCTTCTTGGCCGTCTCGTAGGTATCGAGTGCACGGTAGAGCAGTTCCATCCGACGCAGGAAGGAATCCAAAGGCTCCATCGCCTTCACTTCCCACTCGCGCAGTTGATCCTGCAGTACGGCATACTCTTCCTTACCTGCCTTCGAACGCTTGCGTGCAGCATCGAAGCCCGCAGCCTCCCGTGCGACGGCACTCCAAGCACGCGCCTTCGACTCCAACACGCGGATGAAGTCTTGCAGGATGTTCACCTGAAAGTGCAGCTCCTCCACCATCACCGCGATGCAACGCTGACGTGCACGCATGTTGCGACGGAACAAAGCGCGCTCGGAAGCCTTGAGGCGCTTGTCCATCTGCACCTGATAACCGACGCGGGCAGTATCCCGCAGCAGCGACAGGTCGACGATGTGACCACCGAGACGTTGCTCGAGGTCCTGCTTGGTGAGCTCATAACCGGCACCACCGTCGATGTTGGAGGAGGTGCCTTCATCGGCGCCCTCTTCCGCAGCCTGCTTCTTCAGACGACGGTTGTAGTGCAACACCGCGAAGCTGGAGTTCGCCTGTGCCGAAGGGTTGACCTTGAGCGTACGGTCGAAGGCGAGTTCGCCATCTTTGACCTGCTGCAACACATCCAGTGCCATATCGAGCGCCAAGCCCGACTCCAGCACCAAGCGACGGAAGACCTTCCGCGAGACCTCGGTGGTCTTCGCGAGTTGGATCTCCTCTTCGCGCGTGAGCAGTGGGATCTCACCCATCTGGGTGAGGTACATGCGCACCGGATCATCGATCTTCTCCAGAACGGTCGGTGTCGCCCGTCCTCCACCACGGTTGGTGAGGGTGGACAGTGGCTTCGGCGTTACCGGAATCGGTGCAGTACCGCCGGCGAACTGTGCGGCATTCTCGGTGGTGCTATCACCAAGAACGATGCCGGACACTTCCAGGCGGTCGATGACTTCTTGCAGCACTTCGATGTCGCCCAGCTTTTCAGCGGGCAACGCACCCTGCAGTTCCTCGAACGGCAGGCTACCGGTGACTTGGCCCTTCGCGATGAGGGTCTCAAGTGCTGTTTCGGTCTTTTTGTCTAACGACTTGGTTGTCATGGGGTGGGAGCTGATGCGAGTCAGTCGTTCGGAGAGATGCTGATCCTGCGAAGGAAGGAACGAAGTTGTTCGGTGTCGACCTGTTGATCGGGGGCGGCAGCAGAAGCTTGCTCTCGATTACCCGGAAGGGCATCCAAAGCTCGCTCCAAAGCCAAGCAGGGATCGGTGGGACGCGTCAGACGGACCCGGTCCAGCCATTGGCTGGGTTCCTGGTCGTGGAATGCGAGCAGAGCAGATGCAAGGTCGAAACCTTGGCCAGACTCGCGTTGTTGACGGCACCATGAAAGGACACTCCGGGCGACGGAATCCTGCAATTCTATCGTGTCGAGTTCCCTGCGAAAGCGCGGATATGCGCTTGGATCATGTAGGACGGCGGCGATGACTTCTCGTTCGTTTCTGCGGAGGACCTCCTCTGGACTGACGGATGATTGGGATTCTTGTGTTTCTGGATAACCTCCCCCCCCTGTAGGACCGACTGGTGTCGGACTTCCAGGGCTGACGAGCTTGCCCAGGGCACCTTGCGAGACCCCCAGAACCTGCTGGACCTGATTCGCCCAAGCCTCTGCTACGACTGGACTTGGAGTGGTTGCTATCCACTCCGCCATTTCCGAGGCAGCCTGATGGACGACGGCAGGAACGGACAGATCCGCTTTTTGGGACCACGTTTCTAGACGCCAACGGAGTATATCCCAGGAATCGGCGATGGCGCTGGAGAGTTCCTCCAGGCGGCCCTCAGCGACCATATCAGCCGGATCATGGCCGTCTGGAAGTTCCGCCACCCGGACGTCGACCCCCTCTGCGACCAGCAGACGGGCGGCCCGTGCGGCAGCTTTGCGCCCGGCGACGTCTGGATCGAGCAGGAGAACGATCTTGCGCTCGGTGCGGGCGAGGCGTCGGGCGTGGTCTTCGGTGAAGGCGGTGCCGAGGGCTGCGAGCACGGGGTTGAGACCGGCGCGGTGCAGTTGGATCACATCCAGATAACCCTCGGTAATAACCACGGGGGCTTCCGGCTTATCGCGGAGGCCTTGCTGCAGTTTCTCGATGCCGTAGAGCAGACGTCGCTTGGGAAAGAGTGGACCTTCCGGCGAGTTGACGTACTTACCGAGTTGTTTCTCCTCGGCGAAACTGCCGGGTAGATAACGTCCGCCGAATCCGAGGGTGCGGTTGCCGGCATCGGCGACGGGGAACATCAGGCGTTCCCAGAATCGCGCTTTCAATTGTTGCGTGCGTTCATCCTCGATCGCCAAGCCAGCCGCAACGATAGCCTTGTCTTCGATCTTCTGACGTCGGAGGAAGCCGAGCAGTTCCTGGCGACCGCGCGGTGCCCAACCGATGCCGAAGTCTTGCCAACAGGATTCGGGAATGCTGCGATCGAGCAGATATTTGCGTGCATCCGCTGCATCCGGGGAAGTGAGATGTTCCGAGAAGAACTTCCGCGCCCACTGCAAGGCTTCGCGCGCCTGCTCGCGTTCGCCACGTTCTTCCGGACGTCCGCCGCGGAACTTCTGCGGCATCTGCATGCCGGCCATGTCGGCCAACACGCGGAGTGCTTCGAAGAACTCCAAGCCTTCGGTTTCGCGCACGAAGGTGATGGCATCACCACCCTGGCCACAACCGAAACACTTGAAGGAGTTGCGCGATGGGTTCACCGTGAACGACGGTGTCTTCTCCGCATGGAAAGGACACAATCCCCAATAACGATTGCCCTTGCGCGTGAGTTGCACCTTCTGCGCCACCACGGTCTCGATCGGGACGCGCTCCTTGAGGTCGTCGAGGAAGGTGTTCAGTTCACTCATGGCAGGGGCCGGGGGAAGGCCAACCTACTAACTTACCACGCGGGCCAAGGCTGCCTTCCAGACACTCGGTCCGACGGCACCCGGCCGCGTATCCGAAGCCACATCTTCGGCCTCCAAGGCTGCAGCCCAAGCTGGAAATTGCTTGCGCAAGCGCCCCAACAGGGTCTTACGGCGCTGGCCGAAGGAGAAGCGCAGGACTTCATTCAACTGCGCCTCATGCTCCGCAGGCAAGGCATCTTCGCGTGGAGCTAATTGCAGGAAGGCGGAGTCGATCTTGGGCCGCGGCCAGAACACTTCCGGCGGCAGACGTCGTCCCAACTTGGCATCAAAGGCGAGGCTGAGGCGGATCGACATCGGGCTCCACTCTTCCTTCCCTTGAGGACCAGCGGCCTTCTCGGCAACCTCGCGTTGCAGAAGCAAGGTGGCGCCGGCGAGTGGACGGCTGGGTAGACGCCCCAGGAATGGTCCGGAAATGGCATAAGGCAGGTTCGCGACCAGACGTGGGGGTTGCGGCAAGGCATCCCACCAAGCCTCCACTTCCGGATGCAGACGTTCTTCGGTATCGAGGATGTCGCCCTCGACCAGTTGCAGTTGTCCGTTGTCCAACTCTTCCTGGAATCGTTCACGTAGGAGGCGTGCCAATCCATGATCCAACTCCACTGCCAACACCTTGGCGCCGACCTTCAACAACTCGAAGGTCAGAGCGCCGGCGCCAGGGCCAACTTCCAACACAGGCTCCCCCGCCACCACGCCGGCGTCTTCCGGGATGCGTGCGAGCAAAGCTGGATCGACCAGGAAGTTCTGCCCGAACCGGTGGTTGGGACGTAGGCCATGAGCGGCCAACAGGTCACGCAGATCTCCTTGACGCATGTTCCTTACTCTTTAGCCAACATGGCGCAGAAGGCGGCATCGGCACCACCCTCTCGGAGGATGTCGGCCAAAGCCAAACGCCACTGCGGACGCCAGGCGGAGACATAACCTTCGATCAAGGCGCGTTGCTGCGCATCGAAGCTGGACCAAAGCGGAGCGACCTCTACGCTGAGGTAGACCTCGGCGTCGGCGAAGTAGCGGAAACCGATGTCTTCGGCACGCTCTTCCGGCAGCAGGGTCAACTGAGCCCCCACGGCAGATTCAGCACTGCGCGCGGCAAAACTACCGCCACAGGCGTAATACTCCCCAGTGGTCGGATCATGCGCCCATTCGCGCACATTGCCGAGCAGATCATAGGCACCCAAAGCCGTGCGCCCGCGTTCGAACACCCC
>JBMYYH010000144.1:0-4984 GCA_049609225.1 Planctomycetota bacterium | reverse complement strand
TGGCCTGAATCTGGTCGCCAAGGAATTCGTGGCCTCCCGCCTGGAGGATGATGGCGTTTTGCTCTTGGGTGAAAGCACCGGCGCGGCCTGGGAGCTCGGTGAAGCCCTGCGCGTGAATCCGTTCGACACGCGCGACCTGGCACGGCAGCTGAAGTCCGCTCTGGCGATGCCGCATGAGGAACAAGTCCGCCGCATGAAACCGATGCGTGCACGCATTGGCGATTTGGATGTGGAAGGCTGGGCACGCAATTGCCTGGATGCCATTCAGGTCTCGCACAAGGAAAGCCCAGCACCCACCCACCTCGACGATCAACTCCTGCCAAAACTTATCCATCCTTGGCAAGACGGCCATCAGAACGGCAATGCCATCTTCCTCGATTACGACGGCACCCTTCGCGAGTTCACTGCCGCGCCTTTAGATGCCAAACCCACTCCAGCGATCCATCAGATCCTGGAGAGTTTGGCAAAGGACCCTCAGGTCCAGCCTTGGGTGGTTTCGGGGCGTTCGGCGGAACTCCTGGCCGAATGGGTCGGGCCTACCGGAGTTGGCCTGGTCGCGGAACATGGGGCTTTCCTGCGTCCGCCTGGCGCGACGGAGTTTGCTCCCCTGTTCGATGCCGGCGATCTCCACTGGATGGAAGAAGCGCATTCCATCTTGGAGGAATTCACCTCGCATGTCCCAGGCAGCCGGATTGAGCGCAAGAATGTCGGCATCGCCTGGCATTACCGCGAGGCCGATCCCATTCTTGGTGCTTGGCAGGCGAAGGAGCTCTTCCAGCACCTTGCGGAAATGTTCATGGACCAAGGTGTGCAGGTCATGCGCGGCGCACGTGTGCTTGAAGTGCGCCCAGCTGGCATCAGCAAAGGGCAAGCCTTGCGTCGGATCTTGGCAGAAAGGGCTACGCCTCCAGGCGCCATCCTGGCCGCCGGGGATGACCACACCGACGAGAGCATGTTCCGCGCCTTATCGGAGGATGCACTGACGGTCCTCGTCGGCAATCGCCCGAGTGCGGCACGCTACCGCGTAGATAGCCCATCCTCTTTCCGCAATCTCCT
Organism: Planctomycetota bacterium; assembly: GCA_049609225.1. Lineage (GTDB taxonomy): Bacteria > Planctomycetota > UBA1135 > UBA1135 > UBA1135. The sequence continues at coordinate 3,928 of JBMYYH010000144.1, read as the reverse complement.
GCAAAGCCTGACCTCTCTACCATGCGCGTCCCAATCTTCTTGATCCTTGCATTTGCTACGGGCTTGCCAGCTTGCGTCCTCCCACTGGCAGGGGAACAACCGCCGCGATTCCAGGCAAATGGCCAGTGGCGAACTTTGACTTTGGCTGACTTCGTCAACGTCAACGGCGATGCGGATACCTGGCAACAGGTCGGCAACAACATCGTATGTACCGGCAAGCCACTCGGAGGTGCACGCACCCACCAGCAGTACACCAACTTCGAGATGACGCTCGAATGGAAGCACCACACCTATGCCGGCAACTCAGGGGTCTTCCTTTGGTGCCCGGAAGAGGCCTTTACGGATCTACCTGCTGGGCAACTCCCGCGGACGGGCATCGAGGTACAGGTCCTCGACCTCGGCTATGAAGAGAATTGGGAATCCAGTCAGGGCGCACCCTCGGACTGGTTCACTTCGCACGGGGATATCTTTCCGGTCGGCGAAGCGAGTATGAAGGCCGAAACTCCGATGATCGCTTACACCTCTGCGGAGGGTGAAGCCTATGCCGTCGGCAAGCTCACAAGTTCCCGTAGTTTCCCCACCCGACGCCTGGTTTCTCCTCATGGCGAGTGGAATCACTATGCGATTCGGGCGGTGGATGGAGTGGTGACCTTATGGGTCAATGGGGTCCTCGTGAACCGCGGATTCGCATGTGCGCCGTCGTCGGGATACCTTGCTCTGGAATCAGAGGGCGCTCTGGTCGAATTTCGGAACCTTCATCTGCGCGAACTGCCCTAACTTAAGCAGGTTAGGCATCAAGGGTCGAAGTCAAACGCACCGATAAGTACACGTCCCCATGCATCTCGATCACGGCATCATCGGCAACGGCCGAGTTCTTGCGCTCGTTCACCCGAACAGCAGCGTGGATTGGGCCTGCATGCCCCGATTCGACTCCCCCTCGATCTTCGCGAGGATCCTGGACGAGGAAGAGGGTGGCACTTGGCAGTTCCTCACCGATGGGAAGCTGCTGGAGAGTGACCTGAAGTATGTCCGCAACACCAATGTGCTGCGCCATGTCTTCGAAAGCGAAAGCGGTTCGTGGGAGATGTTTGATTTCATGCCGCGGATTCCCGACGGCCTGCGCAACCGCACACCGCTGAGCATGATTCGCCTCCTGCGCCCCTTGGCCGGGCGCCCGCGCATCTCCGTCAACTTCGATCCGCGTCCTGATTACGCGGTGAAGAAGGCGCAACTCTTGGAGGATGGCGGCGGCCTCGTGTTTGAAGGCGACGGCCAGCGTTATGCGCTGCAGACCAACCTGCCCATCGACTATGTCTTGTCGGGCCAGGAGTTCACACTTGACGCGCCGCGCTTCTTCAAGCTCGACTATGGTCTTCCCGGCGAGCCGCAGCACATCGACGACATCCATCGCAGCCTCGACCTCACCATCGCGGGCTGGCGTCATTGGGCCAACAACAGTTTCGTGCCCGGTTTCGCAGATGCCGATGTGATCCGCTCCGCGCTGTGCCTGAAGCTGCACGCCTATGAACCGACCGGCGCCATCATTGCAGCCGCGACCACCAGCCTTCCCGAGATGGTCGGCGAACCGCGCACCTGGGACTATCGTTTTTGTTGGTTGCGCGATTCCGTGTTCACCGTCGAAGCCCTCCGACGCCTTGCCCACTTCTGGGAAGGCCGTCAGTTCCTGCGCTTCCTCTTGGATGTGGTCGAATCCGGCCCCTTGCAACCGCTCTACGGCATTGGCGGCGAACGTCATCTGCCGGAATCCGAGTTGGAGCACCTCGCTGGCTTTGAAGGTACCAAGCCGGTGCGCATCGGCAATGCCGCTGCCGCGCAATACCAAGCCGACCTCATGGGCGAAGTGGTGTTGTGCATCCGCTCGATGTTGATCGACCAACGCTCCGATCTTCGCGATCCCGAACAGTGGTATCCGCTGGTCGCACGCATGGTCCAGGAAGCCATCGATGGGTTCGATCGCGAGGACATGGGCATCTGGGAGTACCGTGGTCGCCCGATGCTCCACACCTTCTCGCGCGCCATGTGCTGGGCTGCCGTCCATCACGGTGCCGACATCGCGCAACACTTCGGTCATGCCGAGGAAGCCGATGCCTGGCGCATCGTCGCAGAGAAGATGCAATCGCGTCTGCTCGACGAGGCCTACGATGAGGAACTCGGCATGTTCAAGCAGGCCGTGGATTGTCCCCACGCCGATGCAGCGTTGCTGTTGCTGCCGTCGATTGGATTCATCCCGCCTACCGATCCACGTTTCCTTTCCACGCTCGACAAGTACAAGGAGTTGCTGGTCCGCGATGGAGGCGTCATGCGTTATGTGCACGAAGATGACTTCGGCACCCCCACCAGCACTTTCACCATCTGCAGCTTCTGGTGGATTGAAGCCTTGGCCTTGGCGGGGCGTCTGGATGAAGCGGTGGAGATGTTCGAGAACATCCGCTCGAAGGCGAACGGCCTTGGATTGTTCAGTGAGGATTACTGCACGGTGGACAAGCGTCTGCTCGGAAACTTCCCGCAGGCCTACACGCACGTCGGGCTGATCAATGCGGCGATGACCCTCGGCAACCTGCTGCGGGCTCGGGAAGGCAGTTTCCACGCCTGGAAGTAGCTCTCCGGCCCCTTTCCGGGTAAGAGAGCACGGAAAAACCAAGATTCCGCGTCCAAAGCAACTAGGCTGAAGCATAGCCACCGGGAAGCCTCCGCCCTGGTTACTCGAGCTCCAACATGCTTACCTGTCTTTTCCTTACTGCTTTTGCCGCCCAGAGCGGCACTCCCGTCCTCACCGATCAGCTGCACGGCGTCAAGGCCAGCCAAGCGCTCGGTGGCGTCACGCTCGACATGGGCGATCTCAATGGGGATGGCATCCACGACATCGCCGTCTCGAGCCCGGGCTTTGAGTTCCCGGAGCTGCTCACCTACAGCCGCGGTCGCGTCGAAGTGCTTTCGGGCGCCGACTTCTCGCTGCTCTACAAGTGGGATGTCCGGGCCGACCGTGACTTCAGCATCGGTGCGCATCTCGTCAACATGGGCGACGTCAATGGCGATGGCATCAACGACCTCTTCGTCGGCGCCGATGGCCCCAACCTTGGTTATGTGCTTTCCGGCGTGGATGGCAGCCTGCATCACCGGGTGGAACTGGAAGGCACCGTGCACCACACCTCTTCGGTGGACAATGCCGGCGACCTCACCGGCGATGGCATTGATGACCTGATCTTCGGCTTCTGGAGCGAGACCTTTTCCGATCAACAGACCGGGGAATGGGCATTCCAAGCTGGCTTCGTGCGTGGCTTTGATGGATTGACCGGCCGCATGCTGTTCGAGTTCCATGGCACCAGCGACTACAGCGGTGTCGGCAAGACCGTGAAAGGTCTTGGCGATCTGAACAAGGATGGCACTCCGGATATCGCCAGCATCGATGCTGGATTCGGTCTCGGCAACTTCACCTTGCGCGTGCACTCCGGCGTGGATGGCGCGGAGATGTTCACCTTGTCGGATGTGCGCGTGGAGACTTTGGGTTCGCTCAACGTCGATGCGATGGACGACATCGATAGGGATGGCGTTCCTGAGATCCTCTTGTCGGTGCACTCGCGCCCGAACGCATTGGGGCACTCCAAAGCCATGACCTTCTACCTCTCCGGCGCCGATCAGAGCGTGCTGCAGAAGATCGAGGGTGGGGATTATCCGTGGCCGGGTCGCGTCGCGCGCACCATCGGGGATATGGATGGTGATGGTTTCCGCGATGTCGGATTGGGGGAACCGATCGTGACCCAAGGCAAGGATCGCTTCAGCGTCCGTGTGGTCTCGGGCCTGGATGGCAGCACTTTGGCTGTCATCGATACCGGCCGCAACTTCTGGTACGGACATTCCTTCGCGCCGGTCGCCGACCGTGATGGCGATGGCCGCGACGAACTGATGA
>JBMYYH010000143.1:0-5334 GCA_049609225.1 Planctomycetota bacterium | reverse complement strand
GGCAGCTTTGTCGCCTTGGCCTATTTCAGTGGACACCTCCCGATCGGCAACTCGCTGCACCTGGCCACTTCCAAGGGCGGAGGTAAGCGCTGGATTTTGCCGCGCTTGGTGCATGGCGGCAAGAATGTGATGGGGCGTCTTGGTGTGGTCGTCTTGCCGAACGATGGTCCCATCCTCATGACTTGGCTGGAGTCGACGGAAGAGGGGGCGGAGTGGTGCGCGCGTAGCGTCACGCGGAATGGCTTACTCGGCAAGGTCCTGCGTTTCGCCAAGGTTCCCGGTGGTCGGGCGGACGGTTTCTTGCAGTTGGAAGCCACAGAAGGAGGTGCTTGGGTTGCCTGGACCGACCGAGAGGGCGGTGTGGTGAAACTGGGTCGGCTTGTGGCCCAGTGAGGACAGCGTAAGCATTTATGGCGCAACTGTTTGAAATATGTTATTTTCAGGATTCCTGATTTGACCTTCTCTATGGCATTTCAGGGCCTTGTTTCCGCTCCGATCGTCCCCTCACGCGCACTCAACCTCCCCACTTTTCTTCGGATGTCCCGTATTTCCACCCTATTCCTGGCAGCGCTTTGCCTTTGCAGTTTCCCAACTACTGCCCAAGCGCAGCAGCAAATTCAGAAGGAAGAAGCTTTCGCCAGCGTCGGCCGCTGGTTGGATTCCTTCGACTTCCCGCTCGCGATCTTTTGGTCTTCGCCGCACAACTTTAAGGCGGTGCACATGGCCTTGATTCCAATGGATGTGCCGATGCCGGGCGGTGGCAATTTGCAGGGCAAGATCCTCGCGTGGGGTGATCGTCGTGCCTTCGGTACGGAGTGGCGTTCTTCGTGGATGGTGCTCGATCCAGATACCAACGCGATGTTGGCGGGTGGCGTTTTGTTGACGGACTATGAGAACTCGCTCAACGGCGCCAATGAAGGCAGCATCTTCTGCTCGGGACATGCATGGACTCCAGAGGGCAAGCTCTTGGTGGCCGGCGGCATGTACCTGCCTGGCATGAAGAACGGCGCCAAGCTGGTGTACCTGTTTGATCCTTCCGTGATTCCCTTTGGGGGTGATCCCTGGCAACGCCAACCGGATCTCGCGGTGGGGCGTTGGTACCCGACCGTGACCCAACTCGGGGATTCCGATTCCATGATCATCCTCGGCGGCAAGAACCGTCGCTCGGAGGTCGAAGACAACTACACCCTCTACAACTGGCGCACGGGAACCTTCAACAGCAATGTCTCACAGGGGCCTCCGGGGGCATGGCATAACATCCATGGACTGTTCTTCTACCCACGCACGCACCTGTTGCCGAACGGAGACATCTTCTTCTCCGGTTTCATGCAGAACTCGGCGTCGATCAACCCGTTGACGCGTCAGAACCATCAGCTCGAGACGGATTGGGATGACAACTACGAGATCGAGGAAGTCGGCCTGCGCGTCTACGGCGAAAGCCTGATGCTGCCGTTGCGTAACAGCAGCACTTTGGATGATGTACGCATCCAAGTGATGTGCGGTGAGATCTACGACCAGGGTGGGCTAGGCGTTTCGCTCGGCGCGACGTCGATGGTGGAGGAGTTGAGCTTCAATCCATCCGATGCGCATTACCGTCAGTGGTCGGATGCGGCAGTGGCAGACATGCGCGAGGAGCGTTGGTTCCCGAACATGGTGCAGCTTCCGGATGAAAGCGTGCTCGTCATCGGCGGCGAGGCGGACGAGGTCGTCCGGCCCCTGAAGCAGCCAGAACTGCGGGTGAATGGGGTGTGGCAATACGTGGCTCGCCCAGATTCGGCGCGTGGTTATCACTCGACGGCCTTGTTGCTGCCTGATGGTCGTGTGATCAGCGGCGGCGGCGATCATCGCCGTTCTGATTTCCAAATCTTCGAGCCGCCCTACCTGTTTAAGCCTGGGCGCCCGGTCATCAACGATCTGCATGATGATGTGCTGCGTTATGGTCAGCCCAACGGCATCCGCTTCAGCGGCAAAGCTGGCAAGATCGTGCTGATGAAGCCCGGCTCACGCACTCACCACTTCGATAACGATCAGCGCATGTTGATCCTGTGGGAAGGGGAGGATGATAGTGGTGAAGTCCATTTCGATGGACCCACCAACGGTAATCTTGCTCCGATTGGCCTCTACATGCTGTTCCTTGTTTCCCCAGGCGGCGTGCCTTCCGAGGCGCATTGGGTTGAGGTGCGCTAAGAGGTCGCGGTCTCGTCGCTCGACCACACATCATGCTTCTGCATGATGCCGAGGAAGCGTTCCGATTGCAGGAATCGCTCCAACCAGGCCTGCAACTGCGGCCACGGCTGTGCGTCGAACCAATCCTTGTCGGCGAAGGCGCATTGGCGGACGAACGGCGCCAAGGCGAAATCAGCCAGAGTGCTCTTCGGTCCAAGCAGGTAGGCGGTTGCCTCTAGCCGGGTGTCGAGGTCTTGCAGCATGGCAGCGATGGCCGTCCGATGTTCCAGTGCATCGACATCCTCATAACGCGTGGAGTATTTGTAACGATCCAGATGGAACTTGAAGTCGCCGTCATTGCGCGCGATCAAGGTTCGCGTCTGCGCGATGGCTTCCTCACCCTGCGGTAGCCAAGATTCCGGATCGTGCTGCTCCAGGGCCCAAATCATGATTTCAAGGCTCTCTTCGAGCACCTGGCCGTCCGCGAGAACCACGACCGGTACGGTTCCTTTGGGCGAAGCCGCATAGAGCTCCGGCGGACGCTGCTTGAGATCCACCTCCCGGTGCTCCATCTCCATGCCGCTCACGGACAAGGCCAAACGCGCCCGCATGGCGTAGGGGCAACGTCGGAAACTGTAGAGGATGGGAAGGGCTTGGCTCATCCGTCCGCTAGGTGGCATGCGCCGCGCTCCATCGCCAAGAGCATCTGCTTGTGGCGTTCGGCGAAACCAGCCTTCTGCTCTGCCGTGGTCTGGTCGACGCATCGCGCGCAACTGATGCCTTCGACGAAACTCTCGGCCTGGCGATCCTCATCGGAAATCGGGAAGCGGCATGCACGGCACAGGCCATAACTGCCTTCCTTCAAGCCATGTCCGACGGCGACGCGTTCATCGAACACGAAACACTCGCCTTCCCACAGGCTCTCTTCCTCCGGCACATTCTCCAGATACTTGAGGATGCCGCCCTTCAGGTGAAAGACATCCTCCACACCTTCCTGCTTGAGGAAGGCCGTGGATTTCTCGCAGCGGATGCCGCCGGTGCAAAACATCGCAACCTTCGGCTCTTTCTGCTGCTCGCGTTGTGCCCGCAGCCATTCCGGAAACTCACGGAAGGTGCGAATGTCGGGGTCGGTGGCGCCGCGGAAAGTGCCGATGCCGACCTCATAGTCGTTACGCGTATCGACCAGCCAGACGTCGTCCCGTTCGATCAAGGCATTCCACTCTTCCGGTGCGACATAGGTGCCGACGACCTGATTCGGATCAATCCCCTCGACGCCCATGGTGACGATCTCCTTCTTCAACCGCACCTTCATGCGATGGAAGGGGGGAGCGCTGGCGCGCGAGAACTTGACTTCGAGATCTTGGAGCCCGAGATCCTTGCGCAGGTACTCCAGAAGCGCGGCGATACCTTTTTCGGTTCCCGCAACCGTGCCATTGATGCCTTCCGACGCCAACAGCAGCGTGCCATGAATGCCGTGGGCACGGCAGGTCTCGAGCAGCGGTTGCCGGAGCGACTCGAATTCCGGCAGCGCGACGAACTTGTACAGGGCAGCGACTTGGAGGTCGTCCATGCGGCTCATTTTAACAGTCTTCTCCGCGCCTACTTTGAAAGCATGGCCGCCTTGGTCTCGGCATCGATGCGATTCGCGGCCTCCTTGGCGGCTTCGGCTCCCAAGAGGTTTCCAAAGAGGGCTCCACGGAAGAAACGCGCGATGGAAAGACGCGGATTCTTGTCTGTTTCGCACCACTGATTCAAATCCCGATAGTGAAGGAAGGTGTCGATGAAAACCGGTGCCGGGTAGAAGTCATCCCGCGGACGCCTCGCTTCGATCTCGTTGACCTTGTCGCCCATTTCTTCGACCGGAATGAAGTGGTAAATCCCAGCCTCACGATCCACGTAGTCGCGAATGGTGAAGGCTTCGAATAGCTGCGGCCAATGGGCCTCCGCATCATGGCGATAGAGCACGACTGCAGCTGCAGCCTGCACTTCTGGGCTGCCTACGGTTGTCTGCAGCAAGAGGACCTCGACCAGTGCCGGAGTCAGTGGCTGATCCATCCCGAAGACGTCCGCCATTTCCATTTGGGGAAGGGCGACGGCGGGCGTGGACTCTTCCGATATCTCGGTAGATAGCACGCTAGTCTCCTCGGAACTGCATCCTATGCAAGCGTTGAGGATGATCGCGAGCACGATGGCGTGGGAGGGGAATATCCAACTCGGTCGTTGCATTCCTTCAGTGTAGTCCAATGTCCAGTCGTGCGATGATCCCCGTCATGCGCCGGAGGACGGCGCGGTACAATCTCCGCCCGTATTGTCCCCGTAGCTCAGCTGGATAGAGCACCGGTTTCCTAAACCGAAGGTCACACGTTCGAATCGTGTCGGGGACGCCACGCTCCGGTCATGCCCAGCGTGGATCAATCCCGCAGAATCTCGCGAACCAATCCTCGGGCGGCGATCAGCAGGCTTCCCTGGAACCGGAAGCGGAAGAGCATGAATTCCTTTTCCGCGAGGACTTCCTGTACCGCATCCGCTGGATGACAGTGCGGCCAAATGCCGGAGGCGGTCATCGCCAGGAGTGCCAGGAATTGGTGGCCCTTCTCCAGAGTTAGGCCAGGATGCGCCTGTTGCAGGCTGGCTAAAGCCGGTTCGGAAAGGCTTGCCATCTCGCGTTTGAACGCACGGACGGTGTCTGGTCCGACATTTTGCTCCAGGACGTTCGCGAGGGATCCAAGCAGAATGCAGTAACGCGGACGGCTTACCAAGGAGGCTGTTGCGGCCTGAGCAATCTGCTCCTCCTTCTTGGATCCTTTGAGGTTCTTGAGGCGCCGCTGCAGGCTCTTCAGCCAGAGTTGATGCTCTTCCAGCAGCAATTGCAGCAGAATGGCTTCGCGGCTCTCGAAGTAGCGGTAGATATTCGCCTTGGAGATCTCCGCCTGACGCGCAATGGCGTTGATGCCCGTCCCATCCAAGCCATGCTCCTCCAAGAGTGCCGAGGCAGCCTGCAGGATGCTTTGGCGGCGTTCCTCGATCTGCTCGGGCTGTCGGGCGCGAAGCCATTCGGATTGGTTCTTGCTTGTCATTGGAGAGGGCTGGTGTGAGGCAACTCTAGCAAAAAAGTTGACAAGAAACCAGTGGTCACCTAGTGTATGCAGGCAAGCGACCAGTGGTCAC
>JBMYYH010000142.1:0-5391 GCA_049609225.1 Planctomycetota bacterium | reverse complement strand
AGGAAGATGAGGTCATCCATCTCCTGCGACTCCGAGGTGTAGAAGAAGGTGCGTCCGCCGCCCCAACTGTTGCTTTGGAACACCGCGCGATACGGCAGGGCGGTGTTCACCAACTCGGCGGTATGGGTGTAACGGTTACCGAAACTGCTGTACTGCGCGAAGATGCCGGTGCCGTCTGGCAGGAGGCCACGGGTTTGGCCGCCAGCCGTGGAGTTGCCATTGGCGAAGTTGATGCCGTAAGTGCAAGTGCCATGCGCACTCGCAAACGACGCCGTGTGCAGGATCGGAGGCGTATTCCAATCGACATGCGAAGTATCCAAACCCGAATCCATCACTTCCGCGCGCACACCTTGGCCGGTGTAACCGCCCACCGCCTCAATGTAATCCGCACCCATCACACTGCGGACGATGTCCATATCCTCCTCCGGTGCGCCCCAACGATCGATGCCGACCACCAATGGACTATGGATCGCAGCAAGCACTTGTTCACTGTTCAAGTGCGCGGATACCACCCATCCTTCCGGATAGTCCTGCACCACTTCCGCACCCAACTCCGTAAGGAAAGGCACCAACAGCTCCTTCTGACGCGGTCCCCACTCCCCCACGATGAGGTTGTAACGACCACTGCTGAAACTCCCGCTCTGCCGGAACTCCGCCAACATCTCGGTCTCCAACTTATACGCCGGCTCGAAAGTGCCGACCCAACGCACGAACGGCAAGTCCGCAACCGCAGCTGCAGTCTCTGCATCCATCTGCCACAAGTTGGCGTGGTTGCCGAGGAAACGATGATCCACCGCGCCCAATGCGCGCAACTCCTCACGCCAAGGCTCCACGCCTTTGGTGATGTACTGCACGATCCAAAGTTCATTCTTCTCCGCATCGGCCTGCAGGGCCTTCTCGACTTGCGGCACAGCATCCTTCAGGGGATCGAATTCGCGATAACGCAAGGCCAGGCGAAAATGCGTGGCGCGGTCGCGCCCGAAATGTTCGCCGCCGTCGAGGGAAAGGCGATACCAATCCTGCACTTGCCCATCGGGGGCGGGGGTGGACCAGGTCTCCGCGACGACCGGGCCGCGTCGGAGTGTGGCAATGGCGGGCTCCTGGGCCTGCATGGCAGCAGCACACGGGTTCAGGAGGATCATGGAGAGGAGGGAAAGCATGAGGGTAGGTCTGAAAGGGCAGGTGTAGGGGTTAGGGAGGGAGATTCCAGGGGGTAATGGAACGTTTCCAGCCTACTCATTTCCTATGATTTCCTGAGCCCAGAAGGGCAGGAATCCATGAAGGCATACCTCGATCTCGTCCGCGACATCCTCGAGCACGGCGAGGACCGTGAGGACCGCACCGGCACTGGCACGCGGTCCATTTTCGGCACCCAAACCAAGTACGACCTACGCGAGGGTTTCCCCCTCCTCACCACCAAGAAGGTCCTGTTCACGGGCATCGTGCGGGAGCTTTTATGGTTTCTGCGCGGCTCGACCAACATTCATGATGACTTGGCCGAGCACACCCCCATCTGGAATGCCTGGGCCGATGAAGACGGAGAACTCGGCCCCATTTACGGTCATCAGTGGCGCAACTGGGGCGGCATGGGCATCGATCAAATCCAGAACGCGATCGATCAGATCAAGAACAATCCGGATTCGCGTCGGATCCTGGTGAGTGCATGGAACGTAGGCGACCTTCCTGAGATGAAGTTGCCGCCTTGCCATCTGCTGTTTCAGTTTTACGTCGCGAATGGGCGGTTGGATTGCCAGCTTTACCAGCGTTCGGCGGATGTCGCACTGGGCGTGCCCTTCAACATCGCGAGTTATGCCTTGTTGATGATCATGGTGGCGCAGGAGTGTGACTTGGAGCCGGGCATCTTCACTCACACCTTGGGCGATGCGCATCTTTACCTGAACCACTTGGATGGTATTCAGGAACAACTTACGCGTGAGCCGGGTCCCTTGCCGCGCGTCGAAGTGGCGCATAAGCCTTTGGATGAAATCCAGTTCGAAGACATCGTCCTGCACGACTACGTCCATGCCCCCTTCATCAAATTCGAAGTCGCGGTTTAACTTCGACGTGGTGGTCGCGATGGACCGCGCCTGCGGCATCGCGCGTGACGGCGACATGCCGTGGCATCTCCCTGAAGACCTCAAGTACTTCGCCAAGCTGACCACCGGTGAAGGCGCCGATGTCGTCATCATGGGGCGCAAGACTTGGGAAACCATTCCGGATCGGTTCCGTCCGCTGCCACGCCGCCGCAACATCGTCATCACGCGCCAAATGGATTACGCAGCAGAGGGCGCCGAGGTCTACGGCTCCCTTGAACAGGCCCTGACGGCTGCCGCCCAGGCGGATGGAAGCACCCACGTCATCGGTGGTGCGCAGATTTACGCCTTGGCGCTCGAACACCCGGATTGCCGCGAAGCCTACATCACCGAGATCGACCACGATTTCGGCTGCGACGTGTTCTTCCCTGCGCTGCCCGGCTTCGGCGAGCCAGAAATGTTGGGCGAAGGGCAAAAGGAAACCCTGCGCTACCGCTTCACACGGCGACGCAGGGTTTCAAGCTGATAGGCGCAGGCCTACTGCACTTCTAGCTGCATGGGGTTGGTCAGTTCAAAGCCACCATCCCGCTGCACCACCGAGTGACAGAAAAAGGTCTCGCCCAAGAGGCTGGCAGGCACGAAGGTCGAGAAATTCAGTTCTCCATTGAGGTCGGCGTGGACCACGGGCACCGCATGAATCGGTTCGGTAAGGGCCAGGTCACCGATCACCGTTGGAGTGGGTCCGGGGCCAGCCGTCGACCAGCGAATGAAAATCATGCCACCTGGATCCACGAACTCGAAAGTGAAATCGGTCAACTCACCTGCGACCATCGGCGAGATGTGCATCGCAGGTCCCGTCGGGATCCAATCGATCTTGATGAAAGGAACGAACTCGTTGTTGCTGAAGGTGGAGACTAAGGAAGCACAATCCGAAGTGTGCCCATAGCGGTTGCCGCCATTTAGCCCGGCAGAATCGCTACGCCCGTCGATGCTTGCGCCCCAACTGCTGTTGGTGCTGCATTTCCGAATCTCGAGGACGAAATCATTGCCGACCGTTGGGTCGTAGAGATAAGGCTCGTCGAGGCCGATGGCCATCCAAGTCAAAGCGGGCACCGCGGTACCGGTAAAGGGTGCACTGGCACGCACCACGGCGGCATCCGGGTTCAGGTTGTTGGCGTAGGTGTTGTCATGCCCGAGCTGCCCACCTTGGCCCAAGACGGTGTAGTCCGTGGGGCTGGAAGCCATGGTCAGCTCCACCGTCGGGAAATCAAAGGTGATAGGAGCCGAAGAACTCTTCGTACGCACATAGACCTCGGTGATCAGGATCGGCTGATCCATCTCGAACTGACCGGAGTCGTAATGCCACTGCCAGGACTGGTTGCCGGTGGAGTTGAAGGGATAGCTGGAAGAGCCGTTGCCTTCCAAGGTGTCGTAGCCCGAGGGAAGGGTTTGACTTCCCTGTGCAAATCCAGCTTCAGCAGACAGGGAGCCTACGCCAGCGCACAGCAGGATGAGGGAGAGATGATGGAACATGGGGGGAAATCGATCCGAGGGGGATCGTTCGGGGTTAAAAAATCCGGGGGGATTCAAAGCCTACCACATGAATCTGCGGAATCTCCAGCGATAGCATGCAAGAAGATGCATCGGACACCCCTGCCCCCCCAACCCGATTCCTTGCGGGTTCGTCGCGGCCACGAGGCGGATCTGCCAGCCATCCGCAGCCTTCTTCATCGCACCTTCGTGGATGAACTGGGGCAGTATCAGCGCACCGGAGGCAGCTCGCATCAGGACAAGTTCGAGCACAAGAACGTCCATTTCCTGGCCGAGGAAGAAGGCCAACTGCTTGGCTTGATTGCAGCCCATGGAGAGGCCCCGTTTTCGGTCGCCGCGCGGATCCCCGCGCACACGTCGTTCGACAGCTTGGCCGACCGTCCCTTGGAAGTCCGGTTGCTCAGCGTGATCCCGAGCAGACGTCGCAGTCGCATCGCCTTTCAATTGATGGCCGCCGTATTTGGCTATGCCCGCGAGCATGGCTATCACGAGTTGTGGATCTCAGGAGTGGATGAGCAACTACCGCTCTATCGCAAACTTGGCTTCGAAGCCTTGGGCCCCGCCGTGCCCGATGGTGACGTCGCGTTCACGCCGATGCGGGTGCGGTTGGATGCCCTGCCGCCGACCTTGGTGCGTCGGGCGAATCGTTGGATGGCGCGTTCCTTGACGTCGGAGCGGCCGAATCCGGAAAACCCATTGACCCTGCTGCCTGGCCCTGCGCGTATCGCAACGGCCACTTTGCGCGCTGCGGCAGATGCAGTGAGTGCGCCGACCTATCACCGCAGTCGCGCGTTCCTGCAGCAGTACCGTCGGGTACAGGAACATCTGCAGGAATTGATGCATGGGCATGATGTCGCGATCTTCCCGGGCGGTGGCACCCATGCGAATGATGTCTTGGCGCAGGCGATTGCGCATTTGCCGCAAGCGAAGAAGCGTCGGGGTTGGATCCTGAGCAATGGCGAGTTCGGAAGACGATTGCATGCGCATGCGGAAGGTGCCGGCCTGGAATTCGACGCGATCGATTACGGCTGGGGACAGACTTGGGATCTGCAGGATCTGGAAAGGCGGCTGCAGGAGGAACGTCCGGCATGGATCTGGGCGGTGCACTGTGAATCCAGTGTGGGCATTCGCAATCCACTGGAAGCCTTGGCGCAACTGCTGGAGCCTTACCGGGAAGACGTCGCCCTCTGCTTGGATGCCATCAGCACTTTGGGGGCTCTGCCGATTCCACCTGGCACGGCCTTCGTCAGCACGGTCTCCGGCAAGGCGCTGCAGGCTCATCCGGGAATCGCGGTGCTGGGGTCGGCGCCATCATGGCTAACACAACTCGAAAAGAGCGCCTGGCCTCCCTCCATGGATCTACCGGCCCACACCATGTGTGTGGCGCCTCCCCACACTCTCGGCTCCACTGTTCTCGCCGCCCTCGACGCCAGCCTGAGCGGTCCTTGCGCTCCAAATCGAGAGGCCGAAAGATACGCAAGTTATTCTGATCTAGGCACTTGGGTTCGCAGCCAGTTGCGCGAAGTCGGCGCCCAAGTCCTCGCCCCCGAGGCCGACGCCTGCCCTGTGATGACCACCTTCGAGGTCCCTACTGGTCTGACTACCACCGAGTTCCTGCGCCTGGCACGCCATTGGGGTTTTGTGCTTGCTGGCAGATCTTCCTATCACCGCAATCGACGCCAAGCCCAAATGGCCACCTTCGGGGCCTTTCAAAAGGCTGAACTGGAGCCCTTATTCGAGCTCTGGGGGGCCTGGAAGGCCAGAAGGGCAAGGATTCGTAGGAATCTTCACCTCGAGCCTTAAAAGA
>JBMYYH010000141.1:0-5630 GCA_049609225.1 Planctomycetota bacterium | reverse complement strand
CCTGCTGCTGAGGAACTGCGCGACAAGATCGTCGCCGCAGGCTTCCGCGCCAACCTGATGTCCGAAGGTCCGCTGCGCAAACGCGTGCGCGAATCCGAGATGGACAAGATCCCTTACATGGCAGTCATCGGTGGCCGCGAGGCCGAGAACGGTGAAGTCAATGTGCGGATTCACGGCGTCAAGGAACAGAAGACCTTGGCCCAGGATGCATTCCTGCAGGTCCTCGAAGCCAAGCGTTCTTCGAAGGCTCTCGGTTACGAGTTCGAATAAGCTTCTGGCCGGAGTATGCTTTTGTGCATGCTCCGGTCATGGACTCTCGTGACATTGTGTCTCGTGGCCTTTATCGCCACGACGATGGGGATTCGTGGTCTGGTCCCCGAGCGCATGAAGGTCGAATGGTATGAGACCAAGAAGGAGCAGGCGGATGTCCTTTTCTTAGGGTCGAGCCATGTCTTTCGTCAGATGGACCCAGTCCTGTTTGACGAGATCCGCAAGGTCAAAGAGGGTGAGCCACGGTCCCTGAACCTCGGAACCCAAGGCATGGAACTGCAGGAGGAGATCTATCTCCTGAAGCAGATCCTGACGGACAAGCCGGATGCGCTGCGGTGGGTGATCCTTGAGGCACAGCCGTTCCTGATCGGATTGCGCAATGAGAATGACTTCGGCAATCGAAGGATCAGTTGGCATGATTCCGAAACGACCTGGCGCCTGGTGAAAGCGGGCTACCGCAGTACCGAACCGCCCGAGGTGCGTTGGGATCTAGCAAGGCGTCATATCGAGCATTGGTGGCGGCGCTGTCTGAATCTGGGTCGAGGTATGGATGCCCTGGAAGCCCTTGGAGTGGAACCCTTGAGCCTCTTTGAAGACCAGTCGGCGCTTGGGGTTGCCGACAATGGTTATCTGCCCTTGGAAATGTCCACGGCAAGCACTCGCAATCAGCAGATGCGCCAAAGCTTCCGCAACAATCCCGGGGATATGTTTCGCGGCGCAAATAATCTGGATCCGAACAGAGACACGGATGCGCCCGACGCCGAGCTTCTTGCGGTCGTGCGGGAAGTGGAGGAGCTCGCGGCGCAGAAAGGAGTGACTTTGATCTGGTGGCTTCATCCGAACCTGAAGCATTATCCGGGTTGGCGTCACATGGCGGAAACGCAGGAGATCCAGCACCTCATCGCCATGGATGATCCTCAGCGCTTCTCGGATTTCTATCGCATGCCCCTGCGCTTCGATCTTTATCACCTGAATAAGGAAGGCGCCGAGATGCTGACGGAAGAACTGGCCCGCGAGTTCGTCCACATTCAAAGAGAGGCGCAAACTCCGTGATCTTTACCGAGTTCCGCTTCCTCGGGTTCTTCCTGTTGGTGTTCGCTGTGCATTGGGCAATGCGCGGCGACCGCGTGCGGAAGGGTTGGTTGTTGCTGAGTAGTTATGCCTTCTACGCCGCTTGGGATTGGCGTTTCCTCAGCCTGATCCTGGCCTCGACGGTGGTCGACTATGTGGCCGGCCAGCGCATCCATGCTTCCGAGAATCCCAAGGCGCGTAAACGTTGGCTGCAGCTCTCCTTGGTGGCTAACCTCGGCATACTCGGCTTCTTCAAGTATTGCGATTTCTTCCTCGCCTCAACCGCCTCCCTGCTCGAGGCCATCGGCTTGGAAGCCAACTTGCCGGTGCTGGGCATCGTGTTGCCGGTGGGTATCTCCTTCTTCACCTTCCAGACGATGTCGTATTCCCTCGACATCTACTGGCGCCGCCTCGAACCGACGCGCTCCCTGCTCGACCTGGCGTTGTTCGTCGGTTTCTTCCCGCAGTTGGTCGCCGGCCCCATCGTGCGTGCGGCCGACTTCCTGCCGCAACTGCGCACACGCACTCGTTTCGCTGACATCGCCTTCGCGCCGGCCTTGTTGTTGTTCTTGGCAGGCTTCATCAAGAAGGCTTGCATCTCCGACAACTTGGCACCCACGGTCGATGCCTACTTCGCCGATCCAAGCGCTTTCACCGCGGCGGCCGCGTGGGTTGCCGTGCCGGCCTACGCCGTGCAAATCTACTGCGATTTCTCCGGCTACTCCGATATGGCCATCGCCTGTGCCGCGATGCTCGGCTATCGCCTGTGTGTGAACTTCGAGGGACCCTACCTCGCCACCAGTCTGCGCGACTTCTGGCGGCGTTGGCACATCAGTCTTTCAAGTTGGCTGCGGGACTATCTCTACATCCCGCTCGGCGGAAGTCGCGGCAGTGCCTTTGCCACGCAACGCAATCTCGCCATCACCATGCTGCTTGGTGGCCTCTGGCACGGAGCCTCGTGGAACTTCGTGATCTGGGGCGGTCTGCATGGCCTCGGATTGGCGCTGCAACGGGGCTGGGATCGTGGTCTGGGATCGCGTCTGCCGCAATCCTTGGTGCGCACTTGGATCAGTTCCGCGTTTACCCTTTGGTTCGTCTGCGTCTGCTGGATCCTGTTCCGCGCGCAGGGCTTCCCGGATGCATGGACCACCCTGAAGGCATTCACCCTGTTCGACGCCAGCGGCACGCAAAGCCTCGAGGGATCGTGGTGGAGCATGTTCGTGGCGCTCTATCTGCTGCATCACGCGGCTGCGCGATTACGTCGCACCCGACTGCTGGAACGAACGCCATCCTGGGTCTTCGC
Source organism: Planctomycetota bacterium (assembly GCA_049609225.1). Taxonomy (GTDB): domain Bacteria; phylum Planctomycetota; class UBA1135; order UBA1135; family UBA1135. The sequence continues at coordinate 2,986 of JBMYYH010000141.1, read as the reverse complement.
GACGGCCTACGGCAGTGCCTTTGCTCTGGCCTTCGCGTTTATGGCGGTGGACCATCCACCCTTCATTTATTTCCAGTTCTAACGGACGTGTGTTAGCTTGAAGGCATGATCCTGCCAACGCTTGCCATCATGTCCGCATTCTGGATGCCTCAGGAAGAGGGTGCAGTCACCGCCGAACCGGCTTCGCTGGTGGCTGCCAAGGAACGCGTGACGCAGCCTGTCGAATTGGGGCAGGTGCGTTGGCAGCGGGATTTTGAGGCCGCTTTGGCCGAATCCAAGAAGACCGAGAAGCCGGTGCTCATCCTGTTCCAAGAAGTGCCCGGCTGACAAGGTTGCCAAGATTATGGTGCTCAGGTCCTGACGCACCCTCTTTTGATTGAAGCCGCTGAAGAGCTGTTCATTCCCGTGGCCATCTACAACAACACCCAAGGCGATGCCGACGCCGCCGTGCTGGCGCGGTATGGCGAACCTGCTTGGAATTATCAGGTACTGCGCGTGGTCGATGCCAAAGGCAAAGACCTCATTCCGCGCGTCGCCGAAGACTGGACCACCGCTGCCTTCGCAGGCGCCATGGTCGACGGCTTGAAGGCTGCCAAGAAGGAGGTGCCCGGTTGGCTGGAGTTATTGCAATCCGAGGCCGTGGCACAGAAGCGTGGCGTCGAGTCTGCGATCTTCGGCATGGACTGATTCTGGGTTGGCGAGGCCGAGTTCGGTCTCCTCGAAGGGGTCATGAAGACGCGTCAGGCTTGGATCGGCAAAAAGGAAGTGGTCGAAGTTTGGTTCGACCCCAAAGTGATCAAGCTCCGAGCTCTGAATAGTTTCGCCAAAGGGAAGAAGTTCCGTCCGATGCCCAAGGCTGAAGCCGTGGAGCGCTTGGATAAGGAGCAGAAGTACTACTTGATCGGTACAGCTCTGCGGGACCTACCCATGTCCGAAGCACAAGCCTGCCGCGTCAACGCCACGATCCAAGGTGATTGGAAACAGTGGTTGAGCCCCGCGCAATTACGCGAGGCCGAACGTCTGCAGAAACTGCAGGACGCGAATACCACACAATCGGACTAGCGGTCGGCGCGGTCGCAGGAGCCTAAAGCCCCCGGACCTCCCAGCCCGCGCGGTAGTTCTTGTGCAGCAACTTGTCCGCATCCGGACGTGCTGCGAAATGCATGGTGGACGCATTCCAGCCCAATTGCTGGCCTGGGTACTCAAGCGCGACATTGCCCAACAACGCGACTTCGGTGAGGAGGCTGGAGTAATCAAAGGGCGTGGTGGCCTCGATGCGGCCGTAACAAGCATCCACCCATTGATGCCAATGGTTCACGCCTGTAGTGTCCGGCAGTTCCAGCGTTTCTTCCTTGCCATCCTTGTTGAAGAAGCGACATGGCTCATACGGGCTCACCAAGAACGCGCCTTCCGTGCAGACGAAGAGGCAGGCGTTGGCGTAGACATCGGTGATGCCATAACGCTCGATCAGGTCATCGGGTTTGCGTCCGCCATCGTGCCAAGTGACGTCGACTCCTTCGGCGACGGTGCGATCGGTGGCTGGGAAGCGATACGAAACGCGTGACCAATCCGGAAAGCTGTCGGCAGGGGGCTTCGGTCCATCCGAGCGCACGGTCAGCGGATCACGCAGGCCAAGGAACCACAACGCCGGGTCCATCAGATGACAGGCCATATCGCCCTGGGCACCGGTGCCGAACTCCTTGCGTCCGCGCCAGACGAATGCGTGGTAGGCGCCATCCTTGTAGGGACGATCCTTTGCAACACCGAGCCATGCATCCCAATTCAGATGTGCCGGTACGGGATCGCTACCTTCCGGCCGCGCGACATTCTGCGGCCACCAACCTGCGGGGCGATCGGTCCAGACATGCACTTGGCTGGCGCGACCGGTGAAGCCACTCCGGAACAACTCCAAGGCACGCAGGTAGTTCTGGCCGGAATGGTTTTGAATGCCCATCTGCGTGACCACCTTCTTGCGTCGGGCCATGCGCGCCAAAGTGCGGGCCTCCATCACGGTATGAGTCAGCGGCTTCTGGCAGTAGACATGCAGGCCGTACCAGAGGGCCGTCATGCTGACGGGGGCGTGCATGTGATCCGGGGTCGAAACGCAGACCGAATCGATCATGCCCTTCTCCGCTTTGAACATGGTGCGCCAATCGGAATAGGTTCGTGCTGTGGGGTGTGCCTCAGCAGCCTTCTTGAGGTTGTTGGCATCGACATCACACAGCGCCGTCACTTCCACATCCGGGTGTTGACTGATCTGCCCGAGGTCCGCCGCGCCCATGCCGCCGCAACCGACTTGCGCATGCCGCAGCTTGGTTCCCGGCAGGAGGTAGCCGGGCATCTGGCAGGAGACGGCCAGGCCAGCGGTGGCCGCGGAGGTGAGAGCGAGGAAGTGGCGTCGGGTCAGGTGCCTAGTCATGGTGGACGACGTTATCCTTGCCGCGCCCATCGTGCATCCACCCATGACCTTGTCCGCGCAGACCGTCCTCATTACCGGAGCCTCCAGTGGTATCGGATTGGCCTGTGCCGAGGCCTTCGCCGCCGCCGGTGCCCGCCTTCTCCTCTGCGCCCGACGCAAAGAACGTCTGCGCGACCTGACCAAGCGTCTTGAGGAGGAACATGGCACCGAGATCCTGGCTTTTGCTCTGGATGTGCGCGATCGGGCCGCTGTGGAGGAGAGCTTTGCTTCCATGCCCGAAGCGTGGCGCGCGATCGACATCCTGGTTAATAACGCTGGCCTCTCGCGTGGACTGGAGCCGTTGCAGGAAGGGAGCTACAGCGATTGGGATGAGATGTTGGATACGAACGTCAAGGGCTTGTTGAATGTCAGCCGCACCTTATTGCCGGGCATGATCGCGCGCGGAGGGGGGCAACTCATCAACATCGGTTCGATCGCCGGCCACGAGGTCTATCCCGGAGGCGCGGTCTACTGCGCCAGCAAGCATGCTGTCGATGCGATCACCAAAGGCTTGCGCATCGATTTGAA
>JBMYYH010000140.1:0-5766 GCA_049609225.1 Planctomycetota bacterium | reverse complement strand
CCATCGGCGCAGTGCAGTGGGATGCGGATGCGGACCATGCGGTGTTCGAGTACGCGCCAGCGTTCTTGGGCAGTGGGATCGAAGTCGCGCCCTTGCAGATGCCCTTGGCGCGCGGCGGTTTTCGTTTCCCGCAGTTACGCGCGGAGACCTTCAGCGGATTGCCCGGCTTGCTCGCCGATAGCCTGCCCGATCGTTATGGCCATGCCTTGATCGATGCATGGTTGGCGCGGCAAGGGCGCACACCCGATTCCTTCAATCCGGTCGAACGTCTTTGTTACATCGGCACCCGTGGCATGGGTGCGCTGGAGTTCACCCCAACGCTGGGGCCGAAGGCTCAAGATTCCCAAGAGCTTCAGGTCGACGCCCTGGTCAGCCTCGCATCCGAGATCCTGTCGCAACGCACCGACATGCAGGCGCGTCTGGGAGAGGATGCGGAAACGCAGGAGGGGTTGCGTCAGATCCTGCAGGTGGGCACTTCGGCGGGTGGTGCGCGCGCGAAGGCCGTGGTGGCATGGAATCCGACCACGGATGAAGTGCGCAGTGGTCAGGTTCCGGTGGCGGAAGGATTTGAGCCTTGGCTGTTGAAGTTCGACGGCGTGCGCGGCAATCGCGATAAGGAGTTGGAGGATCCGCAGGGTTATGGGCGGATCGAATATGCGTATCACCGCATGGCGGTGGCGTCGGGGATCGCGATGGAGCCTTGCCGTCTGCTTGAGGAGCACGGGCGGGCGCACTTCATGACGCGGCGTTTCGACCGGACGTCGGAGGGGAAGAAGGTGCACATGCAGTCCTTGGGCGCGATGGCGCATTTTGATTACAACCTTGCCGGAGCCCATGGATATGAGCAGGCGATGTTGGTGATGCGTCAGCTGGGTATGGGGCTGGATGCGGTGGAGCAGCAGTTGCGTCGGATGATCTTCAATGTGGTGGCGCGCAACCAGGATGATCATGTGAAGAACATCGCCTACCTGATGGACAAGGCGGGGCAGTGGACCCTGTCGCCGGCCTTCGACGTGACCTACAGCTACCGCCCGGATGGACAGTGGACGGGGAGGCATCAGATGAGCGTGAATGGCAAGCGCGACGACTTCGCACTGGAGGACCTGCGTGCATGTGCGCGAGCGGCGGGGTTGAAGGAACGTCGCGCGGAAGTGCTGCTGCGCGAAGTCTTGGATGCGGTGGAAGAGTGGCCGCAGTTCGCGCAAGAAGCTGGGGTGCCGGCGCCGTCGGCTGCGGCGATTCGCGGCGTGATGCGGTTGGCTTGGAAGGGGTAGACCGGAGTGGTCTGCTACGAATCCTTCTCCGCATGCGCTTTCATCTTGTCGAGCAGACGAGTGACCTCTTCGTTGTCGAGTTGGATGGTCTTCACGCTAGGCTCCTCACCTTCTTTCGCGGTGAAGATGCCGCGATCCTTGGCGACACCGAACTCGAACGGCGGATAGTAGACATCGTGTGTGATGGGCATGGCCATGAGGTGCAGCCGATAACGCCCGGGCTGAGGGACTCGGCCTGATCCGGTGCCGTCAGCGGCAAACCGAAAGAGATCGCTCGACGCACGGTCAGAACCGGGAATGTCTTCCAGAGGCTCCCAATAGCCCAATAGCTTCCAAGTAATGGGTTCAGGGAAGCCGAGCACAGTCGTTGGAATGAGAAGGCCATGGTCGAGCACGATGGATTCCTCGTCCGCCACATTCAACACGCGTTGCGTTTGATGCTGACGCCCACCTACGAGTAGATCAAGCCTCTCTTCGGTCGTGAGGATCTCCAGCGGCGCGGTGATGGTTTTCGCAAGCATCTTGCCATCCAAGGTGGAGGCCCATGCACCGTGCAGGGGAGTGCCATCGTGCGATTCCACCTTGAGGCGGATGCGTCGCGCAAGACCACGAAGGTCGATCTTGCCTAGATCGAGCTCGCCACCTTGCGGAGAAAGGAGTAGCGGCATGGTGTGGAGGCGGATGCGGTCGCGCAGGAAAGAGATATGCAGATGCCGATCACCACTCGACTGGTTCTTGATTTGGAATAGGCCCTGTTCATTGACCACCTTGTTGGCGCTGCGGGAAAGATCCACTTCGCCGACGCGGGCCAAGTGCACCACCATGTGGATGTCATGGAACTTTTCCTCGATCACGATCTCGCCAAACACCGTGGTCGGACGCTCCAGCACCAAGAAGACTTCCGTGGATCCAGGCACGACAAGCACCTTCTTGGTCAGGAATCGATTCCTTGAGACGACGATTCTGTAATCCAAGTCTTCCTCCTCCTCTGCAAGAAGAGTGAAGCGGCCGTCAGCATCGGTATTTGCTGCGAAGGCCGTGGAGCTCCAAGCATCGCCGGTGCTGTCCGATGATTGCGCTGAGACGGCTTTCGATTCAAGGCGAATGCCGGCACTTCCCAAAGGATTGCCATCAAAGTCCGTGACGGTGCCCGAAGCGAAGACTGGAGGATCCCCTTTGCTTTCTTCCGATGGCGCCATCGCGAAACCATGACGCCACCTGGTGCGCGGCACGGCCTCCATGTCGGTGCGTTCCATGGAAGTGCTGCCGACTTGCACCTCGTCTGCAACAGGCTCCGTTGTGACCTCAAGACTTGGACCTTCCTCCGCTGGCTGCAGTATCCACGCCACACCGCAAAGCGCGAGGATCAATACCAGCCATAGGACGTTTGTTTTCATGGGAACGCTTCTCCTAAGTTAACTCGTTCCCACTCCCTCGGTTCAAGAACTCGCTATTCTTCGCCTATGCGCATTCTGAGCATCGTCCTTCTGATGGTGGTGGTTTTTACCTACACCTATTGCAATGCTCTGCCGCCCAAGGTCGATCCGAATCTGGAGCAGGTGCTCACTTATGAGGAGGCCGGCATTTCCTTCACTTATCCCGGCAACTGGAAGATCGCATCCGCCAGTCATCACGGGTCGACCAGCATGGTCAACCTGAGCGCTGGAATCGATGGCCACATCATCCTCTCGGTGGTTCCCGGTGGTGCGGCCACCACGCTGGAGGTGTGGTCGCGGGCCTTCCTCGAAAAGGGGGAGGAGAGACCCGGGATCCCTCAGAGTTGGGGCGAAATCCGCAGCCCGCAGCAGCAGGTCGGGCGCTTCGAGCGACTCGGCCTCGAATCCTTCAGCGACCAAACCAGCCCTGATTTCTCCGCCTACTTGCAGCTTTACCGGCTGGTCGTCGGCGAAGACCTGATCATCCTGAACACCAGTTGCCAGGAAGACGACCTGGAGCGGATGCAGCCCGGATTCGACCTCGTGCTCGATTCGGTGGAATGGAGCGCAAAGCCCTTACTTGACGCTGAAATTCGCCGATAAGTCCAGGTCGACGTTATCATTCCGTCCACCTGGCTCTCCAGACCCCGAAGACACTCCCCCCAAGACCATGAAGACTGCATTCATCACTGGCATCACTGGCCAAGACGGCTCCTACCTCGCTGAGCACCTGCTGGAGCAGGGCTACAAGGTCGTAGGCATGATGCGCCGCTCGGCAACTCCTTCCACCGAGCGCTTTGCTGCGATTGAGGATCAAGTCGAAATCGGGCATGGCGATCTGCTGGATCAGTCCTCCCTGATGCGTCTTCTCGACGAACACAAGCCTGACGAGGTGTATAACCTCGCTGCGCAGAGCTTCGTCCACAGCTCCTTCCACGAGCCCATCCACACCGGTGATGTCACCGGACTCGGCGTGATGCGCATGCTGGAAGCCGTGCGTCTGTCTGCTCCGGAAGCGCGTTTCTACCAGGCCTCCTCGAGCGAGATGTTCGGCGATGTCTACGAGACCCCGCAGCGCGAGACCACGCCCTTCCACCCGCGCTCGCCCTACGGTGTGGCCAAGGTCTACGGTCACTGGGCCACCGTGAACTACCGCGAGAGCTACGACATGTTCGCCTGCTCCGGAATCCTGTTCAATCACGAGTCCCCGCGTCGCGGTTTGGAGTTCGTGACCCGCAAGATCAGCGATCACGTCGCTGCGATCGTCTTTGGCGAAAAGGATAAGTTGCCGCTCGGCAACCTCGATGCCCAGCGCGACTGGGGCTTCGCCGGCGATTACGTCCGCGCGATGCACCTGATGCTGCAGGCCGATACTCCAGATGACTACGTCGTCTCGACCGGCACCACGCAGACCGTACGCGAGTTCTGCCGCATCGCTTTCGAGCGTGTCGGCCTCGATTACGAAGACTTCGTCTTTGTCGACCCACGTTTCTTCCGCCCAGCGGAAGTGGAGCTGCTGCTCGGCGATGCGACCAAGGCCAAGGAGAAGCTCGGTTGGGAGCCGGAAGTCGACTTCCGCGGCCTCGTCGAGATGATGGTCGATGCTGATGTGCAGCGTCGCCTCGACCTCGGCAAGGATCCAGTCCGCGGCAACCTGCAGTCGGCCTAATGTCCGCTGTCTGGCTGACCGGTGCCGACGGCTTCGTGGGCGGTTGGCTGCGTGATGCCCTTGCCGCACAAGGCAAGGAATCGGTGGCGCTTGGCATCAACCCTTTGCCCACCGATGCTGGCGGTACTTTCCAGGCTTTGGATCTCGCAGCGTGGGCCGCGGCCGACGCCGAGGAAGCCGTTGCCGATTGGGATCAACTTCCCGAGCCTTCGGGTTTGATTCACTTGGCGGCCTTGTCTTCGCCGCCTGCTTGTGAAGCCAACCCGGACCTGGCGCAGGCCATCAATGTCGATGGCCCGAAACGGCTCTACCAGGAATTCCTGAAGCGTTGGCCGCAGTGCCCGATCATTCATGTCTCTTCGGGACATGTCTATCGTCCGGCGGGGCAACCACTCGCCGAAACGGAAGAGCTCGAACCGATCAACGTCTACGGCGCGACCAAACTCGCTGGGGAAGCCATGGCGCAGGAGTTGCGCGATGCTGGCCATCGAATCACGGTGGTGCGTCCATTCAACCACACCGGTGCTGGGCAGTTGCCACAGTTCGCACTCCCTTCCTTCGCGATGCGCCTGGCCGCATTGGAGGCCAAAGGTGGGGGAGAACTCGCCGTCGGACGCCTGGATGCAGTGCGGGATTTCCTGCATGTGCGCGATGTCGTCGCGACTTACCTTGCCTTGCTGGAGCATGCGGGCAAAGTGGATCTGCTGAACATCTGTTCGGGGCAGGGCGTCGTGATCGGCGACATGCTGGATGGATTGGTCAGCCGCTTCCAAGGGGATATCCATGTCGCGCAGGAAGAGGCGCGGCTTCGTGGCGCTGCGGATGCCAACATTCTCGTCGGCGACAACCGACGTCTGCATGACCTGCTCGGTTATGCCCCACGTCTCGATGTGGATGCCTTGCTCGATGAACTCGCCAATGATGCGCGTGCGCGCGTGGCGGCAGGGGAAAGCCTGGAATCCGCTTAGAGCGCGGTCATGAAACTCGTCCTCGCCCACGACTTCATCCGCCACGGCGGTGCCGATAAATGCCTCGAGCACATGCACGACATGTGGCCCGATGCCGCCATCCATACCTTGTTGGCGGAGGAACTGCCGCAGTATGAAGGTTGGCCGATCCACAGTTCGTGGTTGCAGGGCAAAGTGCCGCCGGCGAAATACCGTTGGCCCTTACCGCTGTTTCAGGGCATCGTCGATCGTCTGCCAAAGAAGATCGATTGGACCGACGTGGACCTGCTCCTGAGCAGTTCCGTCTCGTTCATGAAGAATCTGGAAGCACCCGCGGGCATACCGCACATGTGCTACATCTACCGGCCTGCCATGTTCGCCTATGACCGCGAGGACATGTTCCTCTCCGGTTATCCGAAGGCACTGCACCCGATCCTGAA
>JBMYYH010000139.1:0-5773 GCA_049609225.1 Planctomycetota bacterium | reverse complement strand
GGCGCGGATCGCCCGCGTCGCCTGAATACCGTCCATCTCCGGCATCTGCACGTCCATCAGCACGACGTCGTAGGAGCGCTCGATCGCGAGCTCGACCGCTTCGGCGCCGGTGCGTTCCGCGCAACGCCGCGTCAGGCCGACCTGATGATCGTTGCGGGTACCGTCAACTTCAAGATGGCCGAGCGCATCAAGCGCCTCTACGACCAGATGCCCTTCCCCAAGTACGTGATGGCCATGGGCGCTTGCGCGACCGGCGGCGGCCCGTACTACAAGTTCGGCTACACCGTGGTGAAGGGCGTGGACCGCGTGGTTCCCGTCGACGTCTATATCGCCGGCTGTCCTCCGCGCCCCGAGGCGCTGATGGAAGGCCTGATGAAGTTGCAGGAGAAGATCCGCAACACCTCGGTCATCCGCAAGCCCGCGCGCACGGCCTAGAACGATGGACTTCCAAGGCATCTACGATCGCTGGACCACCGACGACAGCGCCTTCTGGGCCGGGCGTTTGGCGGACCTCCAGCAGCGCGTCGAATCACGCGCGGAAGCCCGCAACAAGAAAAATGCCTGAAGCTACGTCCGATCCGAAACGTCTCATATTCCAGGTCGTCATCCAGGGTGCCCTGGAAGATGTTTGGCACGAGATTACGCGCACGGATGCGCCCATCCCTGCCTTCTTCAACAATCAGATGCATGTTTCCGCATTGAAACCAGGTGCTCGTTTGGCGATGCGCACCGGCAATGCGAAATACACCGGAGTGGTTGGCAAGATCCTGGAATGCGAGAAGCCGCATCGCTTTGCGCATACGTTTCGCTTCACCAACTTCGAGGATCCGGAATGCGTGGTTGCCTATGACTTGAAGGAAGTGAGCGGTGGGGTAGAGTTCACCTTGACCGTGACCGACCTTCCTGAAGGCACCAAGACTGCCAAGCAGATGGCTCAGGGAGGCAACATGATCGTGAATACCCTGAAGCGTGTGATCGAAACGGGGAAGCCGTCCTTCGGCATCCGATTGCTTTATGGCCTGTTCAAGGTATTGGAGCCGATTTCACCGAAGAAATGCCGTAGTGAACACTGGCCCCTCGAAGGGGAGGAAAAAGAATGAAGAAGCAAGGTTTAGCGATTGGCGTGGGTTATCTCATGTGGACGGTCATCTGGCTCGCCGGTGGGGCGTTGTTCTTCAAGGATGCTTCTTCCCATCTGTCGGAAGGGGAAATGCTTACCGATCCCGGCACCCTTGCGGGCATGTTGTTCATGAGCGTGGTCGCAAGTTTGGTCGGCGGAGTGTCTGCAGGGCGTTTGACCTCAGACAAGAAGCGCGCACTTACGGTTCTCAGTGCTCTGCTGCTTCTGACTGGGCTCGCAGTGCAGGTCAATTCCTGGGAGTTGATGCCGGTCTGGTATCACCTCAGCTTCTTGATCCTGCTCGCGCCGATGACTTTCCTTGGAGCCCGTTTCTCAGGGAGTGGTGATTGATTAAACTTCGCCGGATCCATGTCCTCCTCCTGATTGCTGGTGGGTTGACCCTCACCTGCGCAAGTTCGCCCACCTGCCAGAAGACCATCGCCACCACTTCTGCCGGCGGCACTCCGGATGAGTGGTTCCTGTTCCACCCGACCCAGTGGCCGCAGGGAGATTGGCAGCCGCAACACCTGCAGTTCACCGATGTCTTCTTCAACGCGGAAGACGGCACCAATCTGCATGGTTGGTACTGCCCCGTCGAGGAGCCCAATGCGGTCATCCTGTTTGCCCATGGCAATGCCGGACACCTCGCGCATCGCTCTTGGCTGCTCCAGTTCCTGACCACCGAGCTGCAAGTCTCGGTCATGATCTTCGATTACCGCGGCTACGGACGCAGTGATGGCACCGCGACCGTCGAAGGTGTCTTGCAGGATGCCCGGGCTGCACGCACGCACCTGGCCAGACAGGCTGGCATCCAGGAATCCGAGATCGTGTTGATGGGGCGTTCCCTCGGCGGTGCAGTCATGGTGCAACTGGCATCCGAAGCTCCGCCGCGCGGATTGATCCTCGAAAGCACCTTCTCTTCCCTGCGCGACGTCGCCGATGCGCTTGCGCCGAACCTCGCTTGGATCGTGCCAGAAGGGAAGCTGGATTCCGCAAGCAGCATCCAGTCCTACCAAGGCCCTTTGTTGCAATCCCACGGCGATGCCGACCAGACCATTCCCTATGCATCCGGTCGCAAACTCTACGATGCGGCAGCTGGGCCGAAGGAATTCGTCATCATCGCCGGCGGAGACCACAACGACGGTCAAGGCGGGCCGTACTATGAGAAGCTCTTGGCATTCCTGCATGGACTGCCGTCTTCTCCTTGATGTCCGCCTCCGACCGACGCCCGCTGAAAGTCCGTTCCGCCGGATGGGCGGGAGCATTTGCGGCAAGGGTCTCGCGTAGCGGCATCAGCGCCAATGCCATCTCCGTGATGGGGATCGTGTTCGCGGCTCTCGGCGCTTGGCTTCTTTGGACCGCGCCGGGTCCCTGGGCATTCGCACTGGCAGCCGTCGCGATCCAGTTGCGTCTTTTGTGCAACCTCTTCGATGGCATGGTCGCTGTCGAAGGCGGCAAGGCGCAACCGACCGGCGTGATGTTCAATGAGTTTCCGGATCGGCTGGAAGATGTGATGTTCCTGGTCGCTGCCGGTTATGCCTGTGGCTCCGAACGCCTCGGCTGGGCCTGCGGCGTGCTTGCGGTGATGACCGCACAAGCGCGTTCCTTCAACGCCGTGGTCGAGCAAGCGCAAGACTTCGGCGGACCGATGGCCAAGCCTCAACGCATGGCACTATTGACCCTGGCATGCCTGCTGACGGCCGTGCTGTTCTCCTGGGAACACGTTGCTTGGATCCTGCGCGGCGCCTTGTGGATCATCTTGATCGGCGCAGCACTCACTTGGGGATTGCGGCTGTCACGGATGGCTAGCGGTTTGGAGGACCAAGCGAAGCAATGATCGCGCGCGCCTTGGTGTTGTTCACGCGCCTGGCGATTGGCGCCTCGCCTCAATGGGTGGGACAGGGACCTAGCGAAGGGCAATGCATCTACTTCGCCAACCACGCCAGTCACCTCGATACCCTGGCCTTGTGGACGGCACTGCCGCCTAGCTTGCGCAAACAGGCACGACCGGTTGCAGCGAAAGATTATTGGGGCAAGACCGCGGTGCGTCGGAAGATCGCTTTGGATGGACTGCGGGCGGTGTTGATCGACCGCAAAGCTTCGGGCGGTAAGGATCCCCTGAAGCCACTTGCAGAGGTCCTGGAGGCGGGGGATTCCCTCATCATCTTCCCGGAAGGCACCCGGCATGAATCGCCAGAGCCGAAAGAGTTCAAGTCGGGCCTGTATCGCTTGGGGCAACGCTTCCCCAAGGTGCAATTGGTCCCGGTCTATCTCGATAACCTGCACCGCAGCATGCCGAAGGGCAGCTTCCTGCCGTTGCCATTCCTGTGCCGTGTCCGCTTCGGCGCAGCCATCCAGGTTGAGGAAGGCGAAGACAAGGCCACCTTCCTCACCCGCGCCCGCCAAGCCATCCTCGAACTGCGATGACCCCGGAACAGCGCTTTCAATACCTGATGATGGGCATCGGCGCCTTGCTCGGCTTGAGCACGGTCGTCGGCATGGTCTTGAAGGCGCGGGTGAAGACGGATGCAGGGCTCGCCGTGGTGCAGAACCTCAATGCGCGGATCCGAGCGTGGTGGGTGATGGTGAGCATCTTCGCGTTCACCTTCCTGTTGGGGAATGTCGCGACCTTGGTGCTGTTCGGCTTGATCAGCTTCCTGGCGATGCGCGAATACCTTTCGCTGACGCCCACCAACCCCGGCGATCGCGCCGCCTTATCGGTGGCGTTTTTCGTGTTGGTGCCGGTGCAGTATTGGTTGGTCGGCACCGATTGGTATGGCTTGTTCTCGGTGTTCCTGCCGGTCTATGCCTTCCTGTTATTGCCGGCCCTATCCGCCCTCGGCGAAGACACCGACGAATTCCTCGAACGCAATGCCCGCCTGCAATGGGGGGTGATGGTCACGGTGTTCTGCCTAAGTCACGTGCCGGCTCTGTTGCTGCTCGATATCGAAGGTTATGAAGGCAACGCCACGCTCATCTTCTTCCTGCTGCTGGTCGTGCAGTTGTCTGATGTCTTCCAGTACATCTGCGGCAAGCTGTTCGGGCGCACCAAGGTCGCTCCGGTGGTGAGCCCCTCCAAGACCCTGGAAGGCCTCCTAGGCGGTGGGCTCATCGCGACGGCCATCGGCGCCGCGATGTGGTGGATCACACCCTTCACCTTCTTGCAGGCAGCGGGCATGTCCTTAGTCATCGTGCTGATGGGCTTCCTCGGCGGCTTGGTGTTGTCGGCGGTGAAGCGCAGCCTCGGTGCGAAGGATTGGGGCACCATGATCCAGGGGCATGGTGGCATGCTCGACCGCATGGATTCGGTCTGTTTTGCTGCGCCGGTGTTCTTCCACCTGACGCGCTACTGGTTCCACGGCTAAACGGGATGCTCTTCAGAGCGCGCGTGGATCAACGTCTGTAGGTGAAGGCGTCGGTGCCGTACTTGGCTGCGGCGATCTCTTCTGCGCGATCCAATTCGGAGGCATCCCAGGCGCCGAGGTCGAAGGCATAACCCAAGGCTTTGCCCATGGCCGCTGCAAGCGCATCGCGGTCGGGTTCGAAACCGAGTTGTGCGATGTCGGGATTCTCGACGGGCTTCTCGAGGACAAGCGAGCCGTGGAACAGGATCCAGCCATCCTTGCGTCGGGCGGCGCTGCCTAACAATTTGCGGCTACCCAGAGTGAGGTCGAGCGGGGAGCTGTCCTCAAAACACCAAGCGCTGCCCTTTGCGTCCGAAGCCAAGGGCATCTCGCGACGCATCGGTACTTCGGCACCGGCCTGACGCGCCAGCTCGGTTCCGAGTGCCTCGTGGATGGCGGTCATGGCGGCGGCCGGACCTCCACTTAAGGCATCGATTTCCGGTGCACAAAGGGAGTAGGTGAGTTCCGCCTCATGCAGAATCGCCTTGCCGCCGGTGCTGCGTCGGACGATGGCGCAGCCGCGCTCCTTCACCGCATCAAGCGGTAAGTCCTGCGCTGGTTGGAAATATCCTAAGGACAAGGTCGGTGCATCCCAGCGATAGAACCGCAAAGTCGGCACCCGACGCAATCCCAACAACGCCTCATCCCTTGCCATATTGAGAGCGCCGGGCAAGGCGCCGTCTTCAAGACGTCGTCCAGCCCGGCGCGTTGACATGTAAGGTTCCGCCCTAACTATTTGCAGTTAACCCCCGCAGACGAAGCACAGCTGCGGATTCTTCACCGCCGCCGCTTCATCCACGCGCGTCACTGGCATGTTGCGCGGCGCATCATGCAGGAAGGATTCTCCAGCCGTAGCTTCCTTGGAGATCTGAATCATCGCTTCGATGAACGCATCCAGCGTCTCGCGCGATTCGGTCTCCGTCGGTTCCGCCATGATGGCCTCGTTCACCACGAGCGGGAAGTAGACCGTCGGTGGGTGATAACCCAGCTCGATCAGACGTTTGGCGATATCCATCGTGTGGATTCCCGCCTCGCGCATCGCCTTGGTCGGACGCGCCACGAACTCGTGCATGCACACGCGGTCGAAGGGCACGCGCCAGTACTCATTGAGCTTCACGCGCAGGTAGTTGGCGTTGATCACGGCATTCTCGGCCACGCGCTTGATACCTTCGCCACCCAAACGCTTGACGTAGGAGTAAGCCCGCAACAGCACCATGAAGTTGCCATGGAAGGCGCGTACCCGGCCGAT
>JBMYYH010000138.1:0-5782 GCA_049609225.1 Planctomycetota bacterium | reverse complement strand
CTTGCGATTGCCGTTCGATTCGGCATAGGAGTGCCACATATAGGGCGTATCGACCAGTGCCAGCCCCTCAGCACCGTCTAGGACCATGCTGACGTAGAGGATGGTGGAGATGACGATGGCGCAAAGGACCACCCAGGACTGCTTTTCGGTGAATGACATTCTGAACTCCGTGTCAGGTTTTCTTGACACCAAGTGTACTAAAAACTTGACCGAATGTTAGGTATTTTTGACTTTCCTGGGGTCGCGCAAAGCCTGCACTAGCCATCGGGCCCGATTTGAACCGAATCCATCATCCTCCTATAGAATGTGGGACCGGCCGCATGCCGGAGTTCAACATGAAACACTTCCTTACTGCAGGTCTGCTTCTCGCCGGCCTTTCCACCGCAACCGCGCAGGAACAAGAATCCGCGTGGTTCCACGATTTCGACAAGGCGGTCGAAGCGGCGAAGGCCCAAGACAAGGACCTTCTCGTCGACTTCACCGGCTCCGATTGGTGACCCTACTGTGTGCGCCTCCGTGAAGAGGTGTTTGAACAGGAGGAATTCTCCGCCCACGTCGGTTCCGACTACGTCCTCGTATCGCTCGACTTCCCGAACTCGGAAGAAGCCAAGGCCAAGGTTCCAAACCCCGCCCGCAACGAAGAGATCTCGAAGAAGTACAACATCCAGGGATTCCCGACTGTGTTGCTGATGACGGCAGAAGGCGAAGTCTTCGGTCAGAGTGGCTACACCGGCGCGACTCCTGCGGACTACTTGGCAGACGTCAAGAAGCAGCGCGTCGAGGGCAAGAAGGCTCTGGCTGAGATCAAGTTGATCCAGGCTGAGTTCGATTCTGCCGAGGACAAGATGGCGGTCGTCAAGAAAGCGATCACCAAGCTCGAGGACCTGGGCGACGGCATCGGTGGCGATGTGCTCGCTGGCATCCTGCGCAAGGGATTCGAGGCGGATCCGGAAGACAAGGCCGGATTGAAGCTGCCATCCCTGAAGGCTCTATTGAGCTCTGGGCAGGCTGGCGACGCGGAATTGGCCATGGCCAAGGATGCCGATCCGAAGAACGAGCATGGCCTCATGGAACATGTCGTGAGTGCTGCCGCCAACGCATTGCAGTCGCTGGAAGACGTCGAGAAGTTCGTCGTCTTGTGTGATGAGCTGCAGGCAACTGGCAAGATTCACGATCAAAAGGTTGTGGGCTTCCTGTGGGTCAACGCTGCTTACTTCTGCAACGAGTACCTCGAGCGTCCGGAAGACGCCAAGACTTGGGCCAAGCGCGCCAAGGCTTTGGAAGGTCTCGGTGAGCAGGAGATGCAAGTCATCAACGAGATCCTCGGCGAAACCGACGCCGCTTAGGGATTTCCTAATCCGTAAACCGTCGGTTTCCCTTGCAGGGACCGACGGTTTTCTCTTGCCCCTGGCCCCCACGAACCTAGACAATCCATGAGAACTATGGAAACTCTCAAGGACCGCGACGACGTCATCCCCCAACTCCTGAAGGAGCACGGTGGCATGGTCTACAGCCTTGGCCGACGCATGTGCGACAACGCCGAAGAGGCGGAGGATCTGGTGCAGGAAACCTTCCTCCAGGCCTACCGCAACTGGGATCAGTTCGAAGGGCGCTCCAGCCCCAAGACTTGGCTCTACACCATTGCCGCGCGTACCTGCCAACGCATGCACCGACGCCGGGTCGGGCAGCCGCGCAGGATGCAATCCTTGGAGGAACTCCTGCCCTTTGGGGAAGGCAATTTGGGCTTCTACGATGCCAACAGCGACTCCCCTCTCGACCTTGAGATCCGACGCGAAGGCAAAGAGCGGATTGAGGAAGCCATCGTCACTTTGCCGATCGATTTTCGTGTGCCCCTGATTTTGAAGGACATTCTGGGCATGTCCATCAAGGAGGTCGCGGAGATAACGGACCTCAAGGAAGCCACCGTGAAAACGCGAGTGCATCGCGCGCGGCTGCGCCTCAGACAAGCCCTAGACACTGTATTGCCCAAAAAACCTGTGCCGCCTGCTGCGTATTCGGTCCAGGTCTGCATGGACCTCCTGAACCTCAAACAGGAGTGTCTGGACCGCGGAGAAGCCTCTCACAAGCAGCTGGACGAGATGGTTTGCGAACGCTGCGACACGATTTTCGCCACCCTCGACGGCACCGTGAATGCATGCCAAGAAATTGGCCAAGGAAGGATGCCAAACGAGCTCCGAGAGCGTATCCTTTTGCACTTCCGGGACAGCGCCTAGTCTTAAAAAACTAGGAAATCGCTAAAAACCCTGAATCCAATTACGGTGTTTCGACACTAAGTACATTGGAACCCACGCGAGTGGGGACTAATTAGAGACAGGATTAATCATCCCGGTTCGTCGGGGAGAAATCGAATGGATCGTCGACACCGTGGGGGTTGGCGTCGATTCAGGCGGAATCTCCCCGGCGGCCTTTTTTTATGCCCCTTGGGTGCTGCATTGGACCAGAGTATCCTCCTGGGATGCGCCTTATCCTTTGTATCCTTCTTGCTATTCCCTTTTGGGGGACCAGCGTTCATGCTCAACAGTTACGCAGCAGTGACTGGGTCGCCAATTCCACCGCGTCCATTGAGATCTTGGAGGCAGCGCAGAACCAAGTTCTTTGCCTGCGATTGAGCCTTGGATTCCGTCGGCACCTCGACCCGATCGCCCGTCGCACCGATGCCTCCGGCACAGCGACTTGGAATCTCCACCTTCCCGCTGGGTTAATCGGCCGCAAGCTTCAAATGGAAGTCCTGGCACAACAGCAGGGTTCCTTCACGGTATTGGCCACTGCCGCCATGACAGTCATGGCATTCCCAGAAGGTCCCATGCGATTGGAGTCGGACCTGTTTCAAAGCCCGCGCCTGGATCCATCATGGACGGTCTACAACGGCCACATGGCCAATATCACCCAAGTGGACGGTGCCCTTCATATCGTTCCGATTCTCTCTGGTGGAAGCGCCACCTGGTACAACGATGACGAAGCGGTCTATGTGTACAAAATGTTCACAGGTGATTTCGATATCCGCGCCAATGCACATGCGCGATCTTCATTGACCCCGGGGGCCAACGTGCCGATTAATTATCGTTTGGGTGGCCTCATGGTGAGGGACCCGAATTCCATCCCTGGCAACCGCAACTCCGCCCACGTCGCTCTCGGTTCTGGAGTCTCCTCAACCCCCATTGCGGTCGAAGATAAGACCACCACGGCCTCGAATAGCGATTTTCTCCTCTATCCCATTCCGACGATGGACCTCGAGTTGCGAATGACCCGTGTGGGAGACTTGATTGGGCTCTGGTACCGCCTGCCTGGAACTGGCTCTTGGATTCTTCTGCGCAGCCACCTGCATCCGGAGTTTCCTGCCGCTGTTCAGGTTGGGATGATGGCATACTCGAACAACTCTCCCGCCGACATCGACGCCTGGTTCGATGACATCCGCTTCTACTAGGCGGAAGCCCTCACCTCCTCCCAATGAACGATCCATCCCGACGTAACTTCCTTGCCGGCCTAGGCGTCTTAACGGGCTTCCACCTACTTCCCTCTTCGCTCCGAGCCTTCGCGAGTGTTCAAGAGCCAGAGCTACCCTTCCGCATCTCCTTGGCGCAATGGTCCCTGCACAAGACTCTGCAGAGTGGTCAGCTGTCGAACTTGGAGTTCCCCGCCGAGGCCCGACGCCTGGGCTTTGATGGCATCGAGTATGTGAATCAGTTCTTCGCCAAGTCGGCCAAGGATCAGGGATATCTCGGTGAGTTGAAGCGACGTTGCGCGCAGGCCGGTGTCGAAAGTGTGCTGATCATGGTCGACGGCGAAGGCTTCCTCGGCGATTCCGATGCGGCGGCGCGTGGTCAGGCGATTGAGAATCATCGCAAGTGGATTGGTGCAGCGGCATTCCTCGGGTGCCATGCGATCCGCGTCAATGCGCACAGCATGGGCTCGCGTGAGGAACAACAGCATCTTGCCGCCGATGGATTACGTCGGTTGACGGAGATCGGCAAGGCGGAGGGGATCAAGGTCATCGTCGAGAACCATGGCGGTTTGTCGTCGGATGGATCCTGGTTGGCGGCGGTGATGGAGGAAGTGGATCACCCTTGGTGTGGCACACTGCCGGACTTCGGTAACTTCCACCTCGGCGATGATGAGTGGTATGACCGCTATAAAGGTGTCGAGGAGATGATGCCCTTCGCGCATGCGGTGAGTGCCAAGTCGCATGACTTCGACGTCGATGGCAATGAGCAGCACACGGATTATCGTCGCATGATGGACATCGTCATGAAGTCGGGATACCGCGGCTGGGTCGGCGTGGAATATGAGGGCGGGCAACTCTCGGAAGTCGAGGGCATCCTTGCGACCAAGAAGCTGTTGGAACGCGTCCGCCGCAATTGGATGGGACGCCATCGCTCGCAGCGATGAACCTGCTCAGCCTCTGTCTGTTGGCAACGGTTCCTTCGATGCAGGAGCCGGCCGCGCCGAGCGATCCTCCTGTTGCCGAAGTGGAACAAGAGGCGAGCCGAAGTCTGGAGCAACGCTTGCAGGAAGCGGCGTGGCTGCCGACGGCGAAGGAACGTGCTGCCGCGGTGAAGCTTCTGCTGAGGGATCGTGATGTCAAGACGCAGCATTGGTTGGATGCGATTCGTTCTTACGCTCTGTACCCGACTGCATCCGTCGGCCAGGAAGACCTGATCGTGAAGCTGGAGATCGACGGCAAGCAGGTCGATAGCGCGCTGCATCTCTACCTTCCTGCTTCTTACGATCCCGCCACGCCCACACCCTTGTTGTTGCTCCTGCATGGCTCCGGCGGCAATGGCCCCGACCTGCTGCGCGGTTGGATCCCGTTCGCAAGCGAACATGGGTTCCTTCTGCTTGCACCAACCGACCCCGACTCCGACCAGGGCTATGCCTTCACGCCGCGCGAACGCGATCTTGGCATGGCGGCCTTGCGTTGGGTGCGCACGCGTTATCACGTCGACCCAGACCGCACCCACATCTTTGGGGTGAGCCGCGGCGGTCACATGGCTTGGGATCTCGGCACGCGTTACCCAGATCATTTCGCTTCGGTGAACCCGGCCATCGGCGGACCGACTTGGGTCATCAATGGTGGGCGCAACAATCTACGCCTCGTTGAAAACCTGCATCGCATGCCGATGCGCGACTTGCAAGGTTCGCAGGATGATCCGCGGCTTTTGCGCAATCTTCATCTTGCCTTCGCGCGCTTGAAAGCTGTCGGCAACACCAAGGCTTTGTTGTTGGAGTTTCCAGACCTCGGCCACAGCTACCGCCTCGACACCGTGCAGTGGCCGGATTATTTCGACAGTGCCGTGCGCGATCCCCACCCATCGCACATCCTCTATCGCACGGCGCGGACGGAGGAGGTGCGTCGCGCCTGGCTCTTGGTCGACAGGCTGGCGAAGTCGGTGGATGAGGATTTCCCGATCAAGGTCGATCCCAAGGAGTGGCAACGTCTCGATGACACGGGACGCGCTGCCTTCATTCAGGATCTGGCGGAAGAGCGCACCGCCAAGATCGAAGCCCGACGTCTGGAGGATGGCAGTTTCAAGATTGAGACGGAGGGAATCACCCGTCTGAAACTGCGTCTGCCGGAGTCCTGGATCCCCGAGGACGGCAAGATCACGGTTTCCCTGAACGGAAAATCGAAAAGCCATCGCGTCAAGCTGTCGAAACGCATCCTGCTGCTGGATTTTGTCGAGCGTTTTGACCGTAGCAGTGTTTCCGTGGCCTCGGTCGACCTGAAACCCTAATCTAGAATCGGCTGGTAGTATCGTCGGGA
>JBMYYH010000137.1:0-5900 GCA_049609225.1 Planctomycetota bacterium | reverse complement strand
TGACCGGAATCTCGAAACTGCTGAGGTAATAATCGAGCATTTCCGGCGTGTCGCGCTCGGGATCAATGGTCACGAACAGGGTGACGACATCCTCCGCTTCCTCACCGAGATGGCGGTAGACCTCCTGCATCTCCATCAAGGTGGTCGGGCAGATATCCGGGCAATGCGTGAAGCCGAAGAACAGCAGCCGCACCTTGCCGGCACTATCCGAAAGGGAAACAGGCTCGCCGGTGTGGGAAGTCAGAGTGAAATCACCGCTGAACTCCGGGTACTCCAGCAGGCCCTCTTCCTTATTACTGCAGGCTGCGAGCAGCGGCAGCAGCAACAGGATCTTGCCGACGGAAGGGATGCGTAGGTTCAAAGCTCTCGCACTTCGACTTCAAAGTCGATCTTGGTGCCGTCGTTGAGTTCCACGGAGATGGGGATCTTCTGCCCCACTTCCCATGCGCCATCCAATTCGAAGAACATCAGATGATCGCTGCCAGGCTTCAAGACGGCAGTCTCTCCGGTTGGGATATCGATGGTGTCGACCCGACGCATTTTCATGGTGTCGTTCTCCATGATCATGGTGTGCAGTTCGGTGACTCCCGCGCGCGGGGTGGAGGCATTCACGATGCTGATCGACTCATCGCCGAGATTCTTCAACTCCAGGAACGCAGCGCTATTCGCATGCGGCGGACGCGAGGTGCGCGCCCAAGCATCGGAGAGTTGATATCCGCGGGTGGTGACTTCCGTGAAACGGAAGCCCTTGCCTGAGCAGGCGAAAGCCGGGGCCAAGGCGAGGCCCAGCAGGAGGATGGTCTTGAAGCTCATGACGGCGAGATTGTATCTCCTAGGACCCAAATGGCACGCAAGGGAGCATGATCACTGGCCTCGGGTGCGTACAGGACTTCGGCGTTGTGCAGAGAGTCCTGGAATCCCGGCGCGCGCAGGATCCAATCGATCTTGCGGTCCGGCGCATCCGACGGGAAGGTCGGTTGATGCATTGCATCTGCGGCGATCCAACCATGCCCGAAAAGGGTGCGCATCGGAGTGCTCTGCGGCTGGGCATTGAGATCGCCGATCAATAGAGTCGGCATGGAGGCTGGTAGATAGGCCTGATTTAGAGCGCGGGCCTGCGCCTCTCGGTCAGCAGGATCTTCGGTGTGGTCCAGGTGCGTGCCGATGATGGCGACGCGTCGGCCGTGTGGAAGTTGCAGGATGCCACGGACTGCAACGCGTTTTTCATGATGGGGAGCGGCTGGTAGCAGCAGGGACTGCGTCTGGTGGAATGGGAAGCGTGACAACAAGGCATCGCCGTAAGATCCGCCGGCGTAGGGAATGGCTTCCCCAAAGTAGGCGTGCAGGCCGGTCAATCGTGCGAGTTCGGCGGCTTGGTCCACTCCATCGGCACGGGTAGTGCGCACATCGACTTCCTGCAAAGCAACCACATCGGCCTCGCTCGCGGTGATCACGGCAGCAATGCGTTCGAGGTCTATCACGCCGTCGGCGCCGCGGCCGTGATGGATGTTGTAGCTCAGGACCGTCACTTTCATCGGTGGAGCGACGCACGCGATGAGTAGAGTGAAGCAACAAGACTGCATGAAGGTGGCAAGCACGCGCATGTCGGATTCTAGAGGCCCCCTTCACCAAGGGCTTGCCCCTAGAATGCTGTCCATGTTTACGGCACGTCTGCTTCTTCTAGCTTCCTTGGCTCTGCTGGGCGCTCCAGCACTCGCCCAGGAACCCGGCCCGCGCTATGCCACCGCGCGACCCGACCAGACCATCTTCAGCCCTCTGGATCTACCCGCGCCGGATGATGCGCGGACCGCCGATGGCCGCCCGGGCCCCGGATATTGGCAACAACAGGCGGATTATGTCATCGAAGCGAGCTTTGATCCGGAAACGCGCATGGTGCATGGCAAGGCCACCATCACCTACACCAATGCTTCGCCTTATGACCTCGAGTACCTGTGGCTGCATCTGGAGCAGAATGCTTTCCGCGAGGGAAGTTTGGCTTCCGCGATCGGCAGTGCCACGGCGATTGGATTGTCGGAAACCGAAGGCGATGGCTACACCATCCATGACATCTCGCATCAAGGGAAGCCGCTCGAACTGCATGTCTACGACACCCTTGGTCGCGTCGAAGTGCCGGCACCGATTCCAGCGAACGGCGGCACCTTCACCTTCGACATCGAGTGGGATTTCCTCATCCCAGAGAAGGTGTTCCGTCGCTTCGGCATCGCCGACTTCGACGATGGCAAGGTCTATGAAGTCGCGCAGTGGATCCCCGCCTTGGTGGTCTACGACGATGTCCATGGTTGGAACACGCTGCCCTACCTCGGTACAGGCGAGTTCTACACCAACTTCGGCGACTACAAGGTGTCGATCACGGTGCCGCGGGATTTCCTGGTCGTCGCGACGGGACTGTTGCAGAACGAGGCGGAGGTCTACACCGCGGAGCAAGTGGATCGCTTGAAACGTGCGAAGAGCAGTGAGGAGACCATCATCATTCGTGGCGCGGATGAAATCGGGCAGGGCGATCGTCCGGAAGGCGTCGGGCCGTTGACTTGGGTGTTCGAGGCGGAGGACGTCCGCACCTTCGCTTGGGCGTGCTCGCCAATCTTCCAGTTAGATGCCGCTAGTCAAGATGGGGTGTTCATTCAATCGGCGTATCCGAGTGATGGCCTGCCGGTTTGGGGTGAATCCACGCAGATGCAGCGCAAGGCATTGGCTGGCTACAACGAGCGCTTGATCCCCTACCCCTATCCGGCGTCGACCAACGTCTTCGGCGCGGAAGGTGGCATGGAATACCCGATGATCATCTTCTGCCGTGGGCGTGGTGAACGCGGTGTCTATGGCGTGACCACGCACGAACTCGGGCACAACTGGTTCCCGATGATGATCAACACGGATGAGCGTCGGCATGCTTGGATGGATGAAGGCTTCAACACTTTCATCAATGGTTACAGCACCGAGGATTGGTTCGGTCCGCAGAAGATGAATGAGAATGATCCGGCCGCCTTCGCGATGTTCATGACCTTCCCTGGTCAGATGCCCATCGCCACGCGCCCTGATGCACTGTCCGGAATGATGCTTGGATTGCTGCAATACCAGAAGACCGGAGTTGGCCTCACGCTGTTGCGAGAATCGATCCTTGGCCCCGAGCGTTTCGATTACGCCTTCCATACCTACATGAAGCGTTGGGCCTTCAAGTCACCTCGACCCGCCGACTTCTTCCGCTGCATGGAAGATGCGGCAGGTGTGGACCTCGCCTGGTTCTGGCGTGGGTGGTTCTATGAGACCGGTGCTCTCGACCAAAGGGTTGCGGATGTGATGCAACCCGGCAAACGTCGCGGCGGACGCATCCGCATCGACAACCTTGGCGGCCTGGTGATGCCGGTCCATCTTGGCGTCGCCTATGAAGATGGCAGCAAGGAGTATCTCGAGCTGCCGGTGGAGATCTGGTATCAGTCGGATCGCATCACGCATACGCTTTCCAACAAGAAACGGATCACCAAGGTGGTGTTGGATCCACGACGTCGCTTCCCCGACATCGATCGCGACAACAACCGTTGGGAACCGACCCCTAAGGATGACATCCCGATGGAAGATTAGGGTTCAGAGGGTTCCGTGAGGGGCCGAAGATCCCCACCCGGAAGGGCAATTGTCGTTTAACCTTAGAGTGGCATGCCCATCCCCTCCCTACGCCGTTGCCTCCTTGCTCTCCTGGCCGTCTGCCTGCTCAGCGGCCAGGTTTTCGCCACCTGGTCAATTGTGGTGGTCAACCGCCGCACCGGCGAGATCTGCGTCGCATCGGCGACTTGCATCGAAGACTTTAATCTACGCACGGCGCTCAGCATTATGTCGGCTGAAGCGGGCGGAGGAGCTGCACAGGCGTTCGTTTCGCCCGTCAGCACGCGCATTCTCATCAACGACTTGTTGGCCTTGGGCGTGCCCCCGCATGAGATCCTTGATCGCATCGAGGAAACGGATGGGTTGTTTCAATCGCGGCAATTCGGAATTGTGGATCTTGCAGGGCGGGCCGTCACGTTTAGTGGGAGTCAAAACTTTCAACATGCCTCGGGGGTTACGGGTGAAATCGGTGATCTGGTTTATGCCATTCAAGGCAACATCCTCACTGGCGCACCCGTCATCACCGAAGCGGAAGCAGCCTTGCGCAACACGCCGGGCGACCTCGGGCAGAAGGTGATGGCCGCGATGGAAGCCGCGCGTGACATGGGCGGCGACGGCCGTTGTTCCTGCGATGAAGTGATGCCGGAAAGTTGCGGTGCGCCTCCACCTCAGCCTTATAAGAGTGCGCATGTTGGCTTCCTCATTCTGGCTCGCCCAGGCGATGCACCTTTCTGCAATGCCTTTGGTTGCGGCCTCGGCGATCTCTACATGATCATCAACAAGGCCGGCCTCGATGCCACCGATCCGGATGTGGTCGATGAGATCCGCATCAAGTTCAATCAACTCCGATTGGATCTGGATGACCGCCCCGATGGCAACTACAGCAGCGTCTTCGCTTATGAACAGGAAGTCGCGGCCGGCAGTACTTCTCCTTTGAGCTTCGTGCTCGACTTGGCCGACGTCGACGGCGACCCGATCTTGCATGGTGGCGCCACCATCAGTGTGGAACATGATCCGACTTCGGCCGGCTCCTCCACTTTCCTGCAGTACACCGATCATCAAGATGGCACCTACACCGTGGAGATGACTCCGGGTGCGGAAGCCGGATTGGATGTGTTACGTTTCGTGGTCGATGATGGCATTCGTCCTGTGGTGATCTGGCCTCCCACGAAGGTCTTGCACCATGCCCCTGCGCCGGCACCACTCACCCCTTCGATCGCAGTGCCTGGTTTGGGCAGTCTGACTTCCGTACGCAGTGCTTTCCCAGCCGCCGACGGCCTTAGCGCCTGGATTCTCGGTGGACGCGGTTCCGGCCTGGAGTTGATGCTCGCCGA
Source organism: Planctomycetota bacterium (assembly GCA_049609225.1). GTDB lineage: Bacteria > Planctomycetota > UBA1135 > UBA1135 > UBA1135. The sequence goes on along the minus strand of JBMYYH010000137.1, from coordinate 951 downwards.
ACGCGCCGACCTCTTGAGCCCCTTCGCCATCACCAGCGATGTTGGCATCACCCACTTCGCGCTCGACGCCCTGCAGGATTTCTGGCTCAGCGCCGATGGCCTGCGCATGACCCTGGCCGCATTGGATGCCCCTGGCGGCATCGTGCGTCTTTACAGCACCAGCCGCGCGAGCACTTTGGAAGACTTCGAGGAACCGATCCTGCTCGTCGATCTCGATGACGCCACCGGCGCCGGCGGTCCATGGTTGAGCAGCAATGAACGCGAGATCTGGTTCCACAGTGCGCGTGATGGGCAACTCGATCTGTGGCATGCCACGCGTTTGTCCGCCGAGGCACGTTGGTTCCCGCCGACGAAGCTGGCCACCACTTCCACCGATGCCGACGAGTATGCCCCCATGTTGGATCAAGGCGATACCCGACTGGTGTTCTCGCGTGGCGCGACGGCACCGGAGGCGCCTTTGTTCAGCGCGCGGCGGAACTTCGATGGCAGTTTCCCAGCAGCCACTGCGCTGGCTGGAACCCTGCCTTCCGCGCTGGATCAAGTCGTCGCAGTGGGAAGCCTGCCGCATGCAAGTGGCGGCGATGCAGAGTTCTGGTTCCTCGACCGCCCCACCCCAGGCCTCGGACGGTTACGCCAAGCCAACACCACCGCCGGCAGTTTGGAGGTCTCACCCTCATCGGTTTCCTTGGTCAGTGGCGGCAGCTTCCACTTTCAACTTCAGGCCAACAGCACCTATGCCAACTCAGAGTATCTGCTTCTGATTGGTGAGCCCACTGCAGGCACCTTCTTGAAGGGTGTCGGCACCCTCCCGATTCTCCGACGCGGATTCAGTGACCGCCTCTTCGCCATGCGCACCCAGCCTGAGTTGGCTGACGTCCGCGGGCAACTCGACGGCAGCGGCGCTGCAAGTGCCAATCTTCAGGTGACGGCCGGCCTTCCCTTACCTGCGCA
>JBMYYH010000136.1:0-5987 GCA_049609225.1 Planctomycetota bacterium | reverse complement strand
AGGAAGGTGGAGTTGATCCGGAAGGTGGCGGTATCGGCGAAGTACACCCAACCAGTGCTGTCGTCCGCACCGGCGTAAGTGCCGCCTGGAGCAACGATGGTGATGGTGTTGAGGTCGTTGAACGGGTTCGCCGGGAACTCTTCGGTCAGATAGGGGCCGAAGGGATAACCACTGGTGCCGACGGCCGCGGTGGCGCCGTCGATATCGCTGGCCATACGCAGCTGGTTTTCGAACACGGATGCGGACCACGATCCTCCGGATTCACCAGGGAAATCCTCACGGTGCTGGAGTGCGTAGAAGTCGACTGCGGTGCGCACGCGCGCCAGCATCGACTGGGCGGAGGCGACTTCCGCATCTTCGATGGAGTCCGAGAAGGCGGGAACGGCCATGCCTGCCAGCATCATCACGATGGTGACCGCGATTGCGATCTCCATCAGGGTGAAGCCGTTCCTTTGGGTAGAGGTCTGTTTCATGGGTCATGGTGGAGGCGGACCTCCATGACCCTTAACGACGGCTCTACGCTTACCTGAAGCCCTTTACGGCAGGAACTTCTTGGCCTGCTTCAATTTCACCGGGAGATACTCCTCGATGACGAAATTCAGGCCCCATTTGGCGAATGCCTGCTGTTCAGCACGTACACCCATCTTCAGCATCTGCTTCAAGGCACTCTTCCATTTCGGATAGGACTGGAAGAAGGGATCGTTCTTCAGCGCATCCTTGGCGCGCTTGATGTCGACCGGCTGCAGCGGGTGGGTGGCATCTTCGAGGCCGAAGTCGATGATGTCCTGCGGAGTCACGCCGAGGTATTTGGCGGTCGGCACGCAAAAGGACTTGTTGACGTGTGCGGCCTGTCCCGAACCGACCTTCAAGGTGCGGTAGATGTTGCAGATGCCGTAGGGATCGCAGTCGACGAAGGCGAAGACGGGGAGTTTCAGGCCTTCGGCCATGCGTCGGACGAAGCGGCGGGTGGCGCGGGTGGGCACACCTCCCATCTCCACCAGGATGCAGTTGGCGGTACGCCAATAGCGGTGGTGGTTGAGACGCTGGAACATGCCGCCGGTCTCGATCGCGAGGATGAACTCAGCTGTGGTTTCGAAGCCCAGATGGTCGACCGAACTCGGCACGGTGTAGGCACCGGAACCCATGGCGGCGCAGTCCGAACGGATCGGTTCACCGGTTTCGGGATCCTTATCGATGACGGTGAGGGCACCGACCACCGAACCGCCGTGCTCCTCTGGCACGAAGCGCAGGATCTCGCGGGTGATGTCCTTGACCGAGAACATGCCTTCGATGTCGTCGAGCACGGTGTCGGATTCACGCTGCTCATTGAACTTGGCCTCGCCCCAGTTCTTGGACACGTAGTAGGCCTCTCGTTTGGTCGCGAAATCATCATCCGCGACCATGTCCTTGGCCAGCGACATCAGCCGTAGGGTCTGCGCGAAGGTCTTGACCGAGTTGACGTCGAGCGTGCGGGTCTTCATGTTGCCCTTCAGCTCGAAATAGCCGTTCTTGGGGTCGTAGGTGACGTTTGAGAGGTTTCGCTGCGGCATGGTCATGTCCGGCAGGTTGCCTTTGGTCGACACCTTGTAGACATCCGTCGCGACCTCCTGGATGGAGCTGAGGGCGACCGATTTGAGGTCCTTCTTGCCCTTCTTCTCCATCGGCCCGGCCGTGCGCTTCGCCGCCTTCTTGGCAGTCTTGCGCGCGGTGGCCTTCTTGGTCACTTTCTTCGACGCCTTCTTCTTCACCACTTTCTTCTTAGCAGCCATCAGTCCTAGATCTTACGGGTGGTTTCCATGGTCTCGCGCAGGGTGTCCACCACGTCCTCGCGCTCTTCGTTACTGATGCCCAGGATTTCCTGCAGCCCGATGCCGACATGCGGCAGGTACTTCTCGATGTAGCTCCGTTTCTGGAACTCCGAAGCCACCTTCTTGCCCTTGCGGATGTGGATGCCGAGCTTGCGCCCGGCTTCTTGCAGCGCCAACTTCACCTCCTTGAGGATCTCCGGATAAGGCGCGATTGCCTCCTTCGCCTCCGACGTGAACGGCACCCAGACCGAAGCCATGTGTACGAAGATCACCGCCGACCCGACCGGCAGCGCACCTTTCGACTGACTCAAGCCGTAGTTCTTCCAAGAGGTCTGCGTGACCGCCTTGGTGAAACCGCAACCGGCCTGCTGGAACAGCAAGGGCACGCGGTTGGCATAACGCAGCACCCGCACCGGATCATCGGCATTGCCGAGTAGGTCTTCGGTGTCGGTGGTCTTCTTACGCTTTTTCTTGGCGATGCGGCCTTTCTCGTCGACCTCGAGTTGTTCGCCACCGGGTTTACCCCAGGCGATTCCGACTTCGATCTGGAAGGGGTTACCGCGGTACACCGAAGGCGGACGCGTGCTGACGGCGTAGAAGTCCGCATCACATTCCTTCATCAGGCCTTCCTTGATGCGCTCTTCGCCGATCGGCGACAGGCAGGTGGTCGGGGGCGAAGAGATCTTGGTCTTCTGGATCGCGCGGAACAGGTTGTTGGCCTCTTCCCGGGCGATACGGCTTGGATACGAGCGTTCGCCCAATCCAGCCTCCTTGATGATCTCCTTGGCCACCTTCTGGCCGACGCGACAGAACTCCTCCTGCAGGAAGCCGCTCAACCAACGCGAGTTGGTGTTGCGCAGCATCTTCATGAGTTCGCCGAGCTCCACGCCATAAGGGTGGGGCTTGATCTCTTCGGCGCGCTCCGGCACATCCTTGATGGCGCGGGGGTAGACCCGGTGTTCCTCCATGCCCGGCGCCAGATAACGCAACTCGGCATGCGGATTGGAGACCGCAGTCTGCTTGATGTAATCATCCACCGAACGCAAACCGCGTTGGTAGGTGGCCTCGATATCGATCTCGAAGCGCGTGCCCTGCTTGCGATGCCATTCGGCATGCTCCTCATCCTTGGTGATCAGGGCCTTGTTCTTCACCAGGTCCATTTGCATCTCGAAGGCGTGCATCTTGCCGCGCTTGGTCTTGGACCAGATCCGCGGACCCTTGCCGACGGTCATCTGCCCATAGAGGCCTGCCGCCGAGATGCCGATGCCCTGCTGACCACGCGACTGCCGACGGCTGTGGAACTTCGAGCCGTAGAGCAGCTTGCCGAAGATGTTCGGGATCTGCGCCTTCACGATGCCCGGCCCGTTGTCCTCGATCGCTACGCGGAAGCGGTCTTCCTCGAGCTGTTGAATCTCCACCACGATCTCGGGAAGGATGCCGCCTTCCTCACAAGCATCGAGCGAGTTGTCGACGGCCTCCTTGATGGTGGTCAGGAGTGCCTTTCGCGGGTTGTCGAAGCCGAGTAGGTGACGGTTCTTGGCGAAGAACTCGGAAACCGAGATCTCGCGCTGCGATTTCGCCATCTGTTCGGCGGTGAGGTGTGCCTTTCGTGCTGCCACGGTTGCCTTTCTGGATGCTGAATGGGGTGGGCGGAAGGGAGGAGGAATGCCCCGTCCGACGCTCAGGAGGCAGTTTGGCGACTTCGCCCGCCGATTTCTACCCATAGCTAGCTCCGACAGGGGTTCGCAAAGCGGGCTTGAGTGTGCGGGATGGCACGCCGTTAATGGGATAATGCAGGATTGTGTTTTCCGATATGCGTCGCATAAGCTACTTGAAGAAAGTGGTTTACAGAAATCCGATTTCCTATTGAACAAAAAGCGACATCCTTGCCGATAGGGGTTCTAAGCAACCTTCCGCTGACACATCCCGATGTCCATTCCCCAATCTTCTGAAACTACCTCCAGCCCGTCCGGAGCCCCCATCTCCAAGTACGAGGCTGAAATCGACCAGTGGCGTCACCTTGTCTGGTACGTCGTCAACCGGATCAAGGCGCGCCTTCCCGTCAGCGTCTCTGAGGACGAGCTCTTCAGCGCCGGCATGTATGGCCTGATGCGTGCCGCCCGCTCCTACGACCCGACAAGGGGAGCTGGCTTCAAGACCTACGCCTACCACCGCATTCGTGGTTCGATTCTCGATGACCTGCGTCGTCTCGACTTCCTGCCGCGGTCCCTGCGCGACCGTGCGCGTAAGAATGGCGAAGATGCGCCTTCCATGGTGGGGATTCCCACCGACGAGGATGGGCATGAAAGCCTGGCTGCACGTCCAGCTGAAGCCGCTTCGGAGGCGGAGGACATGCACGAGGTCCTGCACCGCGAAATCGACAACCTGCCCGACAAGATGCGCATCGTCATGGCGCTGTACTACCGGGAAGGCGTCAAGATGCGCGAGATTGGGGAGAAACTGGGCCTGACCGAGTCGCGTGTCAGCCAGATCCACTCCAACGCAGTGACGCGTCTACGTCGGGCCATGCGCCTGGCCAACGGCGACGTCTAGCAGCAAGGTCATTCGCCGCGCCCTCCGTCGCGCGGTAGGATGACGTCATGCGGCAAAGAGCCGTTCCGTCATCCAAATCTCCTTCACGCTCGGGCCTGAGGAACTTCCTCGGTCTGAGCGTGCTGCTCGCGGGCTCCTTGTCCGCTGGTTCCATCGCGGCTCAGGAGCCGTTGCCCACGCAGTTGCCTGAGGCGAGCCCGCGCACTTCCGATTACTTTATCGATGTGCGTTTGGGGGAAGATGGCAAGACCATCTCCGGTTCGATCAGGGTCGTTTGGCGCAATCAAACGGAAGCGCCCACCGATCGGTTGTTGTGGCATGTCTACAACAATGCTTGGGAAGGCACGCAATCGATGTGGTTGCAGGAAGCCATGCGTTTGGGCGAGAAGCGTATGCCCGAAGAATGGGGGCGGACGGAAGTGGAGTCGCCGCGCATGCTTCGCCTTCTGGATAGGAATGGCGGAGTTCTGGTCGACAACACGGGTCCACCCGTAGAGGCCGCCGACCTCAATGCCGGGAAGCTCACTTGGGATTATCTTCCGCAGATCGGTGCACCCGATGACCGCACGGTGGCGCAAGTGTTGTTGCCGCGCGAAGTCTTGCCCGGTCACAGCGTGGAAGTGGAGTTGCAGTTCACTTCCTTCATGCCGCGTGCCTACCGACGCAGCGGCTGGGGCTCGGAGGGTTATTTGCACGCGGTGCAGTGGTACCCGAAGTTGGGAGTGTTGGAGGAGTTGGATGGCCGCGTGCAGTGGAACTGTCCGCCCTATCGATATCTCACCGAGTTCTACTCCGACTACTCGCGCTATGAAGTTTCCGTAACCTTGCCCAAGGTCTATGAGGATCATTTCGTGGCCACGGGTTCGATCCTCGGTTCCGGCCCGGCCAGCAATGAAGATGGTTCGATCACCTACTTCACCGAGGCCGACGATGTGCATGACTATGCCTGGACCGTCGACCCGGAAGCCAAGCTGATCGAACGCGATTTCCGTTCGGAGATGTATCAGGATGATGAGGAAGAGCAGCGGGTGGCACGTGCGCTCGGCCGTTCGGTCGAAGAGGTGCGTCCGGGGCCAACGCGCATGATCCTGTTGATCCAGCCCGAACACGAACATCTCGCCGAGCGCTATTTCGACGCCATGGGCAAGTCGATTTACTACTTCGGCTTGTGGTACGGCAGTTATCCCTACCCGACGATCTCCTGTGTGGATCCGGCCAATGATGCGCGTTGGACCGGCGGCATGGAGTACCCGCGCTTGATCACTGGTGGGGCCAAGCTCGGTGTGCATGAAACGACCTTGCGTCCGCAGGGCGTGACCGTGCACGAGTTCGGGCATCAGTTCTGGTATGGCTTGGTCGGCAATGATGAGTTCCGGCATGCGTGGTTGGATGAAGGCTTCAATACCTTCAGCACGCAGCGTATCCTGAATAAGGCCTACCCCAAGCAACTCGAAACCTACGAGGTCCTGGGCAGTGAGTACGCCGGCATGGCGCCTTTGGAATTGCCGAGTTACGGCGAAGGCGATCCGCGCGCGATGCTGGGCTTGGAACGGTGGGAATCGCCGGACCTCGGTTTCGTCGGAAGCCTGTCGGTGGAGTTGCGCAAGCAGGATCCACTCGGCAATT
>JBMYYH010000135.1:0-6016 GCA_049609225.1 Planctomycetota bacterium | reverse complement strand
TACCGTAGATTTCCGAGAGCAGGTCGGTGATCAAGAACGTCAGCGGATACGGCAACACTCCCGCACTCAAAATGAATTCGCGCCCGAACCACTCGACCGTGATGAATTTATTCGCGATCAGGTTAGTGACCACCAAGGCTCCCGTGAACAAGGCAGCCAACAGCAAGTAAAGCTGCTCCGACCGTCCCTCCAAGGGGCGGTCAGCGAAGGGTTCATGCTCAGGGCCGGAATGCACGGGGGGTTGCGGGGCGCGGTTATGGCGGGGGAGCCCTATTTCACGGGATAGGTCTCAAGGACCCAAGCCTTCCATTTCTCATCCGCCTGCATGAAGGTCATGCCCCAGACTTCCTTCATGATCGAACGTTGGGTGGCGAGATTGTTGGTGAGGTCGTCGGCCGTCTTCAGGGCGGTGATCCACTTGCCGAACTTCTCGGCATCGAGGGCCTTGAGGAAATGCACCATCGACCAAGCCGTGATGTGGTCGTCGAAGGTAAGGTCGCCGAAACTACGCATGCGACTCAAATCGGCGAATCCTGGCGCATCATCCTTGGTGACCAACTTGCGCACCAGCGGCTCCCAGACATAAGCATCCTTTTGCTGCTCCGCGGACCCCTCGTCCATGTCATAGAAGTTGTAATCATCCGAGTTGCGCTTGGTCATGTAATGACCGATGCCGACGCGCAGCCACACCGGCGCTTCCACCAGGTAAAGCATGTAGCCATCGAGCGCATTGATGGTGAAGTTATGCAGCAAGGCGTTGTGCATATGCTGATCGTGCTTGATCTCCGACTGCTTGGCCGAAATGCCGAACCACAAGGAGCGCGACACCGGTTCCGTATTCGGCGGACGCCAAGTGCAATGCCAGCGCTGCGGGTGCGCATCGAGGTGGCCGATGTACTTCTTCTTGATCAGGCCCATGTCCTCCTCGTGGGTGAGCATGAGGAACTCGAACTTCATCGGCATGCCGAAGTAACGTCCGAGGCCGACCCACATCGGCATGCCGGCTGCGCGTTCCGGGTTCTCGAGGAAGACCTTCTCCAAGTCATCCTTCCAACTGCCTCCGGCTTCCGCATCGATGAACACCTGCTCCGGCTCCAAAGCCATGAACTGTTCATCGGTGTAGCCGAACATCTCCATCAGATGCTGATAAGCCTTCTCCATGCGGAAAGCCATCAGGTGCACGCGCATCCACCGATCCAGAGTCTTGGTCTTCTTCGGATCGACCTTCGGGAACAGTTCCTTCAATTCGGCGAGTTCGGCGCGATAGGCCTTCTTGTCTTTCACTGGAATCTTCCACGGCTTCAGGTCGGAGCCGAAGCGGAAGTGGGTGGTTTCCAGCCACACCATGTCGTAGGCGCCGATGGCATTCTGGATGTCTTCCGAATCCGATTTCAGCATGATGAAGGGACCATGATTGATGATCCCAGCCTCTGCCATGACCTCGGGGTCGAACTCGCAGACAGTGCAGACATCCTTCTTCTTGCCTTGTGCCGCGACCGGCACCGCAAGGAGAAGTGCCGCAGTCAGCAGCATGAGGAGACGAGGCATTCGGTTCATAGCTTGGCTTTCCAGGCTTCGGCGCGTTCAATGATCTCGGTCATCGACGGACGCTTGAGGGGCGCTTCCCCGTCAAGGATGACGCGGCAGACATTGATTGCGGCAAGGCGCATGGTGGTGTCGGATTCCGACAGGAAGGGCAACATCAACTTGCATTGCTCTGCAGTGCCGAACAGTTCGACCATGCGCAGGGCGGCAAGCTTTTCCTTGGTGTGCTTGCGTTGCAGCAATGGCAGGAGTTCGGCCGACAAGGCGCCGCGCTCTACACCTGCGAAATCAGCGCGCAGCCGGTCGGCGTCTTCCAGCCAGAACTGCGCGACCTGTTGCTCGATCACGGCCACCACCGACGCATCTCCGCGTAGTGCCAAGCCGCGGGCGGCCTCATAGGCCAAGTCCGGGTTCTCGTTCGCGAGTTGTTCCTTGAGGAAGACCTCCACTTCCTCCAACTTGCTGTCTGCATAACGTCGCACCAGATAAACGCGCAAGACATCAGGCGACTTCTTCTTGAGTAAGCCCCAAGCCAGGTCCAGATCATCTTCAAGGAGCAGAGTGTCGAGGACCTGCCACAACGGCTCCAGCATTCCTACGCCATCCATGCGCTTCACCGCATCCATGCAAGATGGGATTGCCGCTTCCCCAATCGCGATCAACTGCGCGACGCCCTCCGCAACGTCTTCCTCCTCCTCGTTCTTCTCGATCAGACGCATCGCCGCAGCCACCTTCTTCTTATCCGGGCTCTTCAGACGCGCGAACTTCTTCTTCTTCGGCTTCTCCTTCTCACCCTCCTGTTCGGCCGACGCCTCCGGTTCCTGCAGCGCCACCAAGGGTGCTGTCATCGCAAGATCCGACGCCATCGCATCGGGTGAGCAGAGCAAGGTCAAGGTAAGGAGGTTCATCACTCGGTGGGATCCTGTTGCACACGGCCCTGACGCATGGAGGGTGGGAGGGCTTGGATCAACTCGGGGTTGCCGCCAAAGGTTAACGTGGCCCAAGTTTGCTCCACGCGTTGATGATCCTCGGCGGTTCCAATGGGGAACTGCAGACGATAGAGCGTGACATGGGCACGGTTACGGGGCACGTCGGGGTCGCGGTGGTCGAGGTAGAGGATCTCCCAGCCATACAAGGTGCGCAGGGGACCGGTCCAAGATCCGGGTTCCAATACCGCCACTGCCGCCGCTGCAGCAGCACCGAGGTCGGAGGGGTGTGGTTTGGCGCTGGCGTCGGCTTCCTTAGGCATATTTTCAGCCTCACACCAGCGATGGAAGGCCAGGAGGAAGGGTTCGCCGTCTTCCAGGGCGTCGGCATAAGCTTGGGCTTTGGCTGCAGCGGCTTCGCTTTCGGCTGGCAGGGCGGCGTGGAGCAGGGCTCCCTGGGCTAGGCCGAATTGCAGTAAGTGGTTCTGCAGAGTCTCTTTACCGAAATTCGGATAGGCGACTTGCAGGTCTTTTGTGGCTTGGTCGACGATTTCGTACGGCAATGCGACCTCGCCGAGCAACAGGGGTTCGGGACGGCTGCAGCCGCTGAGGAGGGCCAAAACGGCCAGCAGAGAGGGCAATGTTTTCATTTCCGCGCGTGACTTCCTTTGGAGTGTAAAATATCAGACTGCCGTACCAGTCAGGCCTCCTGAAAAGACCATTCTGATACCCGAAATGATGTCCACCATCCTCTTTGCGCTTCTTCCCCTCGTCCTGCCGCAGGACCTCGCCCAGGCGAATCAAGAGACAGCCGCGACGGCTGCCGCTGCCGTCGCCCAGGAAGCAAGTGCTCCAACCACCACCACGCAGACCGTCTCCATCAGTCATGAGGAGCGGGTCAAGCGTGCCTATGTCTACACCGTCGGAGCTCGTTACATCCTCCAGCGCACCCTCGACGAGCTGCTGCTCGACGAAATCGCCTGGCGTAAGGAGAACAAGCTGGCCCTCGGCAAGATCGATATCTCCGATGCCGAGCTCGATGCCGAGATCGACATGCGCATCGCCACCGTCAAGGAGCAGGATCCGAACCTGGATTTCTGGAAGGCCGTGCAGGCCCAAGGTTTCACCAAGGATTCCTTCCGCGCTGAGATCAAGCGCAACATGCAGGCCCGCAACATGTTCTTCCCAGACGACCCCGAGGCCTGGCCCGTCGATCGTTTGAAGACCATGCTCGGCGACCACTGGGAGCAGTTCATGGCCAAGAACCATGAAGACCTGATCGCTCACAAGAAGGAGAACGGCGAGAACATGCCGATCAACGATCAGATGCTCAACCAGTTCCTCATGCCTACCGTGTGGCGCTACATGATGGATCACGCTGAGGTGCTCTACCCGGCCGATGGTCTGGCCGAAGGCATCTCCCTGAGCGTCAACGGTCGCACCGTGAAGACCGATGACATCCTCGCCATCATCGATCCTTTCCTCGGCGAACACGATCGTCGCCTCGCCGAGACTTTCGTCTCCAAGATGGAAGCCATCGAAGCCGACCTCAAGGCCAAGGGCCAGTGGATGGCGAAGGAAGAGGTTGCTGTCCTGTTCGAAGCCGAGCAGGCTGAGTACGAAGGCGCGATCATCCCACACGAAATGATGGTGGTGCAGTTCCTCGGTTACCCGACCATGGACATCTACCAGCAGGTGTTCCACGCGCGTAAGTCTTATCGCGCCAACCTGGCCGAAGAAGGCTCGGAGGAGTATCGCAAGCAGCAGCTCGAGATCATCAAGAAGCGCGGTAGCTTCTACGGTGGCGGCAAGGTCAAGGCCGACGTCATCCTAATCAGTGCGCAGAACATCGAGACCGGCAAGTTCCCCTTGAAGGGCGATCCATTCGTCTCGGCGGAAGAGCGTGCGCAGGAAGTCGCGGAGATCCTCGCCAGCGGTGAGAGCTTCGATGCGACCCTGATGGAGTACAGCGATTACCCTGAGCAGGTGCCGAACAGCCAGCCGGGCATGCCGCAGCCAATGCGTGGCAAGCTGCCTCCGCAAAGCCGCAACGACCTCCGTGGATTCCTCGGTGAGAGTGACTACAGCGATTTCCTGCAGGGCTACTCCATCTCCGATGACATCTTCTTCCTGGCCGAGCCGGGCGCCATCTACGGCCCGATTCGTGGCCCATTGGGTTACTACTTCTACCGCGTGGAGAGCCGCACCCCGGCGACCCGCGAGATGGAGATCGATGACCAGGAGCGCGACCTTTACATCGTCAACGATGACTTGTTGACGACCAGCTTCCTGAAGTACGCAAGCGAGTTGTCGGGTTCCTCCGACTGATTTGGCGAAGAAGAAGAAAGGTTCAATCCTCGCAGCCTACCGGCGGTTGGCACCCTATCTAGGGCGCTACCGCCGGCAAGCGTTTACGGTGGTTTTTCTCGGTGCCCTCGCGGCGATCGGAGCGCGTGCCACCCTGCTTTTCTTCAAGCCTCTGACCGATCGTCTGGGCCTCGATGGCCAGGAACCGCTAGCCCCGGGTGAGGGCTCCAGCCTCGAGCGTTTCACCGAGGATGTGATGGAGCCGTGGCTGGAGGGCTTCGGTGATTGGGGCTTCGCTCCTGGAGTGAGTCAGGTCCTCATCATGTTGATGCTGATGACCGGCATCGCGGTGGTGTTCGCAGGCGTGCACTATCTGTTCCTGCGCCTAGCGCGGATGTTGTCGGTGTGGATGATCACTGCGCTGCGTCTGGATCTCAGCGATCACGTGGTCAAGCTCGGCATGGGCTTCCACTCCGAACGACGCCTCGGCGACCTCGTTTCCCGCCTCACGGTGGATGTGAATGCAAGCCTGCGCATCCTCAGCCTGATGGTGGAGGAGATGGTCCAAGCGCCATTCGCCATCATCGCTTCCCTCATCGTGGCTTGGGCCGCCGAGCCGACGGCAACCGTGGGCATGCTCATCCTGGTGCCGATCATCGCTTGGCCCGTCGCCAAGATCGGTCCCCGCATCCGACGTCGGGCGAAGCGCTCGCAGGATAGTCTGGGAGATACCACCCAGCATTTGGTGCAGATGCTTTCCGGCATTCGCGTGGTGAAGGCATTCCGCATGGAAGAGCGCGAGGCTGAGGAGTTCCGCAAGGTCAATGATGAATTCGTGCATCAGACCTCCGGCATGGTCCGCGCCCAAGCGACGAGCCTTGCCGTGACCAACTTCTTCGCCAATGGCGGTATCGGTCTGGTGCTCGGCGGTTTGGTCCTGGTCGACCTCATGACTCCGGCCAAGATCTTCAATAGCGCCGGCACGATGATGGTCTTCCTGACTTCCATCGGCATGCTCTTGGCTTATGTCAAACGCCTGACGCGCGCCTTCGCAGCCATCTACGGCTCCTTGGGTTCGATCGATCGTGTCTTTGAGATCTTCGATCTGGATGCCGAAGTGGTCGATCGTCCAGAGGCGAAAGCCTTTACCGGCTTGCAGCAGGGCATCCGCTTCGAAGGAGTGGAGTTCACTTACCCCGATGCTCCAGAGCCTGCGCTCAATGGCATCAATCTCGAGG
>JBMYYH010000134.1:0-6052 GCA_049609225.1 Planctomycetota bacterium | reverse complement strand
TATTGATAGATCAAGCGGCGTTGGGGGAATCTCTTGCACAGCACCTTGAAGCACAGGGCCAGTCCTGTGTCCGTGTCTCCCCTAGCTCTACCTATCAACATCAGGATCAGGGCTTGGACCGCGATGGAGACGGCAGTTGCCCAACCAGCCGCTTGCACGCCGTACTTCGGCAGGAGGATCCAATCCAGGATCAGGTTGATGGGTACGGATAGCGTCGCGGCGAGGGCGGGCAGACGATAGGAACCCAAGGATTGATGCGCGCGCGTGAGCAGACCGCCGATGGCGGCGAAGGGCAAGACGCATAGATAGGCATGGACGGTGGGTGTCAGGCGGGCGACATCGTCGGCGGTGAACTCACCGCGTTGGAACAACAGAGTCAGGAGCGGGTCGGCGATGACAGCGAGGCCCAATCCAGCGGCCATGATGAGGAGCAAGGTGCTTTCGCAACCGCGTCCGAGTGCCGTGCTGAGGGCAGGAAAATCCCGCGATGCCGCAAGCCGCGAGAACAACGGCATCGAACCGGTCATCGCGGCGATGCCGACCAAAGCCAAGGGCAGATGCAGCAGGCGGTTCGCGTAAAAGGAATAGTTGTTGGCGGTTTCATCCACCAACTCACGCACCAGGACCTGGTCGAGCGCGACATTGATCTGCAAAGCTGCCATACCGAGTAGTGCGGGCAAGAAGGCGAGCACGGCACGGCGGCGGCGGGCGTCGGAGCGACGAAAACGCGGGCGTAAGGACCAACCGATCGAACGCAAGCCGGGCCACTGCAATCCCCACTGCAACAATCCACCGAACAGGACCACGATCGGAAGGAGTTCCAGACGACCCAATGGGTAGTCCGTCAGCCAAGTGACCCATGCGAGGCCGCCGATCCAAACGATGTTCAGGAGGACGGGCGCAATCGATGGCCACAAGAATCGATGGCGCAGGTTTTGCGGTGCGGCGGCGAGGGCCGACATGCAGATCGGCACCACATAGGGCAGGAGACATGCTGTGAACCAAAGGGTTCGGCGCAGATCCATGTTTTCGGGGTTGGGTTCCAGCGCGGCGCGCCAGGTGAAGACCACGGCCTCGCCGAGGATCAAGACCCCGATCAACAACACCAGCAACAGTCCTTGGAAAGAAGCGAAGAGTTCCTTGGCGGTCTCCTCCCCTTCCTCTTCCTCAGCCTGGGCAAGTGCAGGTTGCACCGCTGCGGAAACGGCTCCCTCGCCCAACAGACGTCGGAACAGGTTCGGAACGGTCCAAGCCAAAAGGAATGCACCTTGACCCGCACTGGCTCCGAAGACGGCAAGCATGGCGGCATCGCGCACATAGCCGAGCACCCTGGAAACCAAGGTCCAGATAGCCATGACCAAGGCTCCCCGAAGGGCATGGCGTCCGCCGCCATCCTTTGCTGGAACCGCAGTCATGGGGTGGATTATGACGGCCGAAGGAGGGTTATTCCAACGCCACTTAGAGCGTGGCGAGCAAAGACTTCATCGCCTCGCCGGTACGTTGCGGGCCGAAGCTGGCTGCACGTTGCACGGAAGCCTGACGCCTGGCGCGGGCCTCGGCAGGATCGGAGAGGATGCGCAGCAAGCCGTCGGTGATGCTGGGCACCGACCATGGATCGACGGCGAGGGCAGCCGCACCGAGAACTTCCGGCATCGCCGTGCAATCACTGGCGACGACCGGTGCGCCACAAGCCATCGCCTCGAGTGGTGGCAATCCGAATCCTTCATTGAAGCTTGGGAATACCATCACGCCGCAATGCCCATAGAGCGCGCGCAGAACACGATCATCGACGGCATCCAGGATGTGCACCGAGGATGCCATGCCCAAGCGTTGGAGTTGCTTGCGCATGCGCGCCTCTCCCCGACCCTTGCCACCCGCCAAGACCAGCGGAGCTGCTGCCTGGATTTCCTTCGGCAACTGCGACCAAGCCTCGAGCGCTCCTTCCCAGTTCTTATGCCTGCGCAATGCCGCTACGAACAGGACGAAACCTGGCTGCAAGCCGTATTCCAGGAGTACCGCGGAAGCCTCCTCATGCGGCGCCTCCGCCCCACTCTCCGGAGGAACGAATCCTGCCGCTGGATAATGTGGCACCACCGTCGCCGGCACCTGCACTTGCGGGAACTCCTTCCGAATCAATTGCGCGACATGCTCCGACACTGCTGAAAATGCCGTTGCCGCCGCCGCTGCCTTCTCGAACTTACTGCGGAACCGTCGGGCCCGACGCCAACGCTCCAACTTCGGGCGCGGGTCCATCAACAACGGCGAGCAGTCATGCACCGTAATCACCTGCTGCACATCCGACGCCACTGGCGCGGGCTCCATCAAGGGATTCCACAGCACCTCTGCATGCATCGCACCGCCGCTCCAGAGCTCCAGCTCCAGTCCTACCGACGCCGCCGCTTCCTCCAGCAACTCGGTGACGCGCACGAAGGAGGAGTACTTCCCCTCCCGCACCCGCACATCGAGCGCAACCCGCATCGAGGCTAGTCCTCGGTGGACGCGTTGCCTTCCGGCATGACGTCGCCTTCCGCAGCTTCGTTGGCTTCCGGCTCCGACAGACCCGAGGTCTTGTCCGCACCGTACTTGTACTCGCGCATCTCCTCCGCCTTCTCCGGGCCGAGGTGCAGTTCGGTCTGCAGGATGTGATGCTCGTTGATCTCCTGCGACTTCTCGAAAGCCTTATCGATGGTGAACACCGAAGCTCCGAAAACGATGCCGGCGTAGATCACGCCCCATAGGACATGCTTCCACTTGAAGACGTATTTGAATTCCTGACTCATGACAGCAGTTCCTTGACCATCGACGAGACCGCTTTGCCGTCTGCACGGCCAGCGATCTTCGGCTGGGCTTCCTTCATGACCTTGCCCATGTCGGCCATCGAGCCAGCGCCGACGGCGGCGATCGCTTCGGCGACGAGAGCGCGGAGGTCTTCCTCCGACAGGGCCTTCGGCAGGAACTCGGCGAGGATCTTCAACTCCTCTTCCTCCTTCTCCGCCAACTCCGGACGACCACCCTCCACATACTGCTCGATCGACTCACGCCGACGCTTCGCAGCACTCTGCAGGATCTTGACCATCTCCGGCTCCTCCAGATACTCGGCAGGCGAAGCGACCTCCTCGGTCAACCCCTTGTTGCCTTTCTTCTCGATGCCGGCGTTCTTGAGATCGTTCATCATCGAACGCAGAGTCTGCAGACGCGCCTTCGCCTTATCGCGCATCGCCTGCTTGATCTCATCGTTGAGCTTCTGAATCATCAGGAATCCTCGTTGCTTTCGTCTTCCTCTTCCTCGCGCGGGATTGCAGCGAGGCTGACGATCTTGTCGCCAGACTTCAGGTTGACCAGACGCACACCTTGGGTGGCGCGGCCTTGCGAGGAGATCTCATCGACCTTGGTCCGGACCAGCATGCCGCCGGAGGTCGAGAACATCACCTCATCGCAGCGCGTGGCGTTGCGCGCATTGACCACCAGGCCATTGCGTTCGGTGGTCTTGATGCCGACCACACCCTGCGAACCACGCTTGGTCAGACGGAACTCACCGATCTGGGTGCGCTTGCCGTAGCCGTTTTCGCAGACCAGCAGCAACATCTCCTCTTCGGTGCCGGTGATGAGGTCGACGACCTTATCGCCATCCCGCAGCGAGGCACCCTTCACGCCCGCAGCATTGCGGCCCATGGCGCGTGCATCATCCTCGCGGAAGCGCACCACCTGGCCCTGCGCGGTAACCAGCATGACCTCGTTGCCTTCACTGACGAGACGCGTACCGATGAGGCGATCTCCCTCTTCCAGCTTGGTGGCGATGATGCCGGCCGAACGGACGTTGGAGTAAGCCTTGAGCTCGGTCTTCTTGACCTTGCCTTTCTCGGTTGCGAAGAGCAGGTAATCGCCTTCATCGAAGTTCCGCGTGGAGAGGATCGAACGGATCTTCTCTTCCGGCTGAATGCCTTCGATGAGGTTGCGGATCGAGCGCCCCTTGGCGGTACGTTCCTGTTCGGGCAGGCGATACACCTTGAGCCAGAACAGACGCCCGCGGTCGGTGATGACCAACAAGTAATCGTGCGTGCTGCAGACGAACAAGTGCGACAACACATCGCCTTCCTTCGCCTTGCCGCCGGTGATACCCCGACCGCCACGCCCTTGCGCGCGGTAGGAGTCCACCGAAGTCCGCTTGACGTAACCCTGGCTGCTCACCGTGACCACCATGGTCTCTTCCGTGATCAGGTCCTCGGTGAGGAAGTCTTGCACGCCTTCCCCAATCTCGGTGCGACGCGGCTCGGCGTACTTCTTCTCGAGATCATCGAGGTCCTCGCGGATGATGTTGTAGACCAACTCATCCTCGGCCAAGATGCGACGGAACCAGGCGATGTCGGCCTTCAGGCCATCGATCTCCTTCTGCAGCTTCTCGACTTCCAGACCGGTCAAACGACCGAGGCGCATGTCGACGATGGCCTGCGACTGGATCGGCGTGAGCTCGAAGGTAGCCTCCAAGCGCTGACGCGCGACCTGCGTGTCTTCCGAAGTCTTGATGATCTCGACGACTTCATCGATCGCCTGAATCGCGATCATCAAGCCTTCGAGGATGTGCAAGCGATGCTCCGCCTTGTTCAGCAGGAAACGCGTGCGTCGGCGAATGACATCGAAGCGGTGATCGCGATAGGCAGCGACCAGCTCCTTGAGGTTCAAGGTGCGTGGCTGGCCTTCGATCAAGGCCGTGTTGCGGATCGCATAGGTGATCTGCAACGAGCTGTGTTTGTACAGCAGGTTCTCGACCACGACCGGATCGCCGTCCTTCTTCAGGTCGATGACCAGGCGCATGCCCTCGCGCGAGGATTCATCACGGATGTCGTGGATGCCTTCGATGCGCTCGGCCTTCACCTCAGCAGCAATCTTCTCGATGATCGCAGCCTTCTCACGCTCGTAAGGGATCTCGGTGACGACCAGGCTGTCGCGCCCACGACCGCCTTCCTCGAGATGCATCTTGGCGCGCAGGATGACGCGGCCACGGCCTGTCATGTAGGCCTCGGCGATACCCGCACGACCGCAGATGATGCCGCCGGTCGGGAAGTCCGGACCGGTCACGATCTGCATCAGGTCTTGGACCTTGGCATCGGGGTTGTCGAGTAGATAACGGATCGCGTTGAGCACCTCCAGCAGGTTGTGCGGAGGCAGCGCGGTGGACATACCGACCGCAATACCCTCAGAACCGTTGACCAGCAGGTTGGGGAACTTGCCCGGCAACACCACCGGCTCCATACGCGTTTCATCGTAGTTGGAGCGCAGGTCTGACGTGTCCTTGTCCAGGTCGATCAGCATCTCTTCTGCTGGACCGGCCATCTTCGCCTCGGTGTATCGCATCGCGGCAGGCGGGTCGCCGTCGATCGAACCGAAGTTACCTTGACCATCGACGAGGCAATGCCGCAGACGGAAGGGTTGCGCCATTCGCACCAGGGTCGGATAGATCACCGACTCACCGTGCGGGTGGTAGTTACCCGAAGTATCACCAGCGATCTTCGCGCACTTTCTGTACTTCGCGCTTGGACGCAGGTGGAGATCATTCATTGCCACGAGGATGCGTCGTTGCGAAGGCTTCAAGCCATCGCGGACATCGGGCAATGCACGATCATGAATAACGGAAAGGGCATACGTGAGGTAACTATCACGCATCTCCTTTTCGATCAATGCATCCGGGATCGGCTGCAGGGTGGGGACTGGATTCTCGGCCATGGGCGTAGGTCCGGGGGGCACCGGAAAACGGCCCCTATTGCACCATTTCCAGCTCTTTCAGGGAAGCCTTAATCCCTTAGGAGCGACGTCCTAAACCCCTTTCTCTACTGGCATTAGGGCTGCTCCGAAGAAGCTCCGAAAGGCTCTTTCCAGGTTCGGTCCGTGCGGCCCCGCGCAGGCGAATTTCGCCCTCTCGACCACGCTCCACTTCCAACCTCCCACCGGGCATCGAGACGCCAATGCGGTCGTCTGCGCCAAGCTCCCAGGCCACTGCAGCGACTGCCAAGGCACCGCTTCCACAGGCTGCCGTCTCGCCGACGCCACGCTCTTC
>JBMYYH010000133.1:0-6341 GCA_049609225.1 Planctomycetota bacterium | reverse complement strand
GACTTCAGTGACTGGGCCGCGCGCCTTCTCTTTGCGCTCGCCGCCACTGATGGGACCGAACATCTTGCGGTCCATTTCCATCGTGATCACGACTTCCTGATTTTCCGGCGCCGGCACGGGCGTCGGGGAGATGTTGCCACCTCATGACTCACAGAACTTACCGGACCAGACTTCCTTGCCCGACTCCTTGTCCGTGACGATGATCGAAGGCGACTTGCCGCCTGGGTAGAAATCGTAGTACTCCTCTTCGGACTTGCCGAAGAAGGTCGGAAGGTTCACGGTGACTTCTTCCTTGTTGTTGCGGAAGTAGTCGAACTCCATGTGCAGTGGGCCACCCCATTCGACCATGCGCTCTTGGC
Source organism: Planctomycetota bacterium (assembly GCA_049609225.1). Lineage (GTDB taxonomy): Bacteria > Planctomycetota > UBA1135 > UBA1135 > UBA1135. Next base: position 5,982 of record JBMYYH010000133.1, on the reverse strand, counting down.
TAGCCTTGACGGTTACCGGACGCATCTTGCCGCGGCGGATGAAGACCTTCTCGCTACCCTTTTCGACGTAGCCCGCCATCAAGCGGTACTCCATCGCAGGGACGAGCATGCCATTCTTCGCACCAGCCAGGTCAAAGGAGACCTTGCCGTCGGTGGAGGAGAAAACTGCTTGGATCAACTTGCCCTTCGACTCGTAGGCTTCGACACCGTTGAGGGTGCCTGCATCGCCTTCGTAAGGAGTGATCGACATGTTGGCGCCATCTGCAGAGGCCTCGAACAAGAACAGCGAACCGCCGAGGTTCACGATGCGCGAGAGGTATGCAGCAGACTTGGACTTGCCGACGATCATGGCGTCGACACCGACTTCGTTCCAAACGCCGTTGTTGTTCTGGTCGATCAGGGTGATGGTCTCACCGCCGATCTTGCCAGACATCACGCCGCTGGATGCGAAGACCCAGTTATCCCGATCCTTCTTCACGCGAATCGCGTATTGGAAAGACTTGCCATCGGCATCCTTTGCCTTCAGGACAGTTGCGCCACCTTGGCCTTTGATCTTCTCATCGGGCTTACCGTTACCATCGGTATCGATCTCGAGAGAGAAGGCAGAGTTGTCGACGACGAATCCAGGGCCGCCAGCATGGGCGACGGGAATCTCGAAGGAGATGCCGGTCCAGGTCTCGTTAGGAAGCAAAGTTTCCCACTTCTTAACGGACTTGTACTTCAGGGTGCCGGTGTCCTGTTGAGGAGCGGCGAACCCATCGGCAGAGAGGCTTGTCATGGCCAAGGCCAGGGGCAAGCAGCAAGTGACGAGTTTTCTCATGATGATTTGGGGGTCCAGGCGGGGCTGGGTTATCTCAACTTTACGTGAATTTATCGGCGTAAAGGCCTGATTCGCCTGAAAATGTGGCATAACGTGGTTCTCCTATGTGGCTTCCCCTCCTGCTCCAACTGTCTTTTCCCGCTGCCCCCGCAGCGCCCACGGATACCCCTTCTAGCCTGCCTCCGATCACGCAGACCTTCACCGTGGAGCAGTTGCAGGATCTACAGAGCCCTCAGGGCGTGGTGAGCCTGCACTCTGTTGGGGCCTTCCGCAGCGTGGGTTTTTGGTGGGAGGGCGAACTGGAGCAGGCGGAAGTGCGTTTGTTCGGCGTTTTTGGCGAATTTGGCAGGCGCTGGCCGATTGTGGCTGCGCATGATCTGAACTTGACGACGGAAGGGCCCGCTGGCGTAAAACAAGTTTCCTCGCTAGTGCATGGTAGCGTGGATTTGCCCAAGGTCGGGATCCACCTGCATCTACCGGCCCTCGACCAACTGCAAAGCCTGACGGTGGTTTGGATTCCCATGGCCGTGAGCCTGACTGGACCATCCCCAGCTCAATCCGCACCCACCCTTTCTGCATCGACCACCACCGCACTGCCGAAGCCGCCGGTCTACTCGCGGGCGAGTTGGGGAGCCTCCGCTGCGCAATGCAGCCCGAGTTACTGCAACACCACCCATGTGGCGATGCATCACACGGCTTCCTCGTCGGAGTATCACAGCAGCAGTTGGGCGCAGTGCGCATCCAATGTGCTGGCCACGCAGACCTACCACATGTTCACCCGGGGCTGGTGTGACGTCGGCTACAACTATTTGATCTGCCCGCATGGCGACATCTTTGAAGGTCGCGGTGGCGGGGATGACGTCCGCGGGGCGCATGATGGTTACAACTGCGGGTCGATGGGGGTGGCGATGATGGGTTACTTCCACACACCGCATAACCAAACGCTCACTCCCGCAATGGAGAATGCCTTTGTTGCCTTGACCGGATGGAAGTGTGATCAACAAGGCATCAACCCACTGGGCACCAGTTGGTATGCCGGACTCGGTGCGCAAGAGCAGAATCTCTATGGGCATCGCGATGTTTCGAGTACCGCATGCCCAGGGGACCTGGCTTATGCCGAGTTACCGCGGTTGCGCAATGAAGTGGATCAGTTGATCCAAGGGGGGAGTGGTACCACCATCATCCTCGACAACGGGCAAGCCTCGTACACGGGCAACTGGACCTTGGGCACTTCGTCCAGCGATAAGTACGGCAGTGATTACCGTTGGGCGAGTACGGGCGTTGCACCTGCGCGCGCACTTTGGAATCCGAATCTTGCGCAGGCGGGTAGCTATGAAGTTTCCCTGTGGTGGCCGGCCGGTTCGAATCGCAATCCCGCGACGCAGATTGGATTACTCCTGAATGGTCAGTTGTTCTCGACCACGATCAATCAGCAGCTGCATGGAGGCCAGTGGAACATCCTCGGCACGGTGCAGATGCCGGCGGGGAGTGGTACCACTTTGGGAATCACCAACAGCGGCCCACTCGGTTGGGTCGTGGTGGCCGACGCCTTACGACTGGTCCGTCAGTAAGGCGCGCTTCGTGGTCGTGCTGTCGAAACGCAAGCTGCGCGGTTCCTGCTCGGGAACGCGCAATTGCACCGTAGCCACATAATCTTCAGCGACGGAAGCCAACAAGGTGTTGTGCAGTTCCCAATCCTTCAGGGTGCTGACTCCTTCGAACTGGAAGTAGATCCAGACGTCGCGTAGGTCGAGTTCCTTGCCGACCCAAGTGAGGGTGGCTTGCACATTCTTCTCGTCCTGCAGTTGCAGACGATCCTTCAGCCAAGCCTCGATCAGCGTATCGAGATCCTTCGCCTTATCGAGACGCACGGGCTTACCACCGTGAGAGGTGAGTGCGGTCTCGAGGTCCCGCGGCGTGAGATGCAAGGCGATCTCCAACGTCTGCGCTTCGCTGTTCCAATCCACTTCCGCCATGGTGGTGTGCACCGGATGCCACACGGCAGCGGAGCACAGCAACAACGAGAGTCCTAGAAGCAAGCCTTTCACTTGCCCTGCTCCTGAGCCTCGCGCATGGGATTGCTCTTCTCGTTCTGACGTTTCTTGAACAGGTCGAATCGCGTCGGCTTCGGTGCACGTGGCGGCCAGAAGTTATTGTCGAGCACGGCATCGGCGGTCTCCAGGCGTGGGTCCAAGATGATTCCCTTCAAAGGGCGATCGGTGGTGACCATCGTCTTCACGCGCTCGTTGTTCTTGCGCCACACCTCCGCAGGAATCCGACGTTCCTCCGAACTGCCATCCTCATAATCCAGACGCAGCAAGATCGGCATCACCAAGCCGCCCCGGTTCTCCACTTCGAGGATGTAGAACTGCCAATCCGCTTCCAGTTGCTCGCGCTCCCAATCATTCAGGCTGGCATGCAGCCGTAGGTAATCCTTCTGCTGCTGGGGCGTGGTGGCCAGTGGATCATAGGAATCGTAGAAGTCCTTCAGTTCCGGGAAGACGTCGAAGCGCTTAGGGATGGGGGCGTTGCGCTCATGCTGCAGCGTTTCCGGTTCTGCATCCCGAGCTTCCTGCTTCAAGGCATTCTCCACTTCAGGGTCCAGCGTGCTCAGCTGATACCACTGGACATCGGCCAAGGCGAGGTCGACATGATCGGTGGTGTAGAACCAACCATGCCAGAACCAATCGAGATCGACCGCGCTGGCGTCTTCCATGGTGCGGAAGAAGTCGGAGGGTTGCGGGCGCTTGAACTTCCAACGTCGAGCGTACTCGGCAAAGGCGAAGTCGAACAGTTCACGCCCCATGATGGTTTCGCGCAGGATGTTGAGCGCGGTCATGGGCTTGCCATAAGCATTGTTGCCATAGCTGAGGATGGAATCCGATTGCGTCATGATAGGGACCTGCTCTTCGGAAAGCATGTAGCCGACGATCTGCGAAGGTTCACCCCACCAGCCTTGGTAGTGATCATCCCACTCGACCTCGGCGAGATGCTGCACGAAGGTGGTGATGCCTTCATCCATCCACGCCCACTGACGTTCATCACTGTTGACGATCATCGGGAAGTAGTTGTGCCCGACCTCGTGAATGATTACGCCGATCAATCCGTACTTGGTGCGCTCGGAATAGGTGCCATCGGCTTCGGGGCGCGGTCCGTTGAAGCAGATCATCGGATACTCCATGCCGCCGACTGGACCGTTCACCGAGATCGCGACGGGGTAGGGGTAAGCGAAGGTGTAACGCGAGAAGACTTCAAGCGTGTGCACCACGGCATGCGTGCTGAACTTCGACCACATTGGCTCGCCTTCCTTCGGCCAGTACGACATCGCCGCGACCATGTGCCCATCGCGCGTTTCCTGATCGCCGGAGTACACACCCCAACAATCCCACAGGAACTTGCGCGAGCTTGCCCACGCGAAGTCGCGCACGCGCTCCGCCTGGAAATGCCAGGTCTTGGTATCGGTCGCGCGCGACGACTCGTTCGCCTCGGCTTCCTCCAAGGTGACGATCATGGTCGGCCCATCATTGCCCTCTTGCATCGCCTGCTCCAGGCGCTCCCGTTGCGTGGCGGTGAGGACATCCTCCGGGTTCTGCAACACACCCGTCGAAGCCACGATGTGATCCGACGGCACCGTGATGCGCACATCGTAGTTCCCGAACTCCAGGGCAAACTCGCCCGTGCCGAGGAACTGTTTGTTCTGCCATCCATGCACATCGTCGTAGACTGCGAGGCGCGGATACCAATGCGCAAGCTCGAACAACCAGTTGTCGTCGTCTTCGAAGTACTCGGCACCGGTACGGCTCTGCACGACGGAACTGTCATTGATGATGTAGTTCCACGCGATGTCGAACTCGAAAGTCTTGCCGGTCGCTAAGGGCTCCGGCAGATCCACCCGCATCATGGTGCCATTGATGACGTGATGCAGAGGTTGCTTCTGGTGACTGACCTGGGTGATGTCGAGCGTGCCATCAAAGGCGGCGCGCTGGACACGCCAATGCAGGTTCTCAAAGGTGATGCCCTTCGAAAGATCGGGCGCCTTGGTCGTCAAGCTGCCCGCCGAGTTCGCATGGAAACGGTTGTTCTCGAGTTGCACCCAGAGATAACGCAGGGTGTCGGGCGAATGATTGTGGTAGGTGATGTGTTCCTTGCCATCAATACGACGCGTCTCCTCATCCAGCGAGACCGCAATGTTGTAGTCGACTTGCTGCTGCCAATAGCGATGCCCCGGTGCCCCAGAGGCGCTGCGGGTCTCATTGGGAGTCGGAAGGATTTCCTCCAGCTGACGGAAGGCATCGTCGCGCTGCTGCTTGGGATGAGCAGCCTCCTGAGCCGACGTCGTGGTGGCGAGGCCGAGCAGGATGGTCAGGAGGAAGGCAGTGAATCGGTACAAAGAAGGACTCATGGAATCGGCGATTGTAGCGCCAGTGCATCGAGGCCCAGAGGCCACCCGTTCGCCGAAATCCTCCAAAACCATGGCCGAAAAACTATTCCATAAGCTTGTTTCCCGCCCAATCCGGGGAGGCGCAGAAGCGCATTTTTGATTTTCCGGAAATTTCGCCTGGAAAAAACGCCTGAGCGGCCACTCCCTTATATCTGCTGAGTCCCCACGGCTCACGGGTTATCAGGATTCCTGTCTATCAGGTTGTCGAGGAGTGAGGGTTAGGAGGTAGCACTCACTTTTCGGCAGCCGTTTTTTTGATGACCCCCACCTGGTTACCGGTTCACGCCGGTGGCCAGTTTTTTTTTGCTGGCTTGCGGGGTAAGGTGCAGGAGCATCGTCCATGGCGAAAGTCCTTCCTCAGCTCATCCTCGGCGGCCTCGCTGGCCTGGGGGCCTTCCTTGGTCTCCAAGGCCTGTTTTCAGGCGATGCCCATTTGAAGCAGGAGATCTCCGCGCTGAAAGAATCCATCGCCGAGAAGGAGATGCAGTTGGATTTCCTGCGGCAACGCCAACGCGTCGCGCATATCGAGGTGCTCGAACAGGAGCAGGATCCTTCCCGTGCGGGCGGGCAATACACCCGCTTCCGTTTTCAGGAGATCGGTCCAGATGGCCAGCCCTTCGATGAGGGCGATTGGTACGAGATCGATGGCGACATCCTTTACGTCGATGCCCTCGTGATCAAGTTCGACGATCAGTTCGTCGAACAACACGACCTCATTCGC
>JBMYYH010000132.1:0-6365 GCA_049609225.1 Planctomycetota bacterium | reverse complement strand
CCACCGGCACCGACGGTGTGGAATACGGACTGGGAATGTTCCGCGTGGAGTTCGGTTTCGGGCTCGGCGAGATCTGGGGCCATGATGGTTATGGCAACGCCTGGATGTACTACTGGCCGCGTTTTGACATCAGTTTCACCGGCACGCTCAATCAGACCGAGAACGACTGGTGGCTGCTGGTCCTCGGCGCCGCCGCCTTGGTGGAGTATGGCTAGGCCGGACGCGGGCGGCAGCGGCTACACTCCTGCCGCCCATGCCCCTCATCACCCTCTCCGAAGTCGCCAAGGCCTACGACGAAAAGCGTCCGCTCTTTAAGGATGTCACTCTCGTCGTGGGTGAAAAGGACCGGATTGGTCTGATTGGACCCAATGGCGCCGGCAAGTCGACCTTGCTGAAGATGCTTGCGGGCATCGAGCTGCCGGATAGCGGGGATCGGGTCACGCGCAGAGGCTTGCGCATCGGCTATCTCGAGCAGGAGCCTCGCTTCGACGCCGACCTCACCATCGAAGAGGCCGTGCGCACCGGTCTGGTCGGACGCGATGAGGTGCTTGCCGAACTCGACAAGCTCTACCTCGAACTCGCATCCCCCGACCTCAGCGAAAGTCGTCTCGATACGCTTTCCCGCAGACAAGAGGATCTGCAACACCGGCTCGACAAGCTCGGTGGGCATGATGTCGAGCATCGGATTGAAGCGGCGATCGAAGGTGTGGGTCTGCCCGATGCACAAGCGAAATGCGGCAACCTCTCTGGAGGAGAAGCCCGACGCGTCGCACTGGCGAAGTTGCTGGTGGGTACGCCGGATGTCCTGTTGCTGGATGAACCGACCAACCACCTGGATGCCTTCGTCATCGCATGGTTGGAGAAGCAGCTTGCGGCATTGAAGGTGCCGCTGGTGCTGGTCACTCACGATCGCTTCTTGTTGGATCGCGTGGTCGACCGCATCGTCGAGATCGATCGCGGTGCGGCACATGGATATCCGGGGAGTTATCGCACTTACCTCGAACGTCGGGCGGAGCGTTTGGAGCGCGAGGCGAAGGCGGAGAAGTCGCGCTTGGCTCTGCTCAAACGGGAAACCGCATGGATGCGCGCTGGAGTCTTGGCGCGTGCCACCAAAGCGAAGGCGCGGATCGATCGCTTTCATGATCTTGCCAATGCCGACAAGTTGGAAGGACCGGCGGAGTTGGAGATGGAGATCCCGGCGGGGCCACGTCTCGGCACGCGGGTGTTGGATATCGAAGGAGTGGGATTCGCTTATGGCGAGCGTCCGATCCTGAAGGATTTTGAGCTGGAGATGGGGCAAGGCATGCGACTCGGCATCGTCGGGCCGAACGGCGCCGGCAAGACGACCTTGCTGCGCATCCTGCTCGGGCAGCTGGAGCCGCAGGAAGGCTCCATCCGCATCGGCGAGACCGTCAAGTTCGGCACCATCGAACAAAAGCGCGAGGATCTCGATCCGGAAGCCACGGTGGTGGAAGAGGTCGCAGGCAAGAGTGACCACGTGGCGGTGGAAGGGCGCAAGGTGCACGTCGCTGGTTTCCTTGATAGCTTCCTGTTCCCTGGGGCCAAGAAACAGGTGAAGGTCGGTTCGCTTTCTGGTGGAGAACGTGGGCGTGTGCTGCTGGCGAAACTGCTGTTGCAGGACTGCAATGTGTTGGTGCTCGACGAACCGACCAACGACCTCGACCTGAATACCTTGCGCGCACTTGAGGAAGCACTGGTGGCCTTCCAAGGAAACGTGCTCCTGGTCAGCCACGACCGCTGGTTCCTCGACCGAGTCGCAACCCATGTCCTCCACCTCGATGGCAAGGGCAATCACTTCCTCCATACCGGCGACATCAGTTCGATGATGGAGCGCGTGGAAGAGCGTGCGATTGCGCGCGAAGCTGCCGAGGCCGCAGCCAAGATCACGACTCCGCCTGCAGCAGATCCGCCTGCACCGACTCCTGCGAAGACCAAAGTCGTCAAGCTCAGCTTCAAGGAGAAGCAGGAACTGACTTCCATTTGGGAGAAGATCGAAGCACAGGAAGCGCGCATCGAAGCGATCGATGCACAACTTGCCGACCCCGAAACTTATCGCAGTGAAGGCGAAGAAGTTGCGCGCCTACAGAAGGAACGCAACGAAGTCGAAGCACAGTTGGAGCAAGACATGGCCCGCTGGGAAGAACTCGCCGAGCGCGATTCCGACGGCTAAACCGCGCCATATTCATCATTCGCGCGATTCCGCACTGCGGAAACCACAGGCCGACGACAACGTCGACCTGTTTTTTTTCGCACACTTCGAAGCAGTGCGAAATGGCACGAGCGCCCAAGTTCATGCGGCGAAAGGACATCGCCGGAATTCGTGCGCATTAGATCAGTCAGTGATTTTTACTAACGAAAATTAATTCACATTTAAGTCAAAACCTATGGCGTAGGTTTCCGTATTCGTAACTCCCCTGGGTTACCTAGGAACCAACACCCCCTTTCAACAAAATGTTAAGGAACACACTACTCACACTGTTGGCGCTCGGCGCCGCAGCCCCTCTGTCTGCGCAAGCAGGCACCCTCAAGTCCACGCATGGTGCGACACAGGGTCACGGCATCTATCGCATGGACACCGGCTTCGAGGTCACCTCGGCACCGGTCGCGCGTTCGGGCCCTGAAACCCTGTTCGAAAACCCTGATGCGGCAAGCTACTACTATCTCGTCATCCCCAACGGTGATGAGTGGATCGACGAGGGCGCTTTCGCACAGCGCGGCACCCTTGCCGATGAAGAAGTCAACGGATTCGTCTTCGACTACTGCTCGAGCGAAGTCGGAACCTTCGATACGGAGATTCGTTTCTACACCGATGTCAACATCGCCACCGGCCCAAGTGCCGCTGCTACCTGCCTCTACGGCTTGGCTGCCCTTCCGGGTGACCTGCTGGGTGCCGGCTTAGCTTGTTGGGGCATCACCGTCGATCTTGCTGGCGGATTCGAATGCAGCCTTCCACAGGAACTCACCCCTGGTGGTGCAGAGACATGGGGCTGGTCGGTCGTCTACCTTGATGCGTCCAACTCCACGGGCCCAGACATGATGCCTTCCGGCGTTGGCGGTTATGGAACTGCTGATACCTTCTGGGATGCGACCAACGGCGTTGGTCTCGTCATCAACACTCCGAAAGCTGTCGGTACCTTCTCCTTGAAGCTCGACGGCAATGCGATGGACACCCGCACCATCTACAACCCGACGCCCCGCGTCGGTGACATCCTGCAACTCGTCGTCGATGGCCCGGTCAAGGCTGGTAACACCGTGACCTTCACCGCCGAAGGCGCCACCGCAGGTACCAACTACTTCCTGCTCGCTTCCACTTCCACCAACCCCGGCTTCCCGCCGCTCGGTGGTACTGCTGCTTCCCTCATGGTCGGCCTGCCGCTGCTCAGCGGAACTCCAGTCCCGATGACGGTCGCCGGTACGGACGCAAGCGTCACCGTAAACATGCCTGCTGGCCTGCCACCACTCGTGGCAACGCAAGCAGTCGGCATTATCGGTCCTACGGGTCCGGCCAATGTCGTTGAGGCTTCGAACGGTCTTACTCACCAGTAAGCCTTCGTGATCTCTGGTGGGCCGGACTTTAGGGAGGACGGCCCACCTACACGACACGACTCCCTCGTTATTCCAACTCTCGTACCGAGAAATCGTCGAACCAGACGGTGCCTTCCTTTTCAGTTTGCGTGCTCATGCCGATGCGAATGCGCGCATGATCCATGCCCTCCGGTACGCGGAAGATCGTCGCCATATGCGTCCAGTCTTGCGTGCCAAGGATCGGGAATCGATCTTCACAACGCGCGCCACCAAGCATGCGACCTTCCGGTCCCCAGAACTGCAGCATGGCAAAAGCGGTGGAAGCAAGATCCTCGGAGCGGACCCAACCATCCATTACATAAAGCTTGCCGGGCTCCAGGCCTTCGATCTTGCGGTGCCAGTTGTAAGCCACCTTCTTATCCGCCGGATGCGTGTCCAAGACGGTAATTGAAGCGGCATGACCTTCGTCGCGACCACTGCCTTCGACGGCAGCGAATTTCACGTGTTTTTTCGTGTCCGGGATGAAGGCCGTCGCCCAGCCTTCCGGCAAAGCGCTCTTCGCATGCAGCGATTCGAAATCGCCGCCCACCAGGAGCTCAGGGCCTAAGCCGTTTGCGGGAATCGAGAACACCAGCGGCAAGGCCAGCGCAGGAAGAAGGGGTCGGATAAGGGACATGCCCCATCCTAGGCATCTTCTTCGCAGAGGGAACGCACCCAATCGCTGACAATTCGGGCCATCGCGGGCCCAGCTTCGCCTGAGAAGACATGGTCGACATCATCCATCGCGATCATTTCGACGGCTCCGCCGGCGACTTCCAGCATGGCCTCGCTCTCACTGGCAGGAACGACCGTATCTGCGGTTCCGTGAATCAGTAGCCACGGCACCTTGACCATGGCGCCGAGAGGGAGGACGGTGTCGATCGACGCCATGTCGTCGAGGAACTCCTGTGACAGTGGGCATTCTGGAATTTCCCACATGAAATCCTTGCCTGGCTGAAGCTCCCCGAATTTGCGTGTGGCGAAATCGCCGGTGTGGACCATTCCCCCGAGCGACACCAATGCATGCACGCGGATATCGCGTGAAGCCACGAGTACACCGACAGCAGCGCCCATCGAATGTCCGACATAGATGACTTGCCAGCCGTCGCAGGCATCGAGGACGGAGCCTAAATCGACAGCCTCCTTAGTCGGGCAAGAGGCGCGGAAGTCACCGCCGGAACTGCCATTACCGGAGAAGGAAAAACGCAGGCTGGCGATGCCGTCGGACTGGAGGGTTTCGGAGAGAGCAACCGCCCAATCACGATCCTTGTTGGCGGTCACGCCATGACCGATGACAACGAGAAGGCGACCATTCGGTTCGCCTAGTCCATCATCGTGGAAGGTGGCGTCGAGATGTTCGCCAGCCGCGTTGTGGATTTCATCGAACATGGCTCAGTCGAACTGAATGACGGAACGGATACCATCTTGTTTGTGCATCAAGTCGAAACCATGATTGACTTCATCAAGCGTAATGCGATGCGAAACAAAACTATCTAGATCCAGTTTTCCCTGTTGGTACATATCCACCAACTGCGGCACATGCGTGCGCCCTTTGGCGCCACCGAAACTACCCCCCATGACGGTGCGGCCCGTAATCAACAAACGCGGCGTGATGCGCATCTGCTCACCTTTACCCGCAACACCCAACATCGTGGCCACGCCCCAACCCATGCGCGCCGCTTCGACGGCTTGCTCCATGACTTTGACATGGCCCGTGGCTTCAAAGGTGTAGTCAGCGCCCATGCCGCCGGTTGCCGCAAGCACGCGTTCGACGAGGTCATCTCCGCCGGGCAGGAGATCCGTCGCACCGAACTGCCTTGATAGCTCCAAGCGCTCCTGACTGAGATCCACCACCATGATGCGCTCGGCGCCGCGCAACTTTGCACCGGCGACGGCACCCAAGCCGACCATGCCGGCGCCAAAGACCACCACCGTGGAACCTTGCTCCACTTCCGCGCGCCACAAGGCTGCAGCAATGCCCGTCGTCGCGCCACATGCGAGCAGGCAAATCGCATCGAAGTCCGCTTCTGGATCGACCTTTGCCAGAGCGATCTCCGGCATCACGGTGTACTCCGCGAAGGTGCTCGTACCCATGAAGTGACGCAAAGGACCGGCTTCACGCGAGAAACGCGTGGTTCCATCCGGCAAGAAACCCTGCCCTTGCTGTTCGCGGATGGCAGTGCAGATGTTGGTCTTACCACTCAGGCAATGCGCGCACTTGCCACACTCCGGCGAGAACAGGGTGACCACGTGATCTCCCGGCTTCACACTCGTGACCCCTGCGCCGACTTCTTCGACGATGCCCGCACCTTCATGCCCCAGCACGCAATCGCAATACCCACTCGGGTCGGCGCCACTCGCGGTGTAGAGGTCGGTGTGGCACACACCACAGGATTTCACCTTGACCAAGACCTCACCGGCCTTCGGAGGTGCGAGATCAACATCTTGGACTACCAGGGGTTGACCAAATTGTTCAAGGACAGCTGCGCGAACTTTCATTTGTTGGGACCAACATTTTGCCGGGTGCGTATTCTACTAGGCCGCTCGCAGAAAATCCTAAAACACCGTCCGCGTGACGCCGTTGCTTAAGGTGCAACTGGCGAAATCCAATGCTTGGAAGTGGACCGTGCGTCCGCTGGCGGAAGATGGAACCGGCACGCTGTAGTTGAGGTTGCCGGAGCTGTCGCCGGAACCCATGGTCAAAACCGAGATGGGCGGCGTGAGGGCGGCCGTCATCATGCCGCAGACGCCGGTGTCCACTAGGGTCGGGCCGTTTCCGG
>JBMYYH010000131.1:0-6513 GCA_049609225.1 Planctomycetota bacterium | reverse complement strand
ACAATCTTCACCATTACACAGGAGGGGCGCGTCACGCGGGCACTTATTGAGTGGTCTGAGCGCCGAGGCTACACGCCACGTGACACACATGCCACCCTGGGGCAAGGGGATAAGAAACAGGATGTCGTTCTTTTCGATTGGATTCAGGTCTACGACCTCGACATCAAGCGAAAGGGCAGCGGCCCAGTGACTGGATTCCGCTACGGCAGCGCGAACTACGAGCGGGTCGACTAGCGACCCACTCCCATTTCATCGAGCAGGCGATCGGCCGGCCAGATGTCGCGCATGAGCCAGAGGACATATTCCATGTCCACCGAGATGTTGCGCGAGCGCGCCGCATTCCAACCGAAATCGCCGCTGACATTTTCAAAAACGCGGTCGAAGTTCAATCCGACCAAGCGCCCTTTACCATCGACGACCGGGCTACCGGAGTTGCCGCCGGTGGTATCTCCATCTGCGAGGAAGCAAAGGTGAATGCCACCCTTCGATGGATCGGCGTGCACTGCAGAACTAATCTCGCGAGGGACATCAAAGTCACCGCCGCCTTCATGCTTGGCCAACATGCCATCCACCGTCGTGTGTGGCGCATGCCAGACGCCATCCCGTGGCGCATACCCCTTCACTGTTGCCGTCGAGACGCGCAAGGTGGAGTTTGCATCGGGGTAAAAGTTCTTGCCGCGGAATTCTTCCTGCGCTTCGATCCACAAGGAACCGACCTCCATCCGACGCCCTGCGATGGCGTCTTGGAAGTTCGCCTGCGCGCGGAGGTCGTCGATCATCAGCTCTGCAAGTTTATGCAGGCTGTTGAAATCGCCACCGTTTTCGCGCCACTGGTCATAAGACGGAATGCGCTCTGCTGCCGGTAGCTTGTCGGCCATGTCGAACAGGATTCCCAAGGCGCGCTCATCCACCAACGCCATCTCGCCGAGCATGTCTTCCAGGCTGGAAGCCTCCACGGCACCACCCTGCATCAAAGTACCAATCATCTGACGCAAAGCACTACTGCGGTAACGCATCTGCGTTAACACAAAGTCGTGTTGCTGGCGCTCGAACACTTCCAAGTCCAGTGCGAGTAACTGATCCAGCACATCCCCGAAACGGTGCTGGCGCGTCGGGTCCATCGCGACCCACTGACGGAATGCATTCTCCTCCTGGTTCTTTCGTTCGACGACATCGTTCTTCGCCAAACCCCAGACCATGCCCTTCGCATTCTTGTAGCCGTTCGAGAAACTCTTGATGCGCGACTGCACCTGCAACTCCAGCTCCGGCGAACGCGTTCCGATCTCCTCATAAGCCTTGATGACCGCATCAAAGAGCACCCGACGTGCAGGGTAGTAGTAAGACTCCCGCCCTGCGACGGCGATCGAACTCAGATAACGACTCGTGCGCCCGGGGTAGCCCATGATCATCACGAAGTCTCCCTCCTCCACGCCTTCGTCCGACACCTCGAGGTGACGCGGTGGGTTGTAAGGCACATTCTCTTCGGAGTAGGAGGCCGGACTTCCGTCCGGTGCGACGTATGTGCGGAAGAAGGTGAAGTCGCCGGTGTGACGTGGCCACATCCAGTTATCCGTTTCTCCGCCATACTCCCCCACAGCACGTGGCGGCGTGTAGACCAAACGCACATCGTTCAACACCGTGCGCCAAATCCGACGCCATTCCCGTCCCTCGAAGTAAGGCACCACGATGGCGCTCGAATCCGGCCCCTTCGCCTCTTCCTCCAAGCGCCGACGTTCTGCCTGCACCGCTTGCCAACGTGCGGCCGGATCCATGCCTGCTGCATCCGCAGCATCTTCGATCAAAGCCGTGACATCCTCATAGCGACGCACGAAGCTCACCGAATAACCTGGCGCCGGGATTTCGTCGCCCGTGGTTTCGGCGAAGAAGCCTTCTTCCAGATAGTTATGCTCCAGACTGCTCACGGCATTGATCGCGCCGAAACCACAGTGGTGATTGGTCACGATCAGGCCGGTCTCCGAAACGAAACTCGAACTGCAGCCGTTGATCTGCACGGCGGCCGACAACAAGCCGGATTCGCCATTCCAGATATCTTCGGCGGAGAGTTCCAGGCCACGTTCCGCGAACGCAGCAAAGTCGAGATCCTTCAGTTGCTCCGGCAACCATTCGCCTTCATCGGCTTGGGCTGTGCAATGGCCGAGGGACAGGGCCGCGGCAACGGTTCCGAGGACAAGGAGGACACGCAAGGGGGCGAAGAACTTCATGCCCCCTTACTTTAGGCCAGCTCCGGTTCCTAAGGGTAGGTCCTACGGAGCTTCACGACTTACCGGCCGAGATTTAGCTTCCTTCCCACTCTTCGACCCGGTCGCCAGGCAACTCGACCTTCACCGAGAGACCTTCCATCTGCTGGTCGATCCACTCTTCCTGCGCTTCGGTCGCGCGCTCGACCTCAAGGCGTGCACGCAGACGCGACTCCAGGTTCTCGAAGGAAACATCTTCCCCCACCGCCGGATCGAGGTTCGGCAACTTGTCGAGGACATCCTGCTCGTAAAGGGCATAGACGTCGGCATCGGTGATCTCGCCACCAAGCGTGGCGAACTCCACCTTGATCATGCGTAGGCGCAACTGCCGCTCGACATGACGCTCCCAGCCATCTTCTCCATAGCGCTTGATCAGTGCATCGGATGCAGAGCCGGCCGCCAACTCCATCTGCTTGCGATAGTGTTCGACCTGCTCCGGGTCCAGCTCAGGGAAACGGGCTTCCGCTTCGCGCAGCAATACCACGCCACGCACGAAAGGCATGACCAAAGCTTGCGGATCGGCAAGGAAACCTTCGGTGAGCTTTTCAGCGCTCAGACCGAATCCTTCTTCGGCGCAGTACTCGGACCAACGCGCCGTGAAGTAGGCCAGGCCGACTTCATGCGGAACCAAATCGCCATCGACGGTCACGCGCAAAGGTTCGGGCAAGGGCGGCGTATCCCAAAGCGTGTTGCCTGGATTGTCTCCCGTGGATGCACCCCATGGATTGTCCGGCTGACTGTTGGCCTGCCCCCGTGCCGACAAGTCCGGCGCATCCGCCTTCTCATCGCCACCACAGGAAACGGCACCGCCCATGAGCAGTGCCATCAAAAAGACGGGGAGCCGATATCGGCCCCCCGTCAGGATGGAATCATCCACCATTCTTAGTAGCGGTTGCGCTGGTTGTTGAAGGTGGCGTAGTGGTTCTGGTTGCTTCCGCCACTCTCCTGGTAGTTGTGGAAGTTACCGAGGTTGGCGGCGATCAGGAATGGGTACATGATGCAGCTTCCATCGTTGCAGTGATACAGGGTGTAGTTGTGACCTGCTTCGTGCTGCATGATCTCACCTTCCAAGCCGTTGTACTTCTTGGTCAACTGACGGGGCGAGCCGATGTAGGCGATGCCGATGGCTCCACCGGAGGTGGGGTCGTTCGACAGGGCGATCATCATGTCCTTACCGTGGTAGCCGTGCTCGCTAAAGGCTTCGTCGAGCAGCGAACCGATGTCGGCGCTGTCGTTCGAATCCCAACCCTGACCGGAGGACGACACGAAGTCGATGCCGAAGTTGGAATTGAGGGCGGAATCGCAGGTGTTGACCTCAGCGAGGACAGCATTCTTCAGGGCCTGGGTGGTGCCATAAAGGTTGCGATACTCCTCATCCACCGGGTGGTTCACGGTGACCACAGCAGCGATGGTGGAGCCAGAACCGCGGGCAGCTTGGCCAGCGCGGGCGACGACCTGATCCTTGAGTGCTTGCGCGAGCTCCGTTTGGGTCAGCGGGCGGTCGATCTGGAACTGATTTCCATCGCGCGTGGTGAAGACCTCATGACCGATGGCTGCATCAAAGGCGGCAACGCTCGAGAAATCGGAAAGCTGCGGCAGGCGGTCGTGGGAAACACCGTGGGAGTCCACGTAAGGACCAGCGGTGTCTGGGTTGATGGCAGCGAAGGCGAGAGCCGGAATGGCCAAAAGAGGAACAAATTTCTTCATGAAACCTAAGGGTCTTGGGTAGAAGGAGGGGCTTTAGGGGGGTCGAATTGGGATGCCGGCAATCCGGCGGGAGTTCCCGGAATTCGTTGAAAATCAGGACTTTTCGGCGGGCAGGCGGACGACCGTCTGCTCCGGGCGGGCGTCCGGATCAAAGCTCAACGATAGCAGATGTTGAGCGACAAAGGAGGGGGTGTTGAACAGGTCTTCAGACTTGTATTCATGGAATTTATCGACCATGGGGAACACATCCTCGCCGCAGGCGCGGATTTTGGTCTGCATATCGGTGTCGACGATGCCTGGAGCCACGGCGTAAGCACGTAATCCGATGCCGGATTCTTCCAGGGCGAGGGTCTCCGTCAGGCGGTCAACGGCGGCTTTTCCGGCGCAATAAGCACCCCATCCGGCATATCCACCCCAGGCGGCACCGGAGCTGATGTTCACCAACACCCCTTCGCCATCACGACTGGCGACATGCTGGCGATAGGCCTGGCAGCCGTAAAGCAGGCCGAAGACATTGATGTCGAGATGCTGGCGCAGGGCGTCGGCGGTGAGATCGCGGACGGCGACCACCGGGTCCAGCACACCAGCATTGTTGATCCACAGATCGAGGGGACCGAGCTGCGTCGCGGCATCGGCGGCGAACTGATGCACGGCGGTTTCGTCGGTGATGTCGAAGTTGGCGAGGAAGACGTCGTCACTCGCCTCAAACGGAATCGGACCGCGAGCGCAGAGTGCCACGCGCATCCCCCGCTTCAAGTAGTCCTCAGCGAGGCCGGCTCCGATGCCGCGGCTGGCACCCGTGATGACGGCGGTCTTTCCGGTCAGGTCAGGAAGGCTCATGCACTTACAATAGGAGCGCGATGCGTCTTGCCCACACCATGTTGCGCGTAAGGGATCTCGAGAAATCCATCGAGTTCTACACCGGCTTCCTCGGACTCAAGGAAGTCCGACGTCATGCCATCGGCGAGGAAGCCACCCTGGTTTTCCTCACCGACGAGTCTGGCCACTATCACTTGGAGTTGACCCACAACCACGATGGCCGGGATTATGAACTCGGTACGCAGTTCGGGCACGTCGCATTGGTCGCGGATGATCTGGAACCGCTGGTTGCCGAAGTGGAAAAGCGCGGTTGGTGGTATCGCCGCAGCAAGCCCACTTCCGGTTCGAAGTACATCTTCGTGCACGATCCCGACGGCTACGACATCGAGATCCTCGAAGCCAAAGCGAATCCGGTTTGACTCGCCATCCTGCCCTCCCCGCTGCCGTCGATCTGGGGCAGGGCGTGGTCTTCGACCCACCGCTCTACCTCGCGCCGATGGATGGCGTTACCGATCGCACTTTTCGCGGCCTGGTGTTGGAGCAGAACGGAGCGGAGTCGGTGGGTGCAGCATGCACCGAGTTTCAACGTGTGAGCCAAGTCCCGTTGAAGTTGGATGGTTTGCGCAAGGAGCTTGGAATTGCCATTTCAGGGGTTCCTGTGGGCATTCAGCTCATGGGCAATCAACCGGAACCGGTCGCCGCAACTTCCGTTCTTGCGGCGGAAGCAGGTGCGGCTTTCGTGGACCTGAACTTCGGTTGTCCAGCGCCGCGGGTTTTTCAACACTGCGCCGGCTCGGCATTGTTGGATGATCCAGAACGCCTCGAAGCCTTAGTCCGCGCCACCGTCGACGCCAGCCCAGTGCCCGTCACTGCGAAAATCCGCGGCGGTGTGGAGCATGCGGAGGGCTTGGAGGACATCGCCAAACGCGTGGAACAAGCGGGCGCCACCATGCTCACGATTCATGGACGCTTGCGCGTCGATAAGTACACCGATCCGCCAGACTGGAGTTACTTGGTGCGCGCCAAAGCTGCGGTTTCGATTCCGGTGTTCGGCAATGGCAATGCCGATAGCCCGGAATCCATCACGCGGATGTTTGAGGAGACGGGTGTGGATGGCGTCATGGTCGGACGCGGTGCCATGAAGGACCCCATGCTTTTCCGCCGCTGGTGGGGTTCGGTGGTCGAGGCTGAAGTCCCCGCCTGGACCGCGCCGGATGTCTTCGCTTGGCTCGATGCCTACCACCAGAGCATGCTCGATGGTGGGACGCTTCCGCGTCATGCCCTCGGTCGCCTCAAGCAGGCCGTGAAGGGCTTCCGCTCCGGCGGACATCTGACGCCCGAGTCGGTGCAGCAAGCCCTCCGCAGTCGATCCGCGGAGGACTTGGTGCAGGAGCTGGTGTTCTGCTCCTGAAATCCGCAGCGCCTAGGCGCTAGGGGGCGACAGGTAGCTTGGCGTGGTTGCCGCCGCAGGTACCGTCGTTGCAGCAAAATCCTGCCGGGGCATCGCAACTGCCACCGCAGCACACAACCCCAGCTGCAGCTTCGGCGCCGGCTTCCGTGGCCTCATCGGCGGCAGACTTGGTGGCTTCTTCCATTTCTTCCACGGCCTCCTCGGTGGTGGTTCCTTCGTCAGATTCCCCATTTCCGCAGGCTGCGAGGGGCAGCATCAGGAATGCGAGGAAGAGCATTTGGAGCAAGGACTTCATGTTCGCAGTATAACCCGCCAAAG
>JBMYYH010000130.1:0-6900 GCA_049609225.1 Planctomycetota bacterium | reverse complement strand
ACAGCGCGGTGAGCGGCTGGACGCCGGCGGGATCGAGGAACAGGCCGCCGATCTGCGCATCCTGCTTTTCCACTATGAGCGCAAACGCAATCGCCTGCTCGACCGCCATTTGGCCAAGGTCGACGCCGATTGGGTCGAGCTCGATGAGCAATTCGAGTCGTTATTGGCCCATCGCATCCTCGATGCCAGCCAGCGACGCGCCTCCGAAGAAATGCGTCAAGCCATGACGGTGGCCCCGAGCCCGTCTCCCCGTTAACCTGATGGCCTGATTCCACATGGCAAACAGCCTCGGCATCCATCTCCAATCCCACGGATTCGACTACGTCCTGCTTGACGGCAGTGCGAAGCGGTACTCCGTGAAGAAATCCGGTGGTGCGGTTTTCCGCCCAGAGGATCTCCAGAGCAGCAAGAAGCTCGGCAAGTTGATCAACGAAACCGTCAAAGGCGGCAAGGTGGATCAAGTGGTCGTGACCTTGCCGGCCAGTGGCGTCGTCATGCGCGAACTGAGCCTGCCCTTCAGTGATCGTGAAAAGGTCATGCAGGTGCTCAAGTTCGAGATCGAATCGGAGCTCTATCACCTGTCCTTCGAAGATGTCATCGCGGACTTCATCGAACTCGACGACGGCCGCGCCACACCAACCTTGTTGGTCAGTGTGCTCGAGAAGGAACGCGTCAGTTCCACCCTCGACACGATGGGCGGTGCCGATTGGGACCCACCCGTGGTCACCCTGTCGCACGGCAGTCTTTACACCGCCCTGCAAGCTCTTCCACGAGAAGGCTCTGGGGAAGGGGAACTCGAGACTTATCTTGAGATCGGTTCCGAGTCGAGTCTGTTGTTGGTCTTGAATCCGGATGGAAGTTTGCGTGCAACACGCGCCTTGCCGATGGGTTGGCGCGAACTTACGCGTGGTCTCAACATCGCGGAAGCCGATGCCGAGATCGTCGATGCCTTGCCCGAGCCGGAAGCGGCCGATGCAGAGGAGTCGCACGAAGATGGCGAAGAGTCTGCCCTCGCCAAGACCGACCAAGAAGACGGTGAACACGAAGATGCCGATGCTGAAGAAAGCTTGGCCCTCGGTGGCGATGCTTCTTTGCCTTTCGGTATCGGTTTTGAAGCGGCTCTCGATCTCGCCTCGCCCACGCAGGTCCAGGAGTTCCTGGCGCGTTTGGCTTCGGAAGTGCGTCGGGGTTTGATTGCCCTGGGCAGTTCCGCTGGCCCCATCTACTTGTTGGGCGCCGATATCCCGGGCATGGAAGCCCATCTGGAAGCGCGCCTTGGCCGAAATGTCGCACCCCTGTCCTTGGGCATGGATGGCGCAGATGGCATGGAGCCGGATCCCGTCGCCTTAGGTGCTGCCATGCGTGGCATCGGCGTCGACACCGCGGCGATGAACTTCCGCCAAGAGGAGTTCCGCTACGCCCGCGGCCTCGAACGCGTGGAAGGTCCACTGACTTTGGCCCTGGTCGGCCTGATCGTGTTCTTCGCCTTCGATATGGCGATCAACTTCAAGATCACCCAACAAGTGCGCAAGGATGCCGGGGCGATCTATGAGCGCGCCAACGCCAAGGTCGAGAGCCTCAACAAACAGGTCCGCGATGACGAGGAATATCCTGATGAGTGGATCATCAAGAACGACTTCGCGGGTACCAGTGTCGAAGAGGCCCAACGCATCAACCTGCTTTCGCGTCGGGTGAACGATGCCAAGGGACAACTCGATGCGCTGATGGGCGAAGCTGAGTTGGAGATGTCGCACTCTTGCCTGGAAGCTTGGCGTCTGCTGATGAACTTCCTGGAAGAAGAGATGGGCGACTACGATGGCAAGTGGATGATCGAGAGTTTCGAGTTCACTTCCATGAATGCGAGCTCGCGGGAAGAAGCGCATGTCAAGGCGCAGTTCGGCATCACCTTGTTCCCGGATGGTTCCGGCGGATTCATCGGCCGGTTCGACCGTCTGCTCGCCAACCTCAAGGGCCAGGAATGGGTCGTCGGCACTCCGGAGCTTCCGAGTACCGAGAATGCGGAAGTCGGTGGCGCGAAGACCGGTACCGTGACCGTCAAGCTCAAGGCTGGCAAGCCCAAGAAGGAGTCCTGATCATGAACAACCGCACCACGCTTTATCTGTTGATGGGCCTCGCGGTCGCCGCGATCGGTGGACGTTTGTGGTCCACGCACTACCTGGAGACATGGCAGACCTCGCTCACGGAGCATGAGCGTCGCTACAAGGTGATCTACGAGACCACCAACGACCTGCAGGAGCGTCGCAAGGAAGCACCGAAGGGTTCCGATGACATCTACTTCCGTCAGCACTTCCAGAGTCAGGCTTTTGAAGCGCAGATGGGCAGCATCGATGTCAACGTCCGGCGTCGTACCCAGGCGAACCACGAAGACAAGATCTTCGAGGTCGATTTCGCCGTGGGGGAAGATGGATTCCGTCGCGATCAGCTGCGCACCTTCCTGTTCAACGCCGAGCTGCTGATGCCGCGCGTGCGTACCACCATCCTGAACTTGAAGCCGCGTGGTCCCAAGGGCCGTGGTCGTGGCATCGATCCAGGCGTGGAGCGCGAGGATATCTGGAAGATCGACAAGCTCGAGTTCCGTCAGCGCTCGCCTGTAGCGCCAAAGAAGAACTAGCGCACGGCTGCGTCTAGGCTTGCGGCAACAGACCTTCTGCTTGGAGCAGGCGGTAGTCGTGAATGTCGTCTAGATCGCGCAGGGTTTGAGTCTGGAAGACGGATAGCCCCAGCTCCGCAGCGCGGTGCAGCGTGGTCGGTAAGACCTCCGGCGTGCTCCAGGGCATATCCTCAAACAACTGCGGTTGCGGCTGACGCAAGGCCAGTAGCGCATAACCGCCATCGAAGGTCGGGGTCAGGACCACTTCTGCCCTATCCAAGTGCTTGCCGGCTTGAAGCAGGAAGGCTGCATCGAGGGCGGGGCAGTCGGTGCCAAGGACGGCGGCCCAGGGCAGCTCCGGCTCGCGCGCGAAGGCCTGCTGGAAGGCCATCTGTAGACGTGGCGTGAGATCCCCCTCCGGTTGGGAGTGGGTGTGCGTGGCGCCGGGCAACCATTGCCTGCAGGCTTCCTCCGTTTCCGCTTGCGCCACCCATAGATGCCGTTGCAGCGCGGTGTGTTCGAGACCGCACCACAGCTTGTGCACCATGTCGCGATAAATCGCACGCGCCGATTCCTGCCCGAGATCGGCCGCCAATCTCGTTTTTACCGGACCGATTTCCCAGTATTTGGCAAGCACCAAAGCCGCAGGAAGGCCAGAGGACGCGGAATTCATGGAAGGATTTTGTCACGACGCCATCTCACTGTCGAAAACTTCTGTGATGACGACAATGAGCAGCCTAAAGGGGATTCGAGAATTGCTGGCGGTCGGTGCCTTTCTGCTTGGGGGAGTAGTTACGGCTCAAGAATCGACCGTCAGTATTTTCGATCAGGAGCATACCGCGTGGAGCGAGCTGCTCACGGAGTTCGTGCACGAGGGCGGGCTGGTGGATTACGTCGGCCTGGGCAAGGAGCGGAACCGTTTCGATGCGTACGTGCACAGCCTGGAGGCGGTGACGGCCAAGGAATTCGGCAGCTGGACCGGCATCCAACGCGAGGCCTTCTGGATTAATGCCTACAACGCCTACGCCATCGAGTTGATCCTGGATCATTATCCGGTGGATTCGATCAAGGACATGGGTGGGTGGATTTCCAGCGTTTTCGACAAGCGTTACATCCCGCTGCAACATCTGGTGGCGGTCGACAAACGTGCGGAGGCCAGTCGCAAGAAGCTTTTGAGCCTAGGTGAGCTGGAGCATGAGATCCTGTTCCCCGTCTCGCGTACGCCGCTGTTTCATTTCGCCATCGTCTGCGCCTCGACCAGCTGCCCTTTGCTGCGCCCTGAGGCCTATACCGCCAAAAAGTTGGATGAGCAGCTGCAGCAGCAAACCCGCGCCTTCCTGGCCGACGCCAAGCGTAATGACCAGAAGCTGAGCCGTGGGCGCATTTACGTGTCGAAAATCTTCGATTGGTCCGAAGACGAGCTGGAGACCTATCCGGGCGGCATCCGTAAACTATGGCGCGACTTCGGGCCGTCCTCCGTGGTGGAGGACGCGGCTTTCCCGAAGGCCAAAATCAAGTACCTGACCTACGACTGGTCCCTGAACCAATGGCTTCCGAAAGACTAGAAGACCTCCAGCAGCGCACCGTGAACGATGCCGTTTCCGAGCGCTACGCCGAAGGTGCCAATGCCGTGCAGCCCGAGCTGTGCTGCCCTGTAGATTACGATGCGCGTTATCTGAAGGTTCTGCCGGAAGAGGTGTTGGAGCGGGACTATGGCTGTGGCGATCCGTCGGCGCATTTGAAGCCCGGCGAGACAGTGCTCGACCTCGGCAGTGGCGGCGGCAAGATCTGTTACATCGCCAGTCAGGTGGTTGGCCCGGAAGGTCATGTGATCGGCGTCGATATGACTCCGGACATGTTGGACCTTGCGCGTCGTCATAAGGATGCGGTGGCCGAGAAGATCGGTTGGAGCAATGTCGAGTTCAAGCGCGGCAATATCGAGAACCTGTTGTTGGATCTTGATCTGCTGGAGGCTTGGCTGGAGCAGAATCCGGTCGCGGGTGTCGCCGGTTATGAAGCGATGCAAGCAGAGATCGAGCGCCTCGGCCGCGAATTGCCGATGGTCGCCGATGCCAGCATCGATGTGGTGGTGTCCAACTGCGTGTTGAACCTGGTCGCGCCGGAGTTGAAGCGTCGTTTGTTCGACGAGATCTTCCGCGTGTTGAAGCCGGGTGGTCGCGCCGTTATCTCCGACATCGTCTGTGATCGCGAAGTACCTTTGGAGCTGCAGCAAGATGCGGATCTTTGGTCCGGTTGCATCTCTGGCGCCTTCGAAGAGCAGGCCTTCCTCGAAGCCTTCTTGGAAGTGGGCATGGAAGATGTCGCGATCCTCACGCGCCAGGCCGAGGCTTGGCAAGTGGTCGAAGACATCGAGTTCCGTTCGATGACGGTGGTCGCCTATCGTCCGCTCGAGCCGGCCTGCTGCGCCAGTGGTGGGGAAGTGGTCTACCACGGTCCTTTCGCCGAGATCGCCGATGATGCCGGCAACCTCTATCGCCGCGGCGAGCGCACCAAGGTAGATGCCAAGGAGTTCCAGAAGTTCGCGGAAGAGCCCTTCGTCGGCATGTTCACGCGCTTCACCTCCGAAGGTGCTGCGATCGAGGATCAGCCGTCCACCGGGGGCGGTTGCTGCTGATGCCGGAAACCTGCTTGCAGAGCTTCCCGCCGTTGCGGAAGACCAAGGTTTCGGTGTTGCAGTTCAACATCGGACGCCTCTGCAATCAGGCATGCAAACACTGCCACGTCGATTCTTCGCCGAAGCGGAGTGGTGCGGAAGACAATGCTTCCTCGACGTTGATCGATGAGGTGCTGCAGTTCCTCGCCGATCAGCCGGGGATCCGCACGCTGGATATCACCGGCGGTGCTCCCGAACTCAACCCCTCCTTCCGACGCTTGGTCGAAGGTGCGCGTGCGATGAACCGCGAGGTCTTGGTGCGTCATAACCTCACGGTGCAGGGGGAGCCTGGTCAGGCGGACCTGCCACAGTTCTTTCAGGAACATCAAGTGCAGTTGTTCTGCAGCTTGCCTTGTTACTTGGAGGATAATGTCGACCAGCAGCGCGGCAATGGTGTGTTCCAAAAGAGCATCGAAGCCTTACGGGCTTTGAATGCGGCGGGTTTCGGAACGGAGCCAGGCGCGGTCTTGAACTTGGTCTACAACCCAGTCGGCGCGACCTTGCCACCGGCGCAGGAGACCTTGGAACCGGCTTATCGGGAACAGTTGATGGATCGCTTTGGCATCACCTTCAATCATCTGCTCACCATCACCAATCAACCGATCCACCGCTTCGAAGGTGCCCTGCACCGCGCCAACGGCTATGAGGCTTATCTGGATCTGCTGCGCGAAAACTACAACCCGGCGACTCTGGCTTCGGTGATGTGCCGGGATGCCGTCAGCCTGCGTTGGGATGGGCGCCTATTCGATTGCGATTTCAATCTCGTGAAGGGGCTGGCGATGGAAGATGCAGAGGGGGCAGCGATGACCTTGGCCGACTTGACCGCGGCCACCAAGGTCGAGGGCCTGAAAGGGCAGCCGATCGCCGTGGATGATCACTGTTTTGCCTGTACTGCCGGCGCCGGTTCGAGCTGCGGTGGTGCGTTGGTGGTCTGAGCGGGATACCATGCTGTCACGTTTCGCATCGCGGGGCGAAGACTTGGTGAGATGAAGAAGATTCTGCCTTTCCTCCTGATCATCGGTGCCGCACTCGCCGCGTGGTTCCTGTATCTCCAGGACAACCTTCCCATCTTCATGGAGTGGGTCCGCGACCAGGGTCTCTGGGGCGCGGTCATCGTCGGCGCGGCTTATGCTGCCGCGACCGTCTTGATGATCCCCGGTTCGATCGTCACCTTGATGATCGGGGCGATCTATGGTCCATGGCTTGGAACGGCATTGGTGTCCCCAGCCAGTGTG
This sequence comes from Planctomycetota bacterium, assembly GCA_049609225.1. GTDB lineage: Bacteria > Planctomycetota > UBA1135 > UBA1135 > UBA1135. The sequence continues at coordinate 380 of JBMYYH010000130.1, read as the reverse complement.
CTCGGCGCGACTTTGGCCTTTCTGTTGGGGCGGAACGTGTTTCGCTCTTCGATCGAGAAGAAGATGGAGGGCAGTCCGAAATTCACCGCACTGCAGGTCGCGATGGAGAAGGAAGGGTTCAAGATCCTCACGCTGGTGCGTCTGTCGCCGATCTTCCCCTACACCTTGGTCAACTACGCCTTCGGCCTCACGCGGGTGAAGCTCTCGCATTATGTGCTTGGTATTTTCCTAGGCATGTTGCCGGGAACCCTGATGTACGTCTACTTGGGTGCCGCGGTCGGAGACATCACCAAGTTGAAGGAGGAAGGAGTCCAGCAAGATGGCGCCCTAGGCGACGTCTTCTTCTGGGGTGGACTTGCAGCGACCGTGGTCGTCACCGT
>JBMYYH010000129.1:0-6934 GCA_049609225.1 Planctomycetota bacterium | reverse complement strand
TTGCGCAATCGACAGATCGTGCACCGTGCCACCCAATGCACACGGCGCGAGCACATCACACTCCACCTGAAACAACTTGGAAGGGTGCAACAACTCCACCCCTTCTGCTGCGGCCGCTTCCGCCGCCTCCTCCGAGATATCAGCGCCATAAACCTTGGCCCCATAACCGAGGTAGCGCCTCGCAAGTGCACCACCCACCGAGCCGAGCCCTTGGATTGCCAGCGTGACATCGGACAGGTCCGTCTTACCAAGATGCTTCAACGCAGCCTGGATACCCCAATCCGCACCTTCGGCCGTGGCTTCGCCCGCCGAGCGCATGGTGGCATTGCCATGGAAATGCGCAAGATGCCCGGTGCCTCGCGACAGGGCTTCGCGATCGGCCTCGGTAAAACCAGCGTCGGGGCCGGTTTGATAAGCGCCTGCCAGGGCTTCGATCTCACGACCCAACTTCTCCATCGCTGCGGGACGGTCGATCAGGGCGTCGGCCAGGACGACGGTCTTGCCGCCACCGCCATGCACACCTGCAAGCACGCATTTGAAGGTCATGGCACGGCTTAGGCGCAGCGCATCCCCGAGCGCGTCAGCTTCGGTGCGGTAGGACCAAACTCGAATCCCGCCATAGGCTGGACCGCGGCCCAGGTGGTGCAGGGCAATCCAAGCGCGCAGGCCGGTGTCGGCGTCGGAGACCGCGACGACGCGGTCATGCCCTCCACGGGCCATTAAATCGAGAAGTTCCATGTACGCGGGAAGATGCCCGGGCTCGCCGGGGTCCTATATTGTACGCCGCAGCCATGAGTCCCCGCCCGATCACCCTGCTTCTTCCGCTTTGCGTGGCGTTCTGCGCCTCTTGCGGTTCCGCTCCACCTGAGAATGGTCCAGCCCTACCCGGTCTGGAGCAGTTGCAGGCCGATGTGCAAGGTGGTTCCCAAACCGGGCCCATCGTGTCGAGTACTGGGGATCCGTCGATTGATGGCCGCCAAGATCGCAGCACTGATCAGCGTCCCGCATTCTCGCCACGGTCGGATCAAGCTGCGCGAATTGGGCGTCTGATCGTGGAATGCGATCAGCACCTGCGCGCATGGAACTCTGCCATGGCCCAGGCGCGCGACCCCGAGAACCAGGAGCTGGTTTTCTACACCACTCAGGCTTTGGGCGTGTTGGTGGCGAAGAACCGCGACATCCTCGAGAGCCAGGCCGTCAGCGGTGCCGCGCGCAACCGGGCGATTGCCTGCGCCGCACTTGGATTCTCTGGAGACTTCAACGTGACTCCCCTACTCCTGAATGGCGTGAGCAGTGGCGAGCCGGAAGTCGTCAGCAAGGCCTTGTTGGGATTGGGCGTGCTGTCGGATCCGAATACTTCGATGGCTCCGATTCGTGGTGCCGTGTTCGCGGCCGACGCCAGCGATAGCACCCACAGCAATGCCGCTTTCGCCTTGTTCCAGATCGCCATCAAGAACCAGCGCGATCCGGATGGCTCGATGGGCGCGATTTTAGAAGCGCTTTTGCGTTCGCCTCTGCCCACCGTGCGTTCGCAGGCAGCCTTGAGCTTGGGCTTGATCCACGCCAACCTTTCGGTGCCACCGATCACCGACCTGCTTGCCGGCGATGGCGTGCCCGATGTGCGCACCGCCGCCGCTTATGCTTTGGGCCAAATCGGCTCGACCGCATCGACCGGCCCACTGGTTGCCGCCTTGCGCGATCCGCATGAATTAACCGCCGGGGCTGCCCGCGCCGCACTGGTTCGGATCCACGGCAAGGATCTCGGCCCTGATCCGGATAGCTGGAGGACGGTGATGACGCAATAATCGCGTCATGGCGCCGTCATCCCTCCGCGAGTCTCAAAAGGCCAGTCGTTTCACCGAGTCCGTCATCCGCGAGATGACGCGGGTGGCGCGTGAACATGGTGCCATCAATTTGGCCCAAGGCTTTCCCGATTTTCCAGCACCAGATGCCCTGAAAGAAGCCGCGGTGCGGTGGATTCGGGAAGATGTCAATCAATATGCGGTGACTTGGGGCAGCGATCGTCTGCGCGCGGCCATCGGCACCTACATGCAGAACCGACGCGGGGTGACCATCGACCCCGATGCACAAGTCACCGTCTGTTGCGGTGCGACCGAGGCCATGATCGCCGCGATGATGGGCGTATTGGATCCCGGCGATGAGTTCCTGGTGCCCGAACCTTTCTACGAGAACTACGGTCCCGACGGCATCCTCGCGGATGCGGTGCCGCTGTTCGTGCCGATGGGTGATGGTTTCACTTTGGACATCGATGCGATGCGCAAGGCCTCCGGTCCGAAGACACGCGCAGTCGTCTTGAACACGCCGCACAATCCGACCGGACGCGTATTCAACCGCGAAGAGTTGCGCGCCCTGTGTGAATTCGTGATCGAACGCGACTTGTTGTTGTTCACCGATGAGATCTACGAGGAGATCCTCTTCACCGGTGATCATTACTGCCCACTGCTCGAACCCGGCATGGCCGAACGCACCATCGTGATCTCCGGTGCATCCAAGACCTTCAGCGTGACGGGTTGGCGTGTGGGTTGGATCATTTCGCCGCCGGCTCTCACGGGTGGCATCCGCAAAGTGCACGACTTCCTAACCGTCGGCGCGCCGGCTCCGCTGCAGGAAGCAGTGGCCGAGGCTTTGTTGTGGGAAGATGAGTACTTCAGCACCATGCGCGAGGAATACCGTCAGCGCCGGGAAGTGATGGTTGCCGGCCTGCGCGATGCTGGATTCCCCTGCGACATCCCCGAAGGCGCTTATTATGCGATGGTGGACATCAGCGCCTTCCAGAAGAGTGATGAGGATGATGTGGCATTCGCCATGCGTCTGGTGCGCGAGGCTGGCGTTGCCACGGTGCCGGGTTCCTCCTTCTATCACGACCCCGCCGACGGCAAACACCTGGTGCGTTTCTGTTACGCGAAGAAGATCGAAACCCTTGAGGCCGCGAATGCGCGCCTCAAGAAATGGGCTACTGCATGAAACTTGCGGCATACCTTTTCACCTTGACCGCGCTGTTGAGCAGCTGCGGCAAGGAAGAGGTGCCGGATGATCCAACGCCTTCCACACCTCCCGCTGCGGAGGTTTCAACGGTGCAGGAACCCATCGAGGTCCCGCCGCCGGTGCATCCCTTTGCCGCTTATGCGGAAGTGCGGGTGATGCCGGAGTTCGAACCGCGTAGTCCGGCACGGCATTACTTCCTGCAGGGGAAAGTCACCTTTCATCTGCCCGACCGCAAGATCACGCAAAACGCGGAGCTGCAACTCGCCGCTTCCGATCGCATGATGTTTCGTATTCGTCAGGCCGAAGAGCACCCGAACATCTTCCTGCTCGCCGACCCGGATCACTGTTGGCTGAAGACCGGCGGCGCGGAGTTCCAGACCTATGATGCGCTCGACCTTTGGATCGAAACCACGATGCGTTGGCATCTCCTACGCTTCCCCTGGGATTTCGAGGATGCTATTGCCACGCCGATTGGTGATGCAGATGCCGCCATGGCGCAGGATTTCGTGATTCCGACTTTGCTTGGCGACCTGCACCTCGAAACGAATGCGGAAGGCTTCCCTGTGGTGGTGAGTTTGCGCGCCAAGACGGTGCGCCTGGACGATTGGCATATGGCAACGCCAAGCGGCAACTTGGTGCCTCTGCATTGGGATTGGACTTCGGAACAAGGGCGTCGGGAGGAACAGTTCGAGATCTTCCGCGATCATTCGGTGATCATCGACAATGCCTTCACTCCGGAAGGGACCGGTGGCGGGCTAAGACTCACGCTTCCGGATGCAGAGAGTTCGGTCGGCACGGGGGACAACCTCAGTGTGGTCGAACTTGCCTTGCGTTATGCAGAGACGGCTCCGCCTCTGCGCGAAGATGGCACCACTTCCGCCACACTTTGGAGAGTGCAAGGCGAAGAGCGTTACATGTTGCAGGAAAGTACGTCGGTCGAAGCAAGTGCGGTGCGCGAAGTCGCCCTGCGCAGTTGGCTCGCTTGGGGCACGAAACGTAAGGTGACGGCCGCCGAGGCAGAGGAATACCTGTTGTCGGCCCTACCGCAATTGCAGCTGCAAGCGGATGGACCAATGTGGTCGCAGATCGATGAAAGCAAGCCGGGAAGACGTCGGGGCTTTCTGTTGCCGGTCAAGCCATTGGGGCAGTAACCCAGGCGGATCAACCGCCGCGGGTGTGCATCTCCAGGCGTGGATCGGCGATGAGGTCATCTAGATCCATAGCCGGACCGCGCTCCTCTTGCGCAAGGCGTTCTTCCGCACCACGGTCGGCACGGTCACTCCATAAACTACGCAGGAACAGGACGAGGGCTTCGTCGGAGCGACCATCGCGCAGGGCTTCCCGCAGATTGGTGCCGTGCTTGGCGTAGAGGCAGGAATACCACGAGCCGTCGGCAGCGATACGACTGCGATCGCATTCGCCACAGAAAGGAGTGGTGGTCGAAGCGATGATGCCGAACTCGAGACCATCGGGCAGGCGGTAAATGCGCGCCGGCGCGGAAGGGTCGATGGGATCAAGAGTTTCCACCCCACCGAAGGCTTCGGTAACCAGATCGAGAATCGATTGGCGATCGAAGACTTGGGATTCCGACCATTGCGTCGCGCCACCGACATCCATGTACTCGATGAAGCGCAACTTCAGATCGTTCGACTGCGCGAAGGCAAGGAGGTCGAGGATCTCATCGTCGTTTTGGCCGCGCATCAACACCGTGTCGATCTTGGTGCCGCGGAATCCGGCTTCCCGTGCTGCAGCGATCCCTTCCAGGACCTTCGGCAAGGCATCACGACGCGTGAGCTGTTCGAAGCGTTTGCGGTCGAGCGTGTCGAGGCTGATGTTGAGGCGTTGCAGACCCGCGGCGCGCAGGGCTTCCGCTTGTCCGGCCAACAACATCGCATTGGTGGTCAAGGCGACATCGCGCAATCCTGGAATCGCAGCAACCATCGACACCAACTCGGGCAGGTCGCGACGCAACAGCGGTTCGCCCCCGGTGAAACGCACCCGCTGCACCCCCACTGCGGCAAAACACCGCGTGATCCGGGCCATTTCCTCGAGCGTGAGGATGTCCTCGCGCGGCAGCCAGGCATACTCCTCTTCCGGCATGCAGTAGCTACAACGGAAGTTGCAGCGGTCAGTGACCGAGAGTCTCAGGCTGCGCAGAGGGCGCCCGTGACGGTCTAGGAGCGTTGTCACAGGGGGAATTGTAGCGCTTCGGGCGAAAAATCAGACCAAAAGGTTCAGATTTTCAATTCCTTGGGCCCACCCGCCGGCGAGAACCATTGGACCTCGGTTTGACGTCCGGTTTCCTCGGAATAACGCGCGACCACGGATTGCTCGAAGGCATCGCAGGCAGAGGGATGCACTAGGGCCACGGCGCAACCGCCGAAGCCGGCGCCGGTGAGCCTTGCGCCATAACATCCTTCCACCGCAATGGAAGCTTCGACCATGGCGTCCAACTCGGGAGTGGAAACCTCGAACAGATCGCGCAAGGAATGATGGGCGGCGGTCATGCAGGCGCCGAAAGTAGCGACATCTCCACGACGCAAAGCCTCACTCCCCTTCTCCGTGCGTTGCACTTCCGCCAACACATGGCGCGCGCGACGTGCCAGCGCCGGTGGCAGACGATCCACGTGTGCTTCAAAGTCTTCCGCCGAAACATCGCGCAGGCAAGTCAGTCCGGGCACCTGTTCCTGGAAGATCGCCAAGGCCTGCGTGCACTCCGCAACCCGCTGATTAAAGGCAGAACTCGCAAGTTCCCGCGCGACGCCGGTATCCATCACCGCGATGCGCACCGCACGACTGTCGAGTGGTACATGTTCGCGCGTGAGCTCCAGACAATCGAACAGCAGGACGGAATCATCCTCGCCCAAGAAGATCGCGGTTTGATCCAAAATGCCACAACGCACCCCGACATAACGCGTTTCCGCCGCATGCGCCAAGTGGATCATCTCGTCCACATCCGGCTCCAAACCCAACAACTTCGAAACGGCCAACACCGCCACGCATTCCACACTCGCGGAACTGCTCAAGCCCTTGGCCATCGGTAAATCGGCATGCAACACCAGATCCAGACCCGGCAGTGGTCCCCAGCGATCCATCGCCGCCCAAAGCCCACCTTCGACATAACCCGACCACGATTGCGTCCGCTTCGGCTTCAACTCCGTGATCGGAAACTCGACCACTTCGCCCGGAAACTGATCCGACTGGATGTGGATCAAGCCATCGTGACGCAACCCTGCCACCGCATAGGTGCCCTTGGACAAGGCCACCGGCATCACCGAGCCGCCGTTGTAATCCATGTGCGCACCGAGCAGATTGGCTCGCCCAGGCGCGAAGAACGCGCGCGGCTCCGCACTGCTGACGGCGCGGAAACGCTCCAGGCAAAGGTCGAGGGGGCGGCTCTTCGTTGGCATCGCTCTTGAGGTTACGATGTCGGACCCACCGATTGCCATGCTTCCGACCCTTCTGACGCTCCTTCTCGCCTTCCCTGCACCCCAGGAACCTTCGGCCCAGCCCGAATCCGACGCCGGTGCCTCCGCCGCAGATGTCCAGGCACTGCTGCAACAACCCGTCCTCCAGCAGGGCGACCACACCTATACCGTGAAGGAGATCCTGGAGGAGCTCTATCCCTACGATCCTTCCCTCAAGACCGCGCTCGAAAGCAATGCGGAGTATTTGCGTTTCTACCTCGATGACCTGCGCTTCTACAACCAGGTGCGCTGGTTCAGCAACCGTTTGATCCTGAATGCCAAGGAGATCCCGGCCGTCGACCAGGAGGCTTTGCTGACGGAGGCTGGCGCTTGGAGTGTGGACCGAGGTGGCAGCAGTAGTTTCCCCGAGACCGTGTTGGCCCGGGCTGGCTTTGAAGTGGAAGTACGCGCACGGCTGATGGCCAAGCAGGTGAAGGAATTCTCGAACCGCGAACTGCGCA
>JBMYYH010000128.1:0-7138 GCA_049609225.1 Planctomycetota bacterium | reverse complement strand
GTGGTTCCTTGCCCACTTCCGCTGCCTCGAGGGCAAGGAAATGCTCGGCCAAGAGTGGCACATCTCCAGAACGCTCGCGCAAGGGCGGCAGACGCAGACCAATCACCTTCAGGCGGTAGTAAAGGTCTTCGCGGAAGTCTCCGGAGGTGACCTTCCCGAGCAGATCCACATTGGTGGCTGCAATCACGCGCACATCCACATGCCGCACTTCATTGCTACCGACCGGGCGAATCTCCCCTTCCTGCAGCACCCGCAACAAACGCGACTGCATCGCGGTCGACATCTCGCCGACCTCATCCAAGAACATGGTGCCGCCATCCGCTTCCTCGAACCGGCCTTTGCGATCCCGCGTGGCGCCGGTGAAGGCTCCTTTGACGTGACCAAAGAGCTCCGATTCCAGCAAGGTATCCGGCAGCGCGCCGCAGTTCTCGACCACGAAGTTGCGGTCGGCCAACCGACTGTGAAAGTGCAAGGCCCGCGCAACCAGTTCCTTACCGGTTCCGCTTTCGCCTTCGACCACTACCGCGACATCACTCTCGAGGATGCGCTCCATCTCACTGTAGAGCTTCTGCATCGCCGCCGAGGTGCCAACCAATCCGGCAAAGCCCGGACCGCCCGCAGTCTCGATCGGTGTCTGGCTTTCCGGCTTCGGACGCTTCCCCAACTGCCTTTGCAGACGGCTGTTCTTGCGCTTCATCTTGTGCAGTGCGACGCGATCCTGCGAAGCACCCAGATGCGCCGATGCCAAACCAGCTAAGCCACCCAGAAGATCCGCATCGGGAACTTGGAAAGCACTGGTGGTCAGGCGGTGATCCACCGCCAACAACCCAAGCACCGTATTGCGGTAGCGCAAAGGCATCGCCAACACCGAACGTAAGCCGAGGTCATTGATGCTCTCTACCCCTGCGAACTCGCCATCGGTGGCGGCATCCTGCAGCAGAATGGGCTTCTTCGCTTTCAGCGCCTTCTCTAACAGAGTGCGTGAGAACTTGGTCTCCGGTGCGGCCACCGGCTCGCGCGCGAAATTGCGCGCCATCGCCAAGGAGGTGCGCCCATCTTCCAGCAAGAACAGGAATCCGCGCTCGGCACGGGTCAGGCCGACAGCGGCATCCAGCAATAAAGCGGCACTGCGCTCTATGCGTTCTTCCTGCTCCAAGGTCCGGCTGACGGCCAGCAAGGTCTGGAGCATGTCCTGCTCACGCGGCGTCTGCTGCGTCTGCGTGGACTCCATCGAAGCCAGGCGATCGGCCAGCCCCCCCGCAATGCGGAAGGTGGTACTGCCGACTCGAATGGTATCGGAGGCTGAAACGGGGAGACGATCTACCTTGTCGCCGTCGATCCAGGTGCCGTTACGCGAATCGAGATCAACGAGGAAGACCTCATTGCCGAGTCGCTCCAGACGACAGTGGTGACGCGATGCAAGAGGATCATCAATCCGCACCTCGCAGTCGGTGCCCCGTCCGATCGTGACGGTTTCGCCTTCTGCGGTGACGACCTGTTGGAGGTTGTCACGTTCCAGATGAATCTCTAGAGGATTCCTCATCGACTCCAGGATACTCTTTCGGGATGGACGAATGGTGGAAGGACGGCTTGCCCTTTTCTTGTACGCAGTGCGGGAGGTGCTGTCATGCGCGGGGGGAGGTGGCTCATGTGTACGTGAACTATCGAGAACGTCAGGCGTTGGCAGATTTCCTGGGGGTGGATCTCGCCAAATTCAATAAGACCTATACGCGGCTAGAAGACAGTGGTCACAGGAACCTTCGCTTTGTTGATGGACACTGCATCTTCCTCGATGGTGCGACCTGCACCGTGCATGATGCAAAGCCTGTGCAGTGCCGCACTTGGCCGTTTTGGGATGAGTTATTGGAGTCTCCCGAAGCCTACCGTGCGCATGTGCTCGACTTCTGTCCAGGCAGTGAAGTCGACACTCCGGTGGTGAGTGCGGATTCGATCAGGCAGCAGATGGAGGCCACCGAAGAGGCGCTGCGAGACGACTGACCTCGGGGTACAATGTGCGGTCAGTCATGGCTGAGAACCCTAACGAATACGTACTGCAGGTCATTGGGCTCAATAAGTTCTACGACCGCACCCAAGTCCTGAAGGACGTCACCCTGTCGTTCTTCGCAGGGGCCAAGATTGGCGTGATCGGCGCCAACGGTTCGGGCAAATCGACCTTGTTGCGCATCCTTGCCGATGCCGACCACGATTTTGAAGGTCAGCGCATCCAGATGGCTGGGCGCAGCATCGGCTATGTGCCTCAGGAGCCGAGCCTCGATCCCGACAAGACGGTCAAGCAGGTCCTCGATGAATCGGTCGCGCATGTGCATGCGATCACCGATCGCTACAACGAGATCTGCATGCTGATGGGCGATGCCTCCGGTGAGGAACTGGAGAAGCTGTCGGAAGAATTCGACCACCTTCAGGCCGAGATCGACGCCAACAACATGTGGGAAGTCGATCGTCTGCTCGAGAAGGCTGCAGCTGCGCTGGACCTACCTCCGATGGAGCGCGAATGTGGCGTGCTGTCGGGTGGTGAGGCGCGTCGTGTCGCCTTGTGCAAGACTCTGATCGAAACGCCAGACATCCTGCTGTTGGACGAACCGACCAACCACTTGGATGCTGCCACCACGGCTTGGTTGGAGCACCACCTCGCGGAGTACGCCGGTCTGGTCATCGTGATCACGCACGACCGTTACTTCCTCGACAATGTGGTCGAGTGGATGTTGGAAGTCGACCGTGGCACCTGTCGCCCCTACAAGGGCAACTACACCACCTATCTCGAGGCCAAGGAGAAAGAGCTCGAGTTGAGTGAGCGTCAGCAGGACAAGCGCAAGAAGCGTCTCCATGCGGAACTGCAGTGGGTCAAGCAGAACTCGAAAGCCCGCGGCAACAAGAACAAGGCGCGCCTCAACCGCTACGACCAGCTGGTCGAGGAGCAGAAGAGCCTTAAGCCGGAGACCATCGACCTGGTCATTCCTACGGGCCCCCGCCTCGGCAACAAGGTGATCGATCTCGATCACGTGCAGAAGGCCTATGGCGATCAAGTGTTGATCAAGGACCTGAGCTTCGAAATGCCTCCGGGTGCCATCATCGGTGTGATCGGACCGAACGGTGCGGGTAAGACCACCTTGATGAAGATGATCATCGGTGAGGAAGAGCCGGATAAGGGCACCGTCACCTTCGGTTCCACCATCGAGGCTTGCTTCGTGGATCAGCGCCGTGCGGAATTGAGCGACGGCAACTCGGTGTTCGAGGAGATCACCGATGGCTTGGAGTTCCTGCCCTTCGGTGGTGGTGAAATCCAGTCACGCGCCTATGTCTCGCGTTTCAACTTCAAGGGCACTGACCAAGAGCAGAAGGTCGGCACGCTTTCGGGTGGTCAACGCAACCGTGTGCAGCTCGCCAAGATGCTGCGCGTCGGCGGCAACCTGATCATCTTGGATGAGCCGACCAACGACCTCGACCTCCCCACCACACGGGTGCTCGAGGAAGCGATTGAGCACTACGCCGGTTGCATGCTGGTGGTGTCTCACGACCGTTACTTCCTCGACCGCATCTGCACACACATCCTCGCCTTCGAAGGTGATGGTGAGATCGAGTTCTTCTACGGCAACTACACCGAATACGCCGAGTGGTATGCCGAGCGCATGGAAGCCGAAGGCAAGAGCGGCGACTCGAAGGCCGGCAAGTACCGGAAGTTGAGTCTTTAGACCCAACTCAGGGAATTAGAAAAGCCCCTCACCGTTCCTGACGGTGAGGGGCTTTTGCGTGAAATCGAACTCTACAGCTTCACCTTCTCGAGGTGCTTGCTGCAGGCCGAACCCTTATTGCGCTTACAGGTTTGGCAGCTCGGCTTGTATCCAGGACGACGGTCCTCGATGAGCTTTGCGGCGGCGTCGTGCGCGTGGGTGGCGATTTGGGAACCGGAGCCTTTCTTCATCGCAGCCTTGTAGGCCTTGAAGGCATCGGAGTATTCCTGTTCCGACTCAAGCTTCTGGCCTTCGGCGTAGAGTTCGCCACCAGCCATCTCCTTCTTGTAGAGAGGATCCTTTTCCAGCTCCGCGAGACGTGCGACCTTCTCCTCGGCCATGGGATAGGTCGATCCCTTACCCAAGTAAGGCTTGGCCAGGCTGACACCTTTGTGCCAATAGCCCTTTGCGATCAACTCTTCCGATTCGGCGAAGTCTTTGGCGCTCTTATCCAGCAGGTAGGCTTCCAGACGTCCGGCCCAGGCCAAATCTTCACCCTCCAACTTCAGCATGAGAGCCTGCAGGTCGGCAAGTGCTTTCACCTTTTGGCCCTTATCCAGCGACTTGATCACCTTCGACAGCTTCTTCGGATAGATGCTGTCCTTGCGGGCTTTCTTGTGTGCATCGGCAAGAGGGCCGGAAGCACCACTCGGATGCCCCTTCCAGACCTTCTCCTTATCCAGGAAAACGGCGCTGGTCGGGAAACCGGAAACACCGATCACCTTCTCCAACTCCTTTCCAGGCAGGATCACGATTGGGTGGGTGGCGCCGACCTTCTTGGCCCATGGCTCCACCAGTTCGAGAGGCTCATCAGTCACGCTGATGACGACCAGGCCTTTCGCATTCCCCTTCTCCCATTCGGAGTTGAGATGCGGGACCTGACCAACGCAAGGGCCTCACCAGGTCCGGAAGACCTCGACCATCACGGCCCGGCCTTCCATATCCTCGATGCTCAACGGTGGCGAGTTGAGCCAGGTAGCGCCGGTGAAGTCCGGCATCGTGCCACTCTGCGCTGCTGCGTCAGTCGTGGCTGTCAACGCGAGCGTGGCGCCCGCGATAAGTAGAGGAATCGTTTTCATGACGTTAGCCGAATTTCGTGATTCGGCGCGTCTGCATCATAGCAAAGGATGTCACGCGGGCACTTCCAACGGTTATCCTGATGCCATGCCCCGTACCTATCTCCATGCCTCGATGCCCGGTCCTGCAGCGGCCGGAGGCATCTTGGGCACCCTGATGGGCCTCGTACGCCTCGCTTTCGGGCTGGTGTTCGCGGTATTCCTGTTCTTCCTGCTGCTGTTTTTCGGCATCGTCATTGGAGTGCTCTACCTCTTCGGTGTGCGCCCCAAGTTGCCGGTGATGCGTATGCCCAATGGTTACGGCTTCCAAGGAGGCACGGGCCCCTTCGGTCAACCCCAGGAGGGCCCGATGGATGCGGCGCAGGCTCCAGAACAGGAGGTACAGGCCAAGGAAAAGGAAAACATGCCTAAGCAGTTGGAATCCTTCCACGGCAGCCTCGACGAGTTCATGAAGGACCGTAAGGGACCACGTTCATGAGCGTCCCGCTCGCAGATCTTCCCCTCCAACGCCTCGAACAACTCGTCTCCGATGTGGGGCAAGTGGTGCGTGGTAAGGAATCCGTCATTCGGATGTGCTTGGTCGGCTTGCTGGCCCGTGGACATGTGTTGCTGGAAGATGTTCCTGGCACCGGCAAGACCACATTGGCACGTGCGCTGTCGAGGGCCTTGGGCTTGGATTTCCAACGCATTCAATTCACTTCCGACTTGTTGCCATCGGATGTGTTGGGCGTGAGCATTTGGGATCAAGAGGAACACACCTTTCGCTTCCGCCGCGGACCGGTGTTTCACAATGTGTTGCTTGCCGATGAATTGAACCGCACTTCCCCGCGGACCCAATCGGCCTTGCTCGAAGCCATGAGCGAGAACGCCGTCTCGGTCGATGGCTCCACTTTCGATTTGCCGCAGCCCTTCTTCGTCATCGCGACGCAGAACCCGATGGAATTCGAAGGCACCTATCCCCTGCCGGAATCGCAGTTGGATCGCTTCCTCCTGCGTTTGGCCTTGGGGCATCCGGATCGAGAAGTGGCCTTCGAGGTCCTTCAAAATCGTGGCAATGAAGATCCGGTCGCGTCTTTGAAGCCGTCGATCAGCGCCGAGGAGTTGAAGGCCTTGATCGCTGCCGTGCCGCAAGTGCGCACCGATGAAGACCTGCTGGAGTACTTGCTCGATCTCATCGAAGAGACCCGCAGCCACGCGCATTTGGCGCTGGGTGCCTCCACGCGTGCCGCTTTAGGCTTGCATCGTGCGGCTCAGGCCTTGGCCTTGCTCTCGGGCCGCGATTTCGTCACGCCGGATGACATCAAGCGGTTGTTCGTGCCTTGCATCGCGCACCGCGTCCTGCCTTCACCAACCTATGAAGGCGGCATGCATGGCACCGAACCGATCCTGCAGAGCATGTTGGATGAGGTGGAAGTGCCGCAATGACCGAACAGCCTGTTCCTGAAGATGCACCGGAAGAAGGCGAGGCCGATTTCCTGGCGCTGCAGGGCAAGCTGACACCGACTGCCTATTCCTTGATCTGGGGGGCGTTCGGCTTGAGCGCGCTGCTGATCCTGATGAGCGGAGCTGCCGCATTGGCTTTGGTCTATGGCATGCTCGCAGTGGTCGTTCTGGTCATCGGAGCGAACTGGTTCATCGGCGAACATGTGCTGCGTTCCTTGGAACCGGGGCGCCTGGAACCGGTCACGGGATTTTCATGGGAGCTGGTCACGGCGCGCTTCGGCTTGCACCATGTCGGCACGCGCTTCACGGCGCGGGATATCCTGATCTCGCATGGTTCGGATGATTCGCGGCGCGGCACCTTTGCTTACCACGCGGCGATCGACCCCGGAAGATCGATGTGGATCGAAGGGCAACTGCGCCTGCCACGTCGTGGGCGTTTCGCACATCACGGCATCCGTTTCGCTTCGAGTTTCCCGTTTGGACTGGTGCAGTGGACCTCGTCTTGGCGCCTCCCTGCCGACATCCTTGCACTGCCACGCTTAGGAGCCCTGCGCGATGCACTGAGCTTGATTCCAGTGGAGCAGGAAACGATGGCGTCGGGTGCGCAGCGGTTGGATGATGCGGAGGAGTTCCACACCTTGAAGCGGTGGCGTCCGGGCATGAGTCAGAGACAGGTGCATTGGAAGAGCAGTGCGCGGCGTGGGCGTTTGATGGTGCGGGAAATGCAGGGCGTCCGGCGCCCGCGTTTACGGCTGGAACTGATTGGACCGGCGCTGAACATGGAGAAAGGCAGTCGCTCGCCGAAGTTCCGCTTTGAGCAGAGCATTTGCCTGACGGCGACCCTGGCCGACTTCTTCTTACGTCGGAACT
>JBMYYH010000127.1:0-7733 GCA_049609225.1 Planctomycetota bacterium | reverse complement strand
GACGGCAAAGCCGCTGCAGGTGGCATCCTCACAGGATGGATGGAAGTCGGGCGTCGCGCTGGATGTGGGAGAGGATGGAAGTCTGGCGGTGGCCTACAACCATGAAGGTGCACTTCCCGCTACGGAAGCACCGCGGCCGAAGGCAGATCGTCACTTGTTTGCACGTCGTTACGACGCCCAGGATCGCCCCATCGATCGCGCTCCCCTGCTCCTCAGCGAGGCCGGACAACTGGCCACGCCGACTGGAGCACAACGCGTAGCCTGGACTGCCGATCAGCGTTTGCTGGTGGCTTATGAAGGTCAGGGATCCGCAGGAGATGGATCCGCCGCGAACCTCGCACTGTGGTTACCCGAGGATTATCCGCAGCCGGTAGCCGTCGATCTCGGTGAAGCGCAACAGGCCGCCGTCACCACCGACGAAGCCATGCTCGCAGCCAACCCGCCGATCTGGGATCCGAACTGGGTTCCGGTTCCACGCATGCCCTTGGCTCTTGCCGCCGGCGCGGATTTCGGTTTTGAAGGTGTGGCCGGTACCGGCTGGACTCCACCCGACCCGGAAATGGCCGTCGGCCCGAATCACATCGTGGTCATGACCAACGGCGAGATCACCGGGCTCACCAAGACCGGCACCGTAGTCTGGACCGACCTCATCGAAGGTGCTGCTGGATTCTGGGGTTCGCTCGGTACCGGTAGTTTCGTCTTCGACCCGGAGGCTTGCTGGGATCCGCACGCGGACCGTTTCTTGGCGATGGCCAACGAACGCACCAATGGCCGCAGCTACTTCCTGTTCGCCATCTCCAAGGATGATTCCCCCGACAACGTGAATGATTGGTGGAAATATCGGTTCGACGTCACCGCCATCTCCGGAAACGACATCGATTCGCCGAACATGGCTGTCAACCAAGACAGCATTCTGCTCACTGCCGACTTCTTCGGCCCCGACAAGTACCTGATCTATCTCATCGATAAGGCTTCCGTCCTCAATGGCGGTTCGGCGAATACGGTCTCCGAGCTCATCACTGGCACCGGACAACAATCGATGGGCGTCCCTGTTGTCTATGACGCCGACCCGAACCACTACATCCTTCAATCGACGGAGTTCGGTTCCAACAACTCGGTCATCGTGCACGCGATTCAGACACCTTTCACGAATTACACCCGCACCACCACCACGGTTTCCGTGCCGACCTACACCTACCCCAACCAGCCGCCACAAAAGGGCAGCACTTCGCGTCCATTTCTATTCGAACCCCGCTTCTGGAGTGTGGCACAACGAAATGGTGCCTTGTGGGCCGTCCATCATGTCAACAACAGTCGTGCGCGCGTGCGTTGGTATGAACTTGGACTGAATGGTTGGCCGGGAAGCGGTTCCCTTCCGTCCGTGGATCAAGATGGCGAGATCGATCTCGGTTCCGGCATCCACACTTTCTTCCCCAGCATTCACGTCGACGAGAACAACAACGTTGCGGTGACCTTCGCGCGTTCGGCGGCCAATGAGTACATCTCCATGGCCCGTGCGACGCGTGCCGGAACCGATCCGCCGGGAACCATGCGTCCATCGCAAGTGGTACAGACTTCCACCAATGCGCACACCAGCGGACGTTGGGGTGACTACAGCGCCACGCAGGCCGAACCTGCCATTCCTGGTCAGTTCTGGGGGCACCATGAGTTCAACAATGGTGGAACCAGCAGCTGGAGGACTTGGGTCGCGCGGTACATCCTGCGTCCGGCAGCCTTCGAGCTCAGTGTCCCGGGCGGCCTGAACAGTGGTGCGAACAACACCTTCTCCGTCAGTGGTGCCACGCCACTCACGCGGGTCTACTTCGCCTACAGCACCGTCGGTACCGGCCTGTTCGAGCCTGGCGGCCTGTCCACCATCATGAGCATCGAGAGTCCGCTCCTGATCGCGTCCACCAACGCCGATGCCGCGGGCGACGCCTCCATCACGCGCTTCATCCCCGGCAGCGCATCCGGCATGACCGTGTGGCTGCAGGCTGTCGAGAACAGTCACGCAAGCAACTGGATGCAGTTGACCGTCAACTAGTGCGGCTCGGTTAACCTACCGTAGTCCCTTCCTCCGAAGGGGCTGCGGTTTTTTCGTCATGCACGTATCTCTTCTACTTTCCATCTTGTGCCTTGGTCCCCAGAACACCGCGGTTCAAGAACCAAGCACTTCCACGATCTATCGCTCGGTCCCACACTCCCAGGCCTTTGCCGCGGAAGGCGTCAACCTGAGTACCACCATGGATTTGATCGGGCATCAGGCTCGGATTGATGAGATCTGTGTGGCTCCCAACAATCGCTTCGTGGCCTCACGAGACCGTGATGGCGTGTGCTTTCTTTGGACCTTGCAGGCAAACGGTTCTTACGTAGGAGTTCGCCTTGCGATGGATCAAGATGATGCCTACAGCAGCAAGACGGTATTCACCTTCAACCGCGACGGTAGTCAGTTGATCACGGTCTTGACCGATCATCGCCTACATTTCCTCGCCACGGCAAGCCCTGAACAAGAAGGGCAAATCCTGTCCTTGAAGAAGGATGAGGATTTCCTGCCAGCATCCTCCGCATTGGCCTTGTCGGAAGAGGTCCTTGCGGTCGGCGGCCACGATGGAGGTCTGTATCTAGCCGATCGCAAGTCGGGCAAGGTCACCAAGCAGCTGGTTCCTCCGCATGATGAGAAGGACCGCATGACCAGGAACTACACCATCCTGCAGTACTTGCCGAACGCGATGCATTTCTTCGCAGCGAACAATTCCGTCGTACGAACGAGTTCCTCCGCGCATGCGCCACGGATCGTGGATTGGCACGCTGGGAAAGACGTGGTCGTCATGGATGGGCGAGGTTCTTACGACATGGGCCAGTTCATTCCTGCAGCCAAGGACCGGATGTTCCTGGTAACTTGCGGGGAGAGCAGAGGCCTTGCCTTGTTCGAAAACAGCACCTTGAAGCCGGTTGATGGCCAACCCATTCTTTCGCGCTCTGGCATCGGCCGCTTGAATGAGGACCTGACTCTGGGCTGTGACAAGGCATCCTTTGCACTGATCCGACTCAACGAGGAGCAAAAGTTGACGGAAGAGCGTTGGAAGCACGAATGGCAACAAGCCATCCGCTGCGTCGGCAGTGCCGAACTGGGCGGTGCAGTCTTTCTCGGACTGGACGAAGGCGTCATCCGCATCGTGGAGATCGTCCCCGATGCGGAATAGGCGCGGGCCAATCTAGGAAACCACGAAGTTCACCATGCGCCCAGGCACCACGATGACCTTGCGGATGGTGCCTTCCAGATGCTCTGCGACGGCGTCGCGGGCGAGGCTTTCCATGAGGTCCTTGTCGGCATCGGCAGCCATCACGGCGCGTGCGCGCAGCTTGCCGTTCACCTGCACAGGAATCTCGACCGTGTCGGAGACCAACTTGCTCTGGTCGACGGCCGGCCATGCGGCATAGGCCAAAGCCTCCTCGTTACCGAGGTCTGCCCAGAACTGTTCCGCCAAGTGCGGCGCGAAGGGCTCCAGCAGGATGGCAAAGCTAGAGGCCTGCTCCTTGGTGAGCCCGCTCTTCGCCTTGGTCGCGACGTTGATGAATTCCATCATCGCGGCAATCGCCGTGTTGTAGCCCATCTGCTCGAGGTCCTTGCCGACCTTCTCGATGCACACATGTATGGCACGATCGACGGCCTCATCAGCCGAAGCTGAGGTCTCGCGCTGCAAGACGCGGAAGGCCCGCTGCAGGAAGCGATGCACTCCCGGCAGGTCGCGTGGATTCCACGGCGCACTCGCCGTCACCGGCCCCATGAAGGCCTCGTACAGGCGCATGGTGTCGGCGCCGTACTGGTCAATCACGTCATCCGGGTTGACCACGTTACGCAACGACTTCGACATCTTGGCCGACTGCCGCTCCACGATCTCGCCACTGCCCTTCTCGACGAAGACGCCTTCCTCCTTCTCTTCCACTTCATCGATCGGCACCAATGCGCCGAGCTTGTTGCGGTAGGCATAACTCTGCACCATGCCTTGGTTGACCAGTTTCTGGAAGGGCTCATCCTCCGACACCAAGCCGCAATCGAACAGCACCTTGTGCCAGAAACGCGCGTAGAGCAAGTGCAACACCGCATGCTCCGCACCACCGACATACAGGTCCACCGGCATCCAGTACTTCTCGACTTCCGGATCCCATGCCGCCTCTTCGTTGTGCGGATCCATGAAGCGCAGGTAGTACCAGCAACTTCCAGCCCACTGCGGCATCGAGTTGGTCTCGCGACGCCAAATGCTGCCATCAGCTTCCACGACCTCGACCCAATCCTTGGCGCGGGCCAAAGGCGGTTCGCCGGTGGCGGATGGTGTAAAGTCATCCAATTCCGGCAGGCTGACCGGCAAGTCGCCGGCGTCGACCAACTTGGTCTCGCCGCTGTACTCCCCGCTCTCATCCATCCGATGCAACACCGGGAATGGCTCACCCCAATAACGCTGACGACTGAACAGCCAATCACGTAGGCGGTAATTGATCTTGCCTTTACCGAGCCCTTGCTCCTCCAACCAAGCGACCATCTGTGGAATGGCCTTTTCCTTGCTCAATCCATCGAGGAAATCAGAGCCGTGCAAGGTGCCGTCTTCCGCCAGGATCGAACGCACTTCGAGGCCATACTTCTCGGCGAACTCACGATCGCGCTCATCGCCATCGGGTACGCACATGATGGCGCCGGTGCCGTAGGACATCAGCACGTAGTCGGCCGTCCACACCGGGATCAAACGCCGCGGATCCCCTTCCGGGAAGACGGGGTTGAGCGCATAGATGCCCGTGAACACGCCTGATTTATCCTTCTGCAGCTCGGCGCGTTCCAACTCCGACTTGGTCGCGGCTTGGGCGACATAGGCCTCGACCTCGGCGCGGGCATCAGCCACCGTGACTTCGGCAACCAAAGGATGCTCCGGCGACAACACACAGAAGGTGGCACCGAACAGGGTATCGGGACGCGTGGTGAAAGCGGTGAAGGACTTACCGAGCGGCTTACCGGAGGCGTCGGCCAACTGGAATTCCAATTCGGCGCCTTCGGAACGACCGATCCACTCGCGCTGCATGGCCTTGACCGATTCCGGCCAATCCAACTTCTCCAAGTCGGCCAACAGACGATCGGCATACTCCGTGATCTTCAACATCCACTGACGCAACGGACGCTTCACACAAGGATGATTGCCGCGTTCGGACAGACCATTGATCACCTCTTCGTTCGCCAACACCGTGCCGAGGGCTTCACACCACCACACCGGGATCTCGGCCTGATAAGCCAAGCCACGCTCATACAACTTGGAGAAGATCCACTGGGTCCAGCGGTAGTACTTCTCCTCGGTGGTGTTGACCTCACGACTCCAGTCATAGCTGAAACCCAAGGCCTGCAACTGACGGCGGAACTGATCGACATTCTTCGCCGTCGTCACTGCCGGGTGCGTGCCGGTCTGAATCGCATACTGCTCGGCCGGCAGACCATAGGCATCCCAGCCCATGGGATGCAGCACATTGAAACCCTTATGCCGCTTATAGCGCGCGGTGATATCGGTGGCGGTGTAACCCTTCGGGTGCCCCACATGCAGGCCCGCCCCGGAGGGATACGGGAACATATCGAGCACGTAGTACTTGGGCTTCTGGGCATCGAAACCTTCCTCTCCGGGCCCTGGGGTGCGGAAAGTCTCTTGGGCCAGCCAGGCTTGTTGCCAGCGGGCTTCGATGGAGGCGAAATCGTATTCAGACATGGCGGCGCAGTCCGAGGGGTATGCTGACGCCCTCGGTAGCCCCGGATTCTATCCGCCAAAAGAGGGTGGATGTTCCTGGGAAGCGCCTGTACACTTTTCCGCCTTGGGTTACTGAGCTCCGGTTCAAACGCCCAAACAGGATGTAATGGGGCTTTAGCTCAGTTGGGAGAGCGCCACACTGGCAGTGTGGAGGTCAGGGGTTCAAGTCCCCTAAGCTCCACCATTCATCCTCACTTCGCCAATCCCTTGGCGATGGCACCTTTCAAATCCGTTGATGGCTGACCTCTTCCATCCTGACCGGCTGCAGAAACTGGAGGATTTGAAGGCCTCCGGCGCCGATCCATACCCGGCCCAGGCCGCGTTCTCGGCCGCAGATGGCCAGCCCTCCGGTCCAGCACGGGAAATGGCCGCCGCCATCCTCGCCAAGGCTGAGGAACGCATCGGCGAAACCGTAACCATCTACGGCCGTGTGCTCGGGCGTCGTGGCTACGGCAAGTTGGCCTTCCTGGATGTGCACGACCAGACCGGTCGGATCCAGGCCTGCCTGCAAAAGGACTTGGTCGACGCCGAGGATTTCGCCCGTCTGAAGGCGATGAACCTGGGTGATTTCGTCGCCATCCAAGGCGAGTTGAAGCCCACTAAGGTTGGTGAGCCGACCGTGTTCGGCACGCGCTTCCGCATCCTCACCAAGGCGCTGGAGAATCCTCCGGAGAAGTTCCACGGCTTGGCCGATACGGAGCTACGCGCTCGGCGTAGATATGTGGATCTGTTCGCAAACCAAGAAGTGCGCGAGCGTTTCTTGAAGCGTTCGGCGGTGATCCAAGCCATGCGTCAGGTGTTCTTGGACCACAGCTATAGCGAGGTCGATACGCCGGTCTTGCATCCGATCTATGGCGGCGCGAATGCGCGTCCTTTCGACACGCATCACAATGCGCTCGATATGCAGTTGTTCCTGCGCATCGCGCCGGAGCTGTATCTGAAGCGCCTGTTGGTCGGCGGCATGGAGCGCGTCTTTGAGATCGCGCGCGTGTTCCGGAATGAAGGGGTGTCGATGCGACACAACCCTGAGTTCACCATGATCGAGTTCTATGAGGCCTATTCCGATGTGGAAGGCATGATGGAACTCACCGAGAAGGTCGTGGTCGCTGCAGCGGAGGCTGCAGGATGTCGCGGCGAAGATGGTGTCTTGAAGGCGACCTTCCGCGAGGAAGATTTCCAGCTGGAGCCACCGTTTCAGCGTCTGCGTTATGCGGATGGCTTCCAGGAGTTTGTCGGATGTGATCCGACCGACCGGGATGCCGTCGCAGCGAAGATGGCGGAGCACGACATCACCCCTGCGGATGATTCGGAATATGGGTGGTGGAAAGCGGTCAATGCCTTGTTCGAGGATCTGGTCGAACCAGAACTGCGTGGACCGGTGTTCGTCTACGACTACCCCGCCGCGATCTGCCCCTTGGCCAAGCCGCTCGCACAGGATCCGACTTGGGCCGGGCGCTTCGAGTTCTTCCTCGGCGGCATCGAATTGGCGAATGCGTTCAGCGAACTGAACGATCCGCAGATGCAGCTGCAGAAGTTCGAGGAGCAAGTGGCGGATATCGATCCGGAAGCACCGAATCAGGTGGATCTGGATTACGTCCGCGCCTTGTCCTACGGCCTACCGCCAGCAGGTGGTTGTGGCATTGGCGTCGACCGGCTGCTGATGGTGCTCTTAGGTGTGGATTCGATCCGCGAAGTGCTGCTGTTCCCCCACATGCGCCCGGAATCGGATGGTTCGGTCGCGGAAACGGAAGGCGAAGCAAGCGAAGCGCCAGCCTAGCCCCACGACCTCAATAGACGCGATAGTGCCCGTCCAGGGTGTACATTCCGCCATCGGTAAACGGGATGCGCGCTTCGGAATTGGCTTCACGCAGGGCGATGCTGTCGCGAATGACCTTCAAGAGATGACGCTCCTGTGCATCGCGACCGATGAGCGGCAACATCGGTAAGACCATC
>JBMYYH010000126.1:0-7736 GCA_049609225.1 Planctomycetota bacterium | reverse complement strand
CGGGCTCGTGCTGTCCCTGAACCGAACGCAGCCCGGCACGCGAAGACGCCGGCCTGGCGCGGAATGGCGCGAAATGGCGAAGACTTGGACCGACCCCGACTAGATCTTTTCTTCGAAGCGGACTTTGAGTCGCTCCATGATCCGGCCAAGGATCTTCGACACGCGCGACTGCGAGATCTCGCGGATCTCACCGATCTCCTTCAAGGAGTAGTCGAGGAAGAAACGCATGAACAGGATCTCTCGTTCCTCGGCATCGAGGGTTTGCGAGATGAGTTCGAGCAGCTCCTTCGAGTGGGCACCATCATCAGGGCCTTCCTCGCGCGGATCTTCGTAGAAATCCAGCGTGCCTTCGCCATCACCAAGATCATTGCCAGGCTTACCGCCAGCCAACACCGGTGTATCGCGGCCGCCGCCATAGAGACGGTGGTACTCCTCAAGTTCGATGCCGAGGGCGCCGGCGATCTCGATCTCGGAAGGCTCGCGTTCCAGTTCACGCCGTAGGCCTTCGACCACCACCTTCAACTTGTTGAGGCGGTTGCGCACCGGACGTGGCACCCAGTCATGACGACGCAGTTCATCCAAGATGGCACCGCGCACGCGGTACTCGCAGAAGGCCTCGAAGGGCACTCCGCGTTCTGGATCGAAACTCTGGATCGCCTGGATCAGTCCGACATCACCAGCACCTTCCAAGTCACCGAACTCCACCGAGCGTGGCAGGCGCGCCTTCACCTTGCGCGCGACGCGTGCTGCATACGGACGGTAGTACTCGATCAATGCATTGCGCGCTTCGATCCGTTCACTGCCGCGGTACTCTGTCCAAAGACGCACCAACGTGTGGTTGGTGTCCTTGTCGAGGCGTGCGCGTTTGACCATGGAGGTGGGAGAAAGTCGTGACGACGGTCATCGGTCGACCGAGCGTTGAGCCGATTGGACGGAATTCCAATTGCCAATGCAACAGGAAACGTCGGAAATTTTCGTTACCGCGTGTCGCCTTATGACTCGCGCGCCAACACTTTCGCTTCCGCAGCACGCATCGCACGACGTTGTTCTTCCGTCGCATCGTCGAGGCCGAGTAGATGCAATGCACCATGCACGACGTAGAGCGCAACTTCGTCGAGCATCGCGATGTCGCGGGAAGTGGCTTGTTCCTTGGCCATATCCAGATTCACGACGATCTCGCCGAACAGGTCCGGATCCCCGTAGGGGAAAGTGATGACATCGGTGGGCGTCGGATCATCGAGGGCGCTTGCATGCAGGCGGTCATGTTCCTCGCCATCCATCCACACGATGTCGAGATGTGCGGATGCAGGGCCGTCGAAAAATTTCCACGCGCGAAGCAGCAGTTTTTCGAAGAACGTGGCATCGAAAACGCCGAGTTCGGGATAACGCTGCCACCCGACGCGGTCCTGGAACTGCAACACCGGCGCGTTCTCGACCACGTTAATCCTCGCCGTAGGCTTGCACGATGCGTTGCACCAAACTACTGCGTTGCACGTCGCGCGAATGGAACTCGACCATGCCGACACCATCCATTCCTTCCAGACGCTCCATCGCATCCTTCAGTCCGCTCCTGCCGCGCGGCAAGTCGGTCTGCGAGATGTCGCCGGTGACGACGGCGCGGGTCCGTTCGCCAAGACGCGTAAGGAACATCTTCATCTGCCCGGTGGTCGCGTTCTGCGCCTCATCGAGAATGACGAAACTATCGTTCAAGGTACGGCCACGCATGAACGCAAGTGGCGCGATCTCGATCATGTCCATGTCCTTCATCCGACGTGCGGCCGAGGGACTGAGCAAGTCGTTCAAGGCGTCGTAGAGTGGGCGCAAGTAGGGATCGATCTTCTCCTCCAAGTCACCCGGCAGGAAGCCGAGGTTCTCCCCCGCCTCCACCGCCGGACGCGTGAGTACCAAGCGTTGCACCGCACCATCGCGTAAGGCGCGCACGGCCGCCGCGACGGCAAGGAAAGTCTTACCCGTACCCGCGGGTCCCGCGGCGAACACCAACTCCCTTTGCGCGAGCAGATCGAGGTACTCCTGTTGCGTCTTGGTGCGTGCGGTCGGAAGACCTCCACCCGGGCGGGTGCGGGTCTTGGGATCCAACACCACTTCACGCGGATCAGCACCACGCACCTGCGAATCCTCCGAGCGATTCGACCCGAGCAATGCATCGGCGATCTGCGCGGGCTGATACTCGGCACCACCGCGGATCGACTGCAGGAGTTCTTCCACCCGCGCAGCAAGCAGATGCACTTCCGCATCCGGGCCTTGCAGACGCAAGGTGCCGCCGCGTGAACTGAAGCGCACGTTGTAACGGCGCGACACTTGCTTGACGTGACGATCGTGGGGACCGAAGAGGATCTGTTCCTCCTCGAGTGAAAGCAGCGGGATGCGGGTCTCCAAGACGTTAGGCGGCCACTTTCCTGGGCCGCGGATTCTTAAGCACTATACAAAGTCAAGGCCAGGTATCCATGCATCACCGGGGCGGCGACCAGGAAACTGTCGACCATGTCGAAACTGCCGCCGAAGGCGGGCACCGTGGTGGCGGAATCCTTGGTCTCGCAACCGCGCTTCAACAAGCTCTCGACCAAGTCGCCACATTGTGCCGCGACATTGGTGATGAGGACCGCGGGAATCCAGATGCTGGCATCGAGGCGTCCGCCAAAGGCCCAGGCCGCGACGATGAAACCGCCCAGCAGACCGCCCAGCACGGAGGCGACGGCGCCTTCCCAGGACTTGTTGGGACTGACTTCGGGGATGAGCTTGTGTTTGCCCATCGCACTGCCGACCAGATAGGCGCTGGAATCACCGGCCTTACAACTGACCACCAACATCATCACCCACTCCCAACCGGCATCGAGGTGCAGCGGGTCGATGAGGCGCAAGTGGATCACCGAACTGAGCAGCACCGGCACCGCCAACCAACCGGTGAGGGTCGCGCCGATGCGGTTCGGGCTGTTTTCGACCTCGCGGGTGAGGACCTCGAACACGAGATAGGCCACCACGCATCCGATGAGCAGGCCACTGACCGGCACCCAGCTGAACCAGGCATTGAGGAGCACCACCAATCCCATGGCCATGCCGATGGGGCGTCGGACCGGAGTGCCGAAGCGCACCAACATGCCGTAGAACTCCGACTGCGCGGCGAGGGCCAGCAGACCGAAGACGATCATGGCGGCGCCGGGGAGGATGTCGCGGTCCAGCAGGAACAGGCCGACGATGCCCGCGACCAAGAGCGAGCCAAAACCGAGCCGTTGCTTGAGATCCTTCATCGCTTCGATTTTTCGACCGCCGGATCGCGATCCAACACCTTGCCGAAACGTCGGACGCGACTGTGGTAATCACGCAAAGCTTCGAGCAGATGCTGACGTCGGAATTCCGGCCACATCGTTTCGGTGAAGTGGAACTCGGAATAGGAGGCCTGCCACAACAGGAAGTTCGACAAGCGAATCTCACCCGCACTGCGCACGATGAGGTCCGGATCAGGCATGGATGGATCGTAAAGGTGCGCGGCCATCGCCTCGACCGTGGCGTCCTCCGGCTTCATCTCGCCAGCTGCAACCTTACGCATCATCGCCTGCACGCCATCGAGGATCTCCTGACGTCCGCCATAGGAAAGGGCAAGACGCAAGGTCATGCGGTCGCCGTCCAAAGTGGCGGCTTCGACTTCGCGTAGGGCATCGCGCACGCCGGCGGGCAGGTCATCCAATCGCCCCAAACCCTTGAGACGGATTCGGTTCTTGATCAGACCATCCTTCTCCGCCTTCAAGAAACGCTTGAGGAAACGCATGAGGCCTTCGATCTCGGCCTTGGGGCGTTGCCAATTCTCCACTGAGAAGGCGTAAAGGGTGAGGTGTTCAATCCCCCACTCCGCAGCAGCCTCTACCGTATCGCGCACCGCCTCGACGCCAGCCTCATGACCGCGCAGACGGATCAATCCGGATCGTTTGGCCCAGCGTCCGTTGCCATCCATGATGATCCCGACATGACGGGGCACCGGGAAGTCGGGACGCAGTTCCTCACTCATGCGGTGGCGCCAGCGGGTTCGCAATCGAACAGCTGGTCACGCCCAGGACCCACCGAAAGGGTCACGATGGAGGTGCCCATCTGTTCCTCGAGGAAGCTGACGTAATCGCGGCAAGTCTGCGGCAGGTCATCCAAGGACCGCGCGCCAGTGATGTCTTCCTGCCAACCGGGGAAGCTCTGGTAGATCGGCTCGACGGCCTCCAAACACCCCAGCTCGCCAGGGAACTCGGTGGTCTCGGTGCCGTCGGGCAGACGGTAAGCCACGCACACGGCGATCTCCTCAAAGCCACTCAAGACATCGAGGTTGGTGACGAACACGCCATCCAGTCCATTGAGTGCGCAGGCATAACGTGCCTGCACGGCATCGAACCAACCACAACGACGCGGACGCCCGGTGGTTGCGCCGTACTCATTGCCTTGGTCACGCAAACGCTGACCAGTGGCATCGTGCAGCTCCGATGGGAATGGACCTTCACCAACACGAGTGCAATACGCCTTGCTCACGGCGAGGGCACGATCGATGCGGTTCGGCGGGAAGCCTGCACCACCCGACACACCGGCAAGGCCAGTCCACGAAGAGGTCACGAAGGGATAGGTGCCGGCATCGAGGTCGAGCATCAGGCCTTGCGCTCCTTCGAATAGGATGCGCTTGCCTTCTTCATGAGCCTTACGCACCACGGCGCCACCATCGACGACCAAGGCACGCAAGCGCTCGACTTGCTGCAAAGTCTTTTCATAAAGACCTTCTTGGCCTTCAGGCTCGGCGCCGTAGACCTTGCGCATCAGATCGTTCTTCTCCGCGAGCACCGCATCGAGGCGGGCGCGGAAAGTCTCTGCATCCAGGGCATCGGCGAGACGAATGCCGCAACGCGCGACCTTATCCGAGTAGGCCGGTCCGATACCACGACCGGTGGTGCCGATCTTGCCTTCGCCCCGACCGCTTTCCGCGAGGGCATCGAGCTGACAGTGATACGGGAAGATCAGATGCACGCGGCCGTCGATGCGCAAGCGCTCGGCGACGGGCACACCGCGCTCCTCAAGGCCATCCATTTCCTTCAGGAGAGCATCGAGGTTCACCACCACGCCACGGCCGATCAAGTTGACCTTGCCTTCGTGGAGGATGCCACCTGGGATAAGGTGGAGCACGTATTTCTCAGGACCGACATGCACCGTATGACCGGCGTTGTTGCCACCAGCGAAGCGAACCACCATGTCCGCTTCAGCTGCAAGGCTGTCGATGATCTTTCCTTTACCTTCGTCTCCCCATTGGAGACCGATGACTGCGGTGGAGGGCATGGCGGTTGGTGGTGCGGTTTGAGGCCGTCGGAAGAGGAGATTGTCCCTCCACGCGGCAGGATGGCAAGAGGAACCCTGCAAGCTGAGGAAAATCTTTGCTAGCTTGAGGACGTGCCCCCCGGCTCACCCCCTACCCAGACCCTAAACCCTATGCCCTACCGCCACCTCTGGTTGCGGCAGTTGCGCGCATGGCTGAGGCGTCTTCCCAAGGGACAGCTCCTGGGCACACCGGATGAGATTCTCGAGGAGCTGCAGGGCGCGTTGTGGTTGGCTCTGCAAGCCTCTGGAGAGGCGACAGAGGCCACTGCCAGACAGGCTCTGCGGCAGGTGCTGTATCGCGAGTTTGAAGCTTCCTGGGCCGCACAAGCCTTCTCCTTCGACGAGAGCTTCGACTCCCCGTCCACCGAAGCCTTCACCACGGTCGACGCCCTGTTGACCGAGCTCCCCAGCGGCCTGCGCCCCATCGCCCTACGCTTCCTGGCGGGCGAAGGTCCGGAGGGTGTGCTGCAGCGCGGGGTACGGCATTTCGGTTCGCGTAGGCAGGTGCGGTTGTTCAACGCACTGCTGCTCCAGGCCATCCTGTCGGACGACCCCCTCCGCGATCTCAAACGACGTTGCGCACGCCTCTGCGTGGCGGTGTCGCAAGATGGCCCGCTGCCCTCCCACCGACGTCAGGCCAAAGCGCTAAAACGAGCGCTGACCATGTTGGAGCCCAACGAGGAAATCCGCAGTCTGCGGCAAATGCTCAGCGGTATCGCGGCGGCTCGAACACCGGCTGATCCCGCTGGAAATCCGGAATGCGCCAACGCGTGTACGGAACCTCGTGCCACGGCTCGAGGAAGATAACCCGCACTCCGTCCTCGGTGGTCCGACGCCAAACGACTGCCTTCATGCGCATCGCCTGCCCCGGCGGTTCTTGGTAGCGACGTTCCGGCTCCCACTCCGCATCGATCTTGCGATGCGCGAAGACATAGACGCTGAAGATGTCGGACTGCACGCCAAGGAGGGCCTGTAGTTCGGCTTGGGTTTCCGGATCCAAGTCTTCCTGGCCGAAGCCGTCGACCTCTGCGACCTGCTCCAAGGAAGCGAAGTAACGCTTGGGATCTTCCTGATCCTCGCCGTAGATCGATTCGCGCAGCTCGCGATCTTCCGGATCCTCATCCGAGGCTTCGCGCTCTTCTAGGGCTTCCTCATCGACCTCATTGCGATACTCCAGCAAGGCATTGACCTTGACGGGTGGCAGCTGCTGCGAAGTGAACATGCCTTCGATGACAGCACGGTTGGAAGTGTTGAGGTTAATCAGGGTGCCGATGGGCGCCTGACCTTCGAGGACACCTTCCATGCCGCCTTCCCCTTGCACCACGCGGTCGGGATTTTCGGGATCGGCGGCTTCTCCCTCGTTGTCGTCACCGTTAAGGCCGGCGGTCGGGTCGATGTTTGGCCCGGAATCACCCGTGGTGTTACTGGTCTCGGCGTCGGCCGCGAGCAGGTCGATGCTTGCATCGGTAAAGCCCGGCAAAGTCCAAACGGTGAACACGCTTTCCAGACCTGGAGCGATCATCTCCTGATCCCGCGGCTGGTCGTAGAAGATGGACTGGTCGACGCTCTCGAGCAGCATCATTTCCTCTAGCCCACTCAGCATCACGTATTCAGCCTCTTCGTCGAGCGAGTGCTTCGGCGTGAGAGGTGTTTCTTCACGCCGCGAATCGACCTCCATCCAACGTACCAATTCATCGATGATGCGACGCGCATCGGACTCCGACAGGTCGTCCTCGAAATCATTGCGCATGGCATCAAGGATGCGAATGGCGCGTTCATAGTTTTCCTCGCGCTCTTCCTCGTCTTCGACCAGCAGCAGGTGGAGATTGAACTTGCCATTCTCGTCGTCGACGAAAGTGGTGATCTCGAAATCACCGACCACCACGCGCATCGGCTTGGCCCATGCATCTTCGAAACTATCGGAGTTGGAGCCGTCGTCTTCCTCTTCGCCTTCGGCGCCTTCCTCTCCTTCCGCGGCGCCAGGATCCTGGCCCATGCCTTCCATACCAGGGAAGGCCCCCGGACCCGCCAAAGCATTCGAGAAGCCGCCCGAAGACTGCCCCGTGGCATCATCCCCCAGTTGCGTCAGCAACTCATCGGCCGTGGTGAGGCAAGCCAGACGCATCTGCACCTGATTCGCCCGATTCGCCGTAGCCTGATGCGCAACCTCGGCGCCCAAGGACAGCTGCGTGATCAAGGCAATGACCAGGAACAGCACGAACATGGTCAAGATCAGGATGACGCCACGCTCTCCCTCCCGTTGGCGCGGGAGTTTGTTTCTGGAGGAGGCGAAGAGCAGCATGGTGGGTGCGAGAGAGGGCTAGCCCTTAGGACGCAGCCAAAGTGCGGTTGCTTCCCGGGTTGGCCTCGATTCTATTCGG
>JBMYYH010000125.1:0-7877 GCA_049609225.1 Planctomycetota bacterium | reverse complement strand
CTCTTGGCCGAGCATTTCCTTGCCCTCGAGGCAGCGGAAGTGGGCAAGGAACCACGGGCGCTGGGCGATGCCGCACGCAAGGCTTTAGAGGCTTATGCCTGGCCTGGAAATGTGCGGGAGTTGCGCAACGAAATGCGTCGCTTGGTGTTGTTGGGTGAGGAGGAAGTGCAGTTCGAAGAACTGTCGCCGGCCATCCAAGAGAATGCCGAGACCGCGGGCGGCGATCCTGGACCGGAGTTCCCTTTGCCGGAACGAGTCCGTGCCTTGGAGATTGCGGCGATCACGTCGGCTCTGGAGAAGGAGCCGGGCAATCGTTCGCGCGCAGCCAAGTTGTTGGGCATCACTCGGTTTGCCTTGCTGCGTAAGATCGAGAAGTACAGCCTCCTGAAGAAGGAGCCAGAAGAGCCTGCATCCGCGGAAGGAGGCGGCTCCTGACTTCACAACCTCCGCCGACACCAGGCAAAGAAAACACCGGGTTGCCGTCGCTGCCGCAAGGCCTGCGTATGGTCCGACGTCTGGGCGAATCGCCCCTGAGCCTGGTGTTCCTGGTGGAGGATGCGGAGGGCGCTTCCTATGCGCTTAAGGTCCTGCGTCCCAGTGTGGCGAGGGATCCACGCATCCTGGAGCGGTGGCGTCGCGAAGGCCAACTGCTCGAGGAGTTTTCGCATCCGAACTTGGTGCGGAGTTTTGGCGCCCCGGAAGTGGAGGGGCGACCGGCATTGCTGCTGGAATACGTCGATGGCAGTTCGCTGCGGGAACGTCTACGTGAAGGCCCTTTGGGTTGGGAGCAGGCGGCGCGGTTTGGCGTGCAGATTGCGCGGGCTTTGCAGTATCTGCATCGTCAAGGTGCGATCCACCGCGATGTGAAGCCACACAATGTGCTGATCAGTCGGGCTCGGGGAGCCATCCTCGCGGACCTCGGCCTGGTGCGCCGGGAAGAGGATCCGACCATGACTCGCCAAGGTGCGGCTCTGGGCTCGCCGGCCTATATGTCGCCGGAACAGGCGCGGGATCCTTCCGAGGTGGATGAGCAGGCGGATATCTATTCGCTCGGCGCCACTTTGTTCCACACCCTTTCGGGTGCACCACCCTTCCTCGGTCAAGGCGTGGGGGAGGTCATCCACCGCGTGCTGCACGAGGAACCGGAGCCACTGCCGGATCACGTGCCGCCGATGTTGGAGCGAGTGGTCCTGACCGCCATGGCCAAGGATCCGGAACGTCGTTATGCCCGCGCGCATGACTTCGGGGCCGACTTGGGCCGCGTTTTGTTGGGCTATACGCCACGGTTGATCACACGCTACCGACGCCGTCGACGCATCCGCACCGCCAGTCTTTCCGGGATGACGGCAGTCCTCGCTTGCGCCACCCTGTGGTGGAGCCCCTGGTCCTCCAACACCACCCCTGTGGATTCCGGAGCGCAGGAGGGTGCGCAGGCGTCGCTCGAACAACCTTCGGATCTTTATCCGAAACCCACCCAAGATGCGCCCACCGCCGACGACCTCCAAACCCCGCAGGTCGACCCCGCTCCGTACTTTGAAGCCTGGCACGCACCCTATGAAACGCGTTTCCAAGCTGCACTCGCCGCCAGTCGTTTCCGCGACGCCCTGGCCGAATGCCAGGCCATCCAACGCGCCCGCGTGCCCAAGGATGCACCGCTTGGATTCCTGGAGTTGCGTCGCGCTTGGGTGCATCAATCCGAGTCGCAGGTTGCCGTCGCAGCGGAACGTACTGCCGGTCAAGCCATCGACCTACTCAC
This sequence comes from Planctomycetota bacterium, assembly GCA_049609225.1. Lineage (GTDB taxonomy): Bacteria > Planctomycetota > UBA1135 > UBA1135 > UBA1135. The sequence continues at coordinate 6,121 of JBMYYH010000125.1, read as the reverse complement.
GGAGCAGATGTCCTTCGCCCGCGAAGCCATCGACCGCGGTAGCTTTGATGAGGAGGCTTGGTCCGCTGCCGTGATCGATCAATGGCGTCGCGCCGGCTTGCGTACCACCGATCTACCCTTGCATCCAGGCGCACCGGATCCTGTCGGACGCCTGCAGATGAGTCGCGTGCTGTTGGAGAATGAAGCCGAACAAGCACGTTTGCGTTTGGCTTTGGACATGGTGGAAGCCGTCCGCATCAATACCGCACGCTTGATGCGCAGTGGTTCCTTCGACGAGGCCCGGCGCCGTTGGGATCGCGTCGACCCGGTGGTGTTCCTGCATAGTCAAGATGCACGCGCCGACCTTGCGCGAATCGAAGAGCTCGTCGCCCTCGACCGACGCCTACGCACCCGTTTCCGCGAGATGCTCGGTTCGCAAGTGCAGTTGCGCCTGCGTTCCGGCGGCATGCTGCAAGGGCGTCTGGTGCCTGAAGAAAATGGCGTGGGCCATGCCGTGGATTATCTCGGACAAACCCAAGTCCATGTCGACCTGCTTGACCTCGATCCAGCCTTCGTGGTGCCGTGGTTGTTGAGTCGCGAAGAGCCGTGGTTGGTAGCGCAGCTGACTTGGTGCCAGGAGGATCTGCCGCGCGCGATCACCCTCATGGATGAAGCTTTCCGCGCCGACCTGCCCACCGAATGGCAACCGACCTATTGGGTGGAACAATGGCGTCAGGAACGTCAACAAGGTGGTCTGCAGAATCCCACATTCCATAACGAGAACACCACCGAAGTCGTGGTGCCGCAGACTCCTGAAACCAGTCTTCCTCTAGTGCAGACCTTGCGCGAGCGCCTACCTGAAGCCGAAGTGGTACAGGTAGGGGATCAAGTGCACTTGAAACTCCAGGCCTTTGAAGTGACGGGCACCTGGAACTTGGATCTGCGTCAAGAATTGCGTCGCTGGAAGATGGTCGGCTGGCAAATCGGTTGGAGCCTGAAGCCGCAACAACGTCCACCCCAGACCTTCACTTGGCTCGACGACATCGTCTTCCAACAAGCCGGCGCCGCGCCTCCGCAACTCTTCGTTTCCGGCCGACGCTACCCCGGTTTCGGCATCCAATCCGGCTTGGGTTTGCAGCTCCTGGCCTGGGATGGCGAACAGGTCAGTCTGGATGGTCTGCCGGTAGGTCCGTGGAGCGCCACGCCAAGCACTTTGGCTCGTTTCCTCGCCGAATGCCCGGATGGTTTGGTGGTGCAGGAACTCAAGCTGCAGTTCGCGCAGCGCTGAGATCCACGCAACGTGGCAAGGACCGACTCAAGGCCACGCCCGTGAGTGCCAAGACGGCGCCGAGCAGCAACAGTAATTCCTGCGGCCCCATGCCCAACTCCGCCATGGGAGGGCGTCCGAGTGCGGCGAGGAAGATGAGCAGGAAATCCAGCATCTGGCCGGTGCCCAAAACCGCGCCAATGTTGTCGTGCGGCGGCAAGGTCTGCATCAGGCTGCGTAAGGGGATGAGGTAGAAGCCCGAGAAGAAACTGGCCCCACCAATCGCGAAGAACAGCGGCCAAGGCTTCGGTTCCATCCATCCAGCCAGGGCAAATCCACCTGCCATCCCGAAGGCACCCAAGACCGGGATCCAACGCGGCAGACGCGCCTTCAAGCCCTGGCCTGCAACCAAGGCGCCGAGGGCCATGAACAGACTCAAGCCGGCCAAACCCAGGGACCAGGTGCCGGGATCGATCTCCACCAGAGCCACGCCTTCCGCATTCACCGCGAGGAACTCATTCCAGGCCAGCAGCAACAAGCTGCCGCAGAACCAGAACACCGCATGTCCGCAAAGAGCGGGGAGTAGTCCGGGGAGGCGTCGGGCATCGGAGAGGCCGCGGACCAAGCGACCGAGAGGGTCGAAACGAATGCGTTTGCCGGGTGCGGCGGGGGGCAGTGGCGTCATGCCGCGCGCGACTTGCACGCCAATCGCAGCAAGGATGGCCATGCCAAGGCCGAGAATCCAAAGATCGGTCGAGGGGAGGTGTCCCGCAGAACCTGTGCCGAACAGGATGCCGAGCAACACCGTGGCCTGAAAAAATCCATTCGCCCGCGGCAGTTCGCCCACTTCCGTGAGCTCCGGCAAGGCGCCATATTTCGCAGGACCCAGAAAGGCGGACTGCGTGCCCATCAAGAACACCACCGCCAACACGAAGATCAGGTTGCCGCTGACGAAGGCCACCGCAGCCAACAACATCACCAAGACTTCCGCCGCCTTGCAGGCCAAGATGACGCTGCGTTTGGGGAAGCGGTCGGCGCAATCGCCGGCGACCACCGCGAACAACAAAAACGGCATGGAGAACAAGGCCTGCGCAGTTGCCTGTCCATGGCCACCCTCGCCTTGCAAGGCGATCGCCAACAGCAAAGCGCTCTGCTTGAACAGGTTGTCGTTATAGACCGTCAGGAACTGGGTCAGAACCAGATGACGGAACGACTTCGCATGCTTCATCCCAGCTGCGCTTCCGCGTGAATGCAGGTGGTAGCCAGATCCAAGCCTTCCTGATCCAGCCACGAGACGGCCTGCAGGTCGGCGAGCAACATCTCGGCACTCACGCCGTGGCGCAAGCAAGCGCGCATATGCGAGCGCGCCTGTTGCCAACAACCACTCGCCGACAGCGCCAACACACTGATGCGTTCGCGTTCTTCCAGACTCAAGCGCGTGGTGGCGAAGGTGGTGCCATAGGCATGCCCCAGCACCCAGCTGCGGAAGGTCGGATCGACCCGCTCAAGATGCGCGAGCACTGGATCGGCATCCTTGCCATAGACCTCACGGAAGGCATCCTCGCCGGTCTTCAGGCGATCCTCCGGAAACGCCACCGCCTCCTCGGGTGCCACGAATCCGATTTGCTGCGCCAGCAAGGTGGTTGCCCGCACGATTCGTGGAAAGCCGTAGAACAGATGGCAAACGCGGAGGAGATCCGTCAGCAGGAAACGCTCGGAGTCGAAGCGATCGCGAAAATCTGCACAGGCTTCGACAAAGGCAGCCTCTTCAGCGTGATGCAGGGTCGCGACGACCCGAAACATGGCATGCAGACGTTCATCCTTCATGGCTTTCCTCAGTGGCAGTGGTCTCCGGCCCTTGGGGTGGGGCCAACATCAGGGTACGTGCGAGAGTGCTTCCGTCGAGCTCGGTGAGGCTGCGCAATCCAGGTGGCACGAACATCACCACGGTCGAACCGAATTCAAACATACCCAATTCATCGCCAGCCGCCATCCTGGTGGGCGGATCATAGTGATGGGTGGTGCGCACCCATGGACCTTGTCCAAGGGTGGTGTCGAAGGGGAAGGCCAGGCCGCCGACGTTGAGCGCGCCAACGAACAGCATCGCGAAAGGCCGACCTTCCGCATCCCGGCAATGCAGCAGGATACGTCGGTTGGTCTTGAGGACGCGCATCGAACGGCGTACCAAAAGCGGATCCACCGGCTGCAGATCCCCAGGCTCGACGATGGCCCGTTCGATGGTGCAATCGCAAGGCACGTGGAAGCGGTGGTAGTCTCGCGGCGACAGGTAGATCTGATAGGCGCGATAGCCCAGTAGTCCACCGAGGTCGCCGTCGGGCAGCAGCTCCTCGTTGGAGTAGGGGCAGCCCTTGATCACCCAGCTGCCCTCGGTGGTGACCTGATTGATCGAGACCAGGCGGCCATCGGCAGGGGCGAGCCAGCCGGGCATCTCTGGCAATGGACGTGCTCCCTCCGGCAGGGGTCGCGTGAACAATGCCAAGAAACTGGGGTAATCGCGCAGGTCGCCCGGGATCATGGCCGGGTCGATCTTGAGCCTGCGGCCGACGAAACCCCATAAGGAGCGCCGCCAACGCAGGGGGATGCGCATCCGCGCCACCCAACCCATGAAGCGGGAGATGGTGCGGCGGGGGACGCCAGGCAGGGTGAAGAGGAAGCGGGAATCCACGCAGGGTTCGTCGGGTCAACCCACAGTGTAAGGCCTTGCGTGTAGATATACTTTCGACGTTCGCCATGGCTGCCCCTTCTCTCCATGTCCTGATCCTCGCCGGCGGCGAAAGTTCGCGCCTGCGGACCGGCGGCCCCAAGGCGCTGCTTGACCTCTGCGGGCGCCCGCTGCTCGAACATATCTTCGAGGCCACGGCCAAGCTGGAGGCGGCGTCACGCGTGTTGGTCCTCGGCCCCAAGCATCGTGAACCGATCGAGGGTTGGCTGCAGAAGTCCGGCCACCAGAATTGGAAGGTGGTCATCCAAGAAGTGGCACGCGGAACCGGTGATGCGGTTTCTTGTGCGTTGGAAGTGTTACCGGAGGAAGGGCGTCTGTTGGTGCTCTGTGGCGATACTCCTTTGCTGCGTCGCGAGACCTTGGAACTCTTGGTCGAACAAGGCAACGGCATGTTGACCGCCTTGGTGCCCGATCCCTTTGGCTTGGGTCGCATCGAGCGGGATGAGGAAGGCGCCTTGCAAGGCATCGTCGAACAGGCGGATGCTTCGCCGGAACAGGAAGAAATCGATGAGATCAACTCCGGCGTCTTCGTGTTGGACATCGCCAAGTTGCGCGTCGCCTTGGCTGGGGTCGGAACCGACAATGCTCAAGGCGAGGTCTACCTCACCGATGCCGCCGTGCAGGTCTTGAAGGAGACCACCGGCGCGACCGTCTGCATCGAAGATGAATGGGAGCAAGTGCTCGGCATCAACGATCTGCACGAGTTCTCGCGCGCCTCCTTGCTGATGCGCGAACGCATTCTGTCGGACCACATGGCAGCTGGCGTGATCCTCGATGATCCCAGCAGCACCCATATCGAAGTCGATGTCGAAATCGGCCCTGGAAGCCGTATTCGGCCCTTCTGCGTGATCTCCAAAGGCGTCTCGATCGGGCAAGGCTGCAGTGTTGGGCCCTTCGCCTATCTGCGCCCCGGTGTGCGCATGGACGACGGCTCCGTCATCGGTGATTTCGTCGAAGCGAAGAATGCCCATCTCGGTCCGGGTGCCAAAGCCAAGCACCTGACTTACCTCGGCGACGTCACCATCGGCGCCAAGGCCAACATCGGTTGCGGTACCATCACTGCCAACTACGACGGCAACAACAAGCATCAGACCACCATCGGTGAGCGGGCCTTCATCGGCTCCGGGTCGGTCCTCGTCGCGCCAGTCAAGGTGGGGGATGATGCCACCACGGGTGCCGGGTCCATCGTTACGGCAAATCATGATGTGCCCGATGGTGTGACCGTCGTCGGCGTGCCTGCAAAGCCTTTCCCCCAATCCTCCTGAGCCCGAACCCATTCCCTCCGCTCCACCCATGAGCTACAAGGATTCCCGACTCAAGCTGCTAAGCGGCAGTGCCCATCCCGACCTAGCCAACGAGATTGCCAGCTATCTCGATGTGCCGATGACCGCCGCCTCGATCGGACGCTTCCCCGATGGCGAGATCGACATCAAACTGCATGAAGACATGCGCGGCTCCGATGTGTTCGTAGTGCAGCCCACCGGGCCGCCGGTCAACGAGAACATTCTCGAGCTGCTGTTGATGGTGGATACCTTGCGTCGCGCATCGGCCGGACGCATCACCGCGGTCATGCCTTACTTCGGCTATGCCCGCAAGGACCGCAAGGATGAGGGCCGCGTGCCGATCTCCGCCAAAGTGGTCGCCAACATGCTGGTCAGCGCTGGCGTCGATCGGGTGCTCACCATTGACCTCCACGCCCAGCAGATCCAGGGCTTCTTTGATATCCCGGTGGACCATCTGTGGGCGCGAAACGCCTTGCAGGACCAGGTCTTGGAGATGGACCTGGATAATCTGGTGGTCTGTTCGCCCGACGTCGGCGGTGTGAAATTGGCCCGCGCATGGGCGAAATCGCTGGATTGCCCCCTGACCATCGTCGATAAACGACGGGTTTCTGGGGATACCGTGGAGATGGAAAACGTCATCGGCGATGTGGAGGGCTGCAACATCCTCCTCACCGACGACATGATCTCTACGGCCGGTACGATCACCGAGGCGGCCCGGATCCTCAAGGAGAAGGGGGCCCAGCGGGTGATCATCGCAGCCACTCATGCGGTCCTCTGCGGGCCGGCCGTGGAAAGGTTGCAGAATTGTCCTGCCGAAACCGTGCTGGTTTCTAATACAATAGCCCTCCG
>JBMYYH010000124.1:0-7923 GCA_049609225.1 Planctomycetota bacterium | reverse complement strand
GGGAAGCGGTTGTTCCGGAGCGAAAGATGGGATGCAATTCCAAGCCAGGCTCAAGGCCAGCAGGAAGAACAGAAGGGGCAGTTGCCGTCGCCAGCGGGCACCTTGGGTGGTGAGGAAGGCGAGGTAAGCGATGCCGAAGGCACCGAGGGCATCACTCCCCAGATCCCACAGGGAAGAGGAGCGACCTTCGACGGAAGCCTGATGGATCTCGTCGAGGATGCCGATGCCTAAGGCGTAGGCAGCGGCGGCCAACCAATCCAGCCAGCCGAGGTTGGGGCGTCGTAGGACCACCAGGAATCCAAGGCCGACGATGGCATAGAGCGGTTGATGCAGATAGTTGCTGAAGTAAGCCCAGCCCCCACCTGCGGATGCCGGACGGTAATGCCCCGGCATGCTGCCCAACACGAAGATCAAGACCAGGCCGCCCAGCCATAGGCCAATCCGCATTCCGCGGGGCCAAGCGAGCAGCGTGGTGTAGTTCATGCCTCCTGCAGCGGTTCGAGCAGCATCGATAGATCGAGCGCCGGCACCGAATGGGTGATGCCGCCCATGGAAACGCGATCCAATCCCATGGCGGCAAGGCCGTGAAGTTCGTCGATGGTGTAGCCACCACTGGCTTCGAGCACGGCATCGGGGAACTCCGCGCGCAAGGTGGCTGCGACCTCGCGCAGGGCTTCCCCGCGGAAGTTGTCCAGCAGGACGTAGGCGGCGCCGGCAGCCAAGGCCTGTTGCGCCTGCTCCAAAGTCTCGGCTTCAATCCCGACCTTCTTGCCTGCTGCCGACGCCACCGCTTGGCGCACGGTTTCGGCATAAGGTAGCCCGGATAAGGCGAAGTGATTCTCCTTCAGCAGCAGCTGGTCTTCCAAATCACGACGGTGATTCACCCCACCGCCCAGGACGACGGCTTCCTTTTGCGCATCACGCATCAGAGGCACGGTCTTGCGCGTATCCAAGACCTGCACCGAGCCTGCCTGTTGCACCGCCCGCGCGGTCAAGCTCGCAACGCCACTCAACTGCTGCAGGAAGTTCAATGCGGTCCGCTCCGCCGCCAAAATCGCTGCTGCATTGCCACGACAAGACATCACTTGATCCCCCGCTGCGATGACATCGCCATCACCCTTGTTCCAGGTGATCTCCATCGCGGCTTCGCATTGACGCAAAGCGGCTTCGGCATAACGGCAGCCTGCCAAGACGCCTGGCTCGCGGGCCAGGATTTCCGCTTGGGCGCGTGCTGTTGACGGCACCACCGCGAGGCTGGTGGCATCCGCGGCAGCGTGGTCTTCCTCTAGGGCCAAGGCCACGATGCGTGCGACGCGCTCGCCCTGCTCCGCACTCCGATTCATCCCCCTATTCTAACGCTGCGCCGGACTCCTCCTGGGTGATGCCCTGGGCTTGTCGGGCATACCAGCCGGCGACTCCCTCCGCGGTGGTTTCCCCTATTCCGGGCAGCAGGCTCAAGCGCCGCGGCAACAGAGGAACCTGCAAGAACGGCCTCTGCGCGACGATCTGCTGAGCTCGGTATGGACCGACCCCCGGCAACCAACTCAAACGCAGCGCATCATCATGCTGCAAATCCGGCACGAAGGTTTGTGGACCACCGCCCGGCTCTGTCCAACCTTGCAACCGCACCGCAGCGGGCAAAGCTGCACCGCGCCAGGCTGCGCACAACAACATGCCGGCCACCAGGACTTCATGCAGTCCCTTCTTCATGCCCGGAAGACGGATCAGGCGGCGCTCGACCCGCTCTTTTCCTGCGCCTGCATCAAGAAGTCGATGGCCAAATCGGTGGCGTCGTCGGACTCGAGCGGCAGCAGGGCTTGCCCCGCGACTTGACCGGAAACGGCGAAGTGCAGGCCGTCGGAGGCGGCGAGGACGGTGGCCAGCGGTCCGATGGCACCTTGCAGCACCAGCGGCCACTGCTCCCCACGGATGAGGACGACCGGATAGAGCACACGGCAGGCCGACAGGAGGCGTCGGGCGAAGCGAGTGGGATGCTGGGAGGGCAGGGTGGCGAGGTGTTGATCGAGCGTGGGCTCGGCCATCAGATCCTCGACCATGACACTGGGGCTGCGGCGGCCATCGGCAGGAGGCTGCACGCGGAAGCAGCGCAGCGGGAAGGCTTGGGCCAGCAGGGCCAAACGCTCCTTGGCTTCGTCTGGATAGGCGGGCGCCAACAGCATCAAGCGCGGCGCGGTCGGCTGCGGGATGATGCCGCGAAACTGATCGGCCTCGGCACGCATGCGCGCGATCAAACCCAACAAACGGTCGTAGGTGCCTGGCGTGAACTTGGCGATGTGGACCACCAAACAAGGGCGGCCAAGGCCATCCAAACCGCAAGCATCCGGCGCTAAGTCAGGCCCCAACTGCACAGGCTCATCCAACATCCGCAAGCCTGGCTCCAGGGCCTCGGGATGGTGTGCGAGCCATTTCAGGAATTCCTCGAAATCCCAGCTCGGCTTTTCCTTAGGGGGAATCACTGAAAAGTCGCTCCTGGAGGCAGTTTACCGCGTTTTCTCGACGGCTTGCCCCCAGATTGCGGCGTTTCCAAGGAAGTAGCTTCCTGAGCGTGCGGATCCAGCAGGGTACAGGCCGCAACCGCGAGAGCATCGGATTCGTCGGCGCTGTCGGTCTCGAGGTCGGGCAGGTCGAAATGGACCCGCACGAGGGCGTCGACCTGCTCCTTGGTGGCGGCACCGGTGCCAGCCACACGCGCCTTCACCGTGGCGGGCGGCATTTCGGTCACGGAGATGCCGAAAGCCTCTGCAGCCAGCAGGACCACACCGCGCGCTTCCCCAAGTTTGAGGGCTGAGTGCGCGTTCTTGCCGAAGAATGCGGCCTCCAAAGCCAGCTGGGTTGGGCGGTGCTCGGCCAGGGTTTCCGCCAGGTGCTGATGCAGCTTATGCAGACGCACTCCCATGGCGATGGGAGCACGTCCGAGTTTCCACACCCCGGAGGCGATGCGGATCAGCTTGCCGTCGGCCTGACGTTCGGCGACGGCCCAACCGACCAGCTGGGTGCCGGGGTCGATGCCCAAGACTCGTGGAGATGCCACGCGTCCATGCTACTGCTTCGGGAGGTCGTGCGTCTTCTGCTCGCCAGGACTCAGCGTGATTGGATCGGAGGTATAGCTGCCACGCTGGATGGTGTAGCTACCTGCCTTCAAGTCAGCGAAGCGATAGGTGCCGTCCGAGCGCGTGAGTCCGACGTCGATGGTCTCCCCTTCTTCATCCTGCAGTTGCAGGATCGAAGACATGCCGAACATGCTTCCGGTCTGCTGACTTTCCGCATCGAAGTTGAGGTCGGCGCCACTGATGCTCGCACCTTTCACCAGACGTTGGGTGCCGAGATCGACCGTGCCATCTTCATGCACGGTGAAGGGATCCGAACTCCAACGCTCATAACCACGGGCCCGACTTTCGACCTTCCAAGTACCTGCAGGGACATCGGTGAAACGGAAATCACCATCGCTATCGGAAACGGCGCTGGCATCGTTGGGGTTGCCGCTGGACATCTGCACGTTCATGCCGTCGCCATCGTCCACCATCATGATGGCCATTCCACGCGTGCGCGTTGCCCCTTCTTCCTCGGAAGTATCCGCCACCAAAGTCAGCGTAGCGCCTGCCAGAGGGCGTCCTTCGGCGAACAGGTTGCCGACGACCTCCCCTCCCGGGATCTCCACTTCGAAATCCTGCATGCCTGCAACCAAGGTGACCTTCTCGCGCACTTGCGGAGCCTGTTGTCCACCGCGTACGACCAACTCGTACTTGCCCGGTTCCTTACCCGGCAGTTGTGCCACACCATGGGCATCGGTCTTGGTTGCCGACGGACGGTTGAAGTCCATGCCACCCGGTCCCGGGCCACCGCTCGGTTTCTCGAGCCAAGCATCCACGCCACCGGCCAGCACGCCATTGCGTTTCACCGTGACATTCACCAACGCCAAGTCGCGCACCTCCACCTGCACTTCGAGGGCGGCTTGTGCGATCAGGTCGACTTCTTGCACCGGGTGGGACTTCTTCTTCTTCGGACCACCGAACCCGATCACCATCATGCCTGCACCGATTCCGGCATCCGCCTCGCGGTACCCGACTTCATAACGCCCGGCTTCCAGGTGCGGCCATACCACGCGCCCGGTGGTATCGCTTTGCTCAGTGATCAGCTCGGCTTCTTGATCTAGACGCTTGAGGTAGATCTCCACGCCGGGCTGCGGCGTTTGCGCCGGAGAGACCACGCGGACGATGAGTTGTGCAGCCTTCGGCAGGTCCACCTCCTCCGTCTGCGATTCCGCTGTGCGGGTGAACTCCAACTTGCCTTCGGCATAACCGTCCTTGGTGAAAGTCGCGACGTAATCCCCTTCCGGCATGCCGTAGAAAACGGCGCCGCCGATCTTGTCGGTGGTTTCCTGGAAGCCGGTGCCGCCGCGCCTCACGCGCGTGGAGGCATTCTCGCCATCTTCGGAGCTGCTGGATTCATGCTCGAACTCGAATTCCATGCCGCCGAACATGCCGTCGACGGAGGCCTCGTGGATCTCGACATCCACGCCCGGCAACATGTTGCCATTGGCATCCTTGACCATGACGACCAGATGACTTGCAGGGTCCAAACGCACTTCGTGGTCTTCGAGGCTGGTTTGGATGTCCAAGGGAGCATCGAAGATTTGTCCGTCGCGCGAGTAGGCACTGATCAAATGGCTGCCAGGGCGCAGGCCGGAGATGCGGAATCGCCCATCGGCATCGGTCACCGCGCGTCCGACTTCGCGGCCGCCGATTTCCCATTCCTCGAGCTGATCTTCGCCCATGGACATGCGCACTTCCGCTTCCTGTGAGGGTTCGCCATCCTCGTCGACGACGATTCCCGCCAAAGTCAGGCTGCGACGCAACTTCACCACGACCTCCTGGCCTTCTCCGGGCAACATCACACGATGCGTTGCGAAGCCTTCGCCGCGGATGACCAGTTGTTCGATGGACTCATCGAGACCGCCGAGTTCGAAACGACCTTGTGCATCGGTCTGCACACCATCCATCCGTCCGCGTGGATTCTCCGGCGTGGGACCGAGCTCCATGTCGAAGAGCGAACGCTGCGGTCCCACCATGGCGTTGGCGATAGGACGACTGTCCACATCCAAGACCACACCGGTGACGCGACGTCCCTCGCCAAGCTGTAGATCGATTTCCACATCCTTGCCGGTCGCGACGATGATGACTGGATCCTCGAATGCCGGCGCGAAACCATGACCCAGGGCCCGTAGGCGGTAAGTGCCAGATGCGATGCCGCCGATCTCGAAGCGTCCATCGGCATCGGTCGTGGTTTGATGCGAGATGCCACTACCGATAATGAGATCCGAGCCACTTTCGACCAGACTCACCTTGGCCTGCGCATTGGGATTGCCTTGCGCATCCTTGACCACACCGGTGATGCGATCGGCCGGTGTCAGGATGATCTCGCCGATGGAGACTTCCTCCTCCGGACGCAAGGCTGCCAACTCCATGGTGGTCTGGGTCCAGTAGGTTCCAAAGGCCGCTAGGTGCACGCGGTCCCCTGCTGGCACTTCCAGTCGGACCTTGCCGTCGTCGGTGCTGGTGGCACTGCTCAACTCCGAGCCCATGCCGAACATGGCCTGCCCACGCGCGACGAGCTGATTGCCGCCGAGTGGATTGCCAGCCAAATCCACCAGCCGTGCGGTGACGAAACCGGTGTTGCCAGCCGTCAGACCGCTGGCTTGTTCGGTGCTCTGATCCTCAAGCTCCGAACGCTCCATGGCGGAGCCGCCCTCCAAGGTCGCAGCCTTTGGCGCTTGGTCTTGCGGATCCAGGCCAGCTGCGGGATCGACCGCACTGTCCTCCTCCGCGACGACGTCGGCCGGGTTCTCAGACTCGCTCGATGGAGTGAGGAAGTAGAAGGTGGCGACCAGAGCGGCCACCAGGAGGAGGATCAGGGGGAGCAGTTTCTGCATGGTTCCTTGCCGGGTTGGATTCTATAACGACCGAGGTAGTTGAACGTTGGCTTTTCCTGAGACTTCTTTGCCCTCCTTGCTAACCTATGGTCATGAAGGCAGATACCGCCGCCGTTGTGGTCGCCGCCGGGCTCGGCCGACGTATGGGAGGCACCAACAAGGCCCTTCTGCGCCTAGGTGGCCGCCCTGTATTGGCTTACAGCCTCCAGACCATGCGCCACAGTGCCTCGATTGGGCAGATCGTACTGGTCATGAACGAGGCTGATCGTCAGCGCCTGGCCGACGAATGGCACACCGATGCACACGCCCTGGGCGCCGATGTGGTGGTCTGCGGCGGTGCCGAGCGCTGGCTTTCGAGCCGTCATGGCTGTGAGGCCACCGATCCGGAGTCGGATCTGGTGCTCGTCCATGATGGTGCACGGCCGTTGTTGCAGGCCGCGGATCTCGAACGCGTGCTGGAAGCGGCACGTCGGACGGGGGCGGCACTGGCGGCGGAACCGCTGGCCGATACGCTCAAGCAGAGTTGCACCGATACGCGGGTCAAATACACGGTGCCGCGGGAGGACCTGTGGCGCGCGCAGACTCCGCAAGTCGCACGTCGGGATTGGATGCTGGAGGCCTTCGCTAGCTGGGATGCCGAGCGTGATGGTTTGCCTACCGATGAATCGATGATGCTCGAGAAGATCGGGCATGCTCCCGAACTGGTGCCCTGCACGGGGCCCAACTTCAAGATCACCTTGCCGCGCGACCTGCTTCTCGCAGAAGCCCTGATGCGCGACCCCTCGCTCGCCGACCATGCCTAATCCCCTCCCCCGTATCGGTCTCGGCTGGGACCGACATGGCCTCACCGCCGGACGTCCCTGCATCCTTGGGGGCATCGAGATTCCGAATGATGTCGGACCTTTGGGGCATTCGGATGCGGATGTCCTGCTTCATGCACTCACCGATGCCTTGCTCGGTGCCGCCGGCATGGACGACCTCGGCAGCCTGTTCCCGGATGATGACCCGGAGTGGAAAGGGGCCAGCAGTACGAAGTTCGTAGCCGCAGCGATGGGTCTACTTTCGGAGCGAAATCTGCAGGTCGCCTCCGCCGACATGGTGTTGATCTGCGACACGCCGAAGCTGCGTCCGCATCGTCAGGCCATCCGCGAGAATCTTGCGCAGATGCTGCAACTGGATGTCGACCGCGTAAACCTGAAGGGCAAGACCACCGAAGGTGGATGTGCGGGCTCGATCACCGCGAAGGCAGTCGTGCTACTCGTCGACGCAAGCTGAGAGCGCCGCTTCTTCGGTCGGCGGCTTGGCCCCGACCTGCAAGGCCCACATGTTGGCATAGCTACCGCTGGCCTTGAGCAACTCATCATGGGTACCGCTCTCGATGATGCGGCCCTGCTCCAAAACCAGAATGCGATCGGCGCTGCGGATGGTGCCGAGGCGATGCGCAATCACAAAGGTGGTGCGCCCTTCCATCAGGTTCTCCAGAGCATCCTGCACCTTGCGTTCGGATTCGGAATCCAAGGCACTGGTCGCTTCATCGAGCAGCAGCACATCGGCATCCTTCAACAAGGCGCGCGCGATGGTCACGCGCTGCGCTTGTCCGCCACTCAAACGCGAACCACTATCGCCGACCTGCGTGTCGAGGCCTTCCGGTAGTTGCGCGATGGTGTCTTCGAGGTTGGCGGCCTTACAAGCGGCAAGGATCTGCTCTTCCGTCGCATCCAGACTGCCGTAACGAATGTTGTCGCGCACCGAAGCCTGGAACAGGAAGGGTTGCTGCTGCACCACCGCGAGGTGTTCCATCCAGGTGCCGACCTGCAGATCGCGTAGATCGGTGCCATCGACCAAGACGCGGCCTTGACTGACGTCGTAGAAACGCGCGACGAGATCGAGGATGGTGGACTTGCCGGCGCCGGACAATCCGACCAAAGCGATGCGGTCGCCGCGCTTGGCCTCGAGATTGATGCCATTGAGCG
>JBMYYH010000123.1:0-7980 GCA_049609225.1 Planctomycetota bacterium | reverse complement strand
CAGTTGAAGCCGGGCGAACCACGCAGTCTCCATATTCAAAAAATCACCCATACTGGGGCGGGTGGCCGCCTTCCGATCGGCGGCGTGCATCCGGAGGATGTGCACCTTTCTCTTCGAAGTGTTTCACCATCCATGTTGGGTAAGCCCATGAACCCCGGAGAGATCTCCTGGTCGGCGCGCCAAGACCCTGTTCCAGTTTCTGCCGACGGCACCTTTGCCTGGCACAATCAACTACCAGGCTGGAAGACTCTGACGGCATCCTGGTCACCGAAAGAAGGCGAGATCTATGTCGTGCAAGAATCCTTTCACCTCGATGTCGGCCAGTTTCTGGACTTGGGTACCCTGCGTGTAGGCTCCGGTCCAGTTGTGGAGTTGAGCCTGAGCCTTGTAGACCGTGGAGGAGAGCCGATTGACTTGGCGGATCCACGTCTTCCGACAACGATGCTCGAGGAACCGCTGCTTATCCAAGGGATGGAGATTGGTGAAATCCATAATCGCACTGGTGTAGCTGCGCCCGAGTTTTATCTGTCCTTCGGGGAAAAGGTGCGCGTGCATGGGCTTCCACCAGTTCGCTTGCGCTTTTGGCAGGTCTACAACCAAAAAATTGCGAATGCGTTCGAGCGCGAGAATCGATTAAGGCCGACGAATATGTCGAGCGGGAACCTCACCATCAACGTCGCAGACGTTGGGTTGGAAGATCGGTTTGTAATTATGCAAGAGGTCAAAAACTTCGGTGAAGAGTCCGTGACACTGAGGCTCCTGAATCCAGTGGGTGGATTCCAAAGCGGAAGTCACTTTGAGGCCTTCTTGCTTTCTGAAGGGCGAGTCGTCCACAAACAACGCCTGGATTTAGATCGGGGAGACCTCGCTGGTTCCGCTCTCGAGTTCCCAATGCAAATGAATCGGTCGAAGGAGTTTCAACTCTTGATTTGGCCAACCAACACGAGGGAACCGCGGCGTGCATTGCCGCCCAATCAGTTGTTCCATGGTCCGGTGGCCTGGTCCGACACAGACCCGCTTCGCTTCGATGCCTTGATGGAGGAGGGCGTGGTATTCACCGGCAAGGCTTTATTCGAAGATGGGACCCCTGTCACTGAAGGTGACTTTTTGTTGGTGCATTTGCTGGGTAAAGGCGTGGATCCGAATGTAGGGAACCGCGGCGGACGTCCTCAGCTCATGGTGCCCATCCTTGATGACCAAGGCAGCATTTACCTTCCAGGTCTACCGCCCGACTCCGTATTCTTTGGTTCCTTCAGGGGCAAGGAACTTAGCTTCGAGACCTCCGACGTCGATACCACCGACGCCATCGTGACGGTCAAGAAGACACCGTATCCGCACTAGCCGTTTGGTATTCGTCTTCCACAAGGCGCTTCTTCATCCACGCACCACTGCGCCAACGCCAAAGGAAGATTCCGCCGCCGACGAAAATCTCGGCCGCCCACATGAACCAAACCATGGCGACGTCGCCATCCATGACGAAGACCACCCATGCGCACAAGGGGATGCTGAGCAACCAAGTGCAGAGGATGCCTGTCCACATCACCCAAATGTGGTCTCCGGCAGCGCGCAGTGCGAAACGGAAGGCGACCTGAAGGGCGTCGCCTAGTTGCCAAAGGGCGCAGGCCGCCATCACACCCTTGCCCAGATCCAGGGCTCGCTCCAGGATCTCGGGCTCCTCGTTCTTCAGGAAGATCGCGGAAAGTTCGCGGCCGAAGATCAGGTACACCACAGCCATGCATCCCATGAACGGGACCATGATCTGCAGAGTGCTGTTCAGGGTTCGCTTCGCACCATCCCAATCGCGCTCGCCGACGAATTTGCCGATGAGCACCGATCCCGCATCGCCGATCGCGACCGCGGGGAGGATGGAAAGATGAACCAAATTGATTCCAGCCTGGTGCACGGCCAATGCCACGGTGTCGGTCTTGCCCACGATCCAAGTGATGGAAAGGAAGGACAGGTTTTCGAGAGTGAACTGGATGCCACCCGTGATACCAACACTGATCACACGCTTCATGCGTGCCCATTTCAGCCGCCATGCATCACGTGGAATGGGCTTGGGCTGCCGCACCAAGTAGACGATCAACAACAAGGCACACAAGTCGGCCAAGCCAGTGCCGAGCGCTGCACCGTCCGCACCCATTTCGGGCATGCCGAGCTTGCCGAAGATGAGCGCATAGTTGAACAGAAGATTGAGCGGGTGCGCAATCAGGTCCACCACCATCGGTACGCGCATGTTGCCTACCGAACGCAAGTACTCCGCGATGGCGAA
Source organism: Planctomycetota bacterium (assembly GCA_049609225.1). Lineage (GTDB taxonomy): Bacteria > Planctomycetota > UBA1135 > UBA1135 > UBA1135. The sequence continues at coordinate 5,708 of JBMYYH010000123.1, read as the reverse complement.
GGTCATCAGGGTCGGCAACAACCACTGCAAGCGAATGCGGAAATAGGAGGAGCCGACATCCAAGGCCTCGGCTTCCATTTCCGTCGTCGCGGCGAAGTCGTGGAAGAGGTTCGCCATGGGTGCCGCAAAAACCAGCAGCAGCACGCCTGAGACGATGGCCAAGGCGAATGCATGCACACCGAAACTGAATGCCTTCAGCCGGTCACCGGAGCCGAGATACTGACTGACCAGTGGGCGCTGTCCGCGCAAGATTCCCCATGAGAAGGTAAGCGCGAACCAAGTGGCGACACTCGCGAAGCCGACAGCACCGAATGCATCGGTGCCGAGCTCCCCGACCATAAGCATGTCGACGAAGCCCTTCATCGTGAAGGACAACATGGAGACACCAATCGGCCACGCAAGACGCATGACCTCCCGGCGTGAGCCTGGGAGGTTTTGCATCAAGCGATTACGGTGCGGAAGGACATGGCCGTGTGGCGGACCGGGGAAACCCGGGGTTGCCTAGAATACCGTCGTGTCCGCAGCCACCCTGCTGGTCGATACCTCCTTTCTCGGCGATGTCCTATGCGCCGAGCCGATGGTGCGTGCTGCCGCGGCCCAGTTTGAGGGCCCCGTGGACTTCCTCACCTCCCCGGGGGGGGCGCAAATGTTGGCGGGGCATCCGGCGCTGCGCGAGGTCCTGGTATATGAGAAACGTGGCGCCGACAAAGGGCTTGGCGGGCTCCTGCGCTTGGCCAAGAAGCTGCGCGGCCGCGGTTATGCCCGCGTCATCTGCTCCCATCGATCCTGGCGGACGGCCTTCCTCCTGAAGCTCGCCCGGATTCCCAAGCGGGTCGGCTATGACAATGCCTCCGGCGCCTGGCTCTACACGAAGTTGGTGCCCTACCCCAAGGATCTCCATGAGATCGAACGCAACCTCGCCCTGTTAGGTGGGGGAGCCTGGGATCGACCGCGGCTTTACCCCTCCGATGCGGAGAAGCATCGGGCGCTGGAGCTCACGCCGGAAGCTGGCTTCATCGCGGTGGCGCCGGGATCGATTTGGGCGACCAAGCGTTGGCCCAAGGAGCATTTTGCCCAGGCGATCCTGCAGTTGTTGGATGCGGGCGAGCGCGTGGTGCTGCTCGGCGGACCCGATGACCGCGCCTTGGCTGACGAGATAACAAGTCTTAGCGGTGGTGGACCGGGCTTAGTGGATCTCGTCGGGCAGACCAATCTGCGGGAATCCTATGCAGTGCTGGAGCGGGCCGCTTGCCTGATCACCAATGATTCAGCACCCATGCACATGGGGGTTGCGGCTGGGATTCCGGTGGTCGCGGTGTTTTGCAGCACGATGCCGGCCTTTGGATTCGGGCCGAAGGGGCCGCGCGATGTGGTTTTGGAGGTCGGGGAGTTGGAGTGCCGTCCGTGCGGGATCCATGGACATCCGGAATGTCCGGAGAAGCACTTCCGCTGTGGGCAGGATGTTGCCCCGGAAAGAGTGCTGACTGCGGTGCGCGAAAGGCTCGCGGTCGACGTCTCCGGGGGTTAACGCCGATTGGTTTTTGAGCCACAAGATGTTGTGGTTGTCGGCGTCGGAAGCCCCAAGATTTTGACATGGATTCCTCTGGCAGCAGGACGACTAAAGCGATACGTTCTTTGGGCTCGTCACTGAATCCACATGTCCCGCTCTCAAGACACCACCTCCCCCCGTTCGACTGAGTCGAAGCTTCCCGCGATTCCTGCCCAGCCCAAAGAGCTGCCGGCCCCGAACCTGACCGAGAACTCCCTTACGGTCCTTTCGAATCGCTACCTGGCCAAGGATGAGACCACCGGCCAGGTCAATGAAACCGCCACCGGCCTGTTTTGGCGTGTGGCCAGCGCCGTTGCCGCCCCGGAATTCCGGGAATTCGGCAAGCCTGTCGGCGATAAATGGTCGCGTCGCTTCTACGACCTGATGGCCACCGGCACCTTCATGCCGAACTCGCCCACCCTGATGAACGCCGGTCGTTCGATGGGCATGCTGTCGGCCTGTTTCGTGCTGCCGGTCGAAGACTCGATCGACGACATCTTCACCACCCTGAAGCACGTCGCTCTGATCCAGAAAGCCGGTGGTGGCACTGGCTTCTCGTTCTCGCGCCTGCGCCCGGATGGTTCCATCGTCGCCAGCAGCGGCGGACGCACCTCCGGACCACTGTCCTTCATCGATGCCTTCTCTTCCGGCACCGATGCAATCCAACAAGGCGCCTTCCGACGTGGTGCCAACATGGGCGTGATGCGCTGCGATCATCCGGATGTGCTCGAGTTCCTGCGCGCCAAGGATGATCTGAGCCGTTGGACCAACTACAACATCTCCGTTGGCGTCACCAACGATTGGATGCAGAAGGTCGTCGACTCGCCGGAAGAGCGCTTGACCGTGGTCAACCCTCATGGTGGTCAGAAGGCTTGGCTGCGGAAGGCCACCGGACGTCGTTGTTCCGAAGCGGACTACGATGCTTTTGCCGCTGGCGAAGGTCCGAGCGATGCCGCTTACTGGACCTACGGTGAGATCATGGATCAGGTCATCGAACACGCTTGGCGCAATGGTGAGCCGGGCATGTTGTTCCTCGACCGCGCCAACGAAGACAACCAGGTCCCGAACCTCGGCGAGTACGAAGCCACCAACCCATGCGGTGAGCAGTGGCTCCTGCCTTATGGTTCCTGCAACCTCGGTTCGATCAACATCAACACCTTCTATAAGGCCGATGCTCCGGAAGCAGCCGGTTGGGAAGAGCGTTTCGATTGGGAGCGTTTCGATACCGCCGTCGATGACTGCGTGCGCTTCTTGGATGATGTGATCACCATCAACAACTATCCGATCGAAGAGATTCGCGCGCGCGCCGACCAGGAGCGTCGTATCGGATTGGGCGTGATGGGTTTCGCCGACCTGCTTTATCAGCTGGGCGTGCGTTACGGATCGGAGCAGAGCTTCTCGATCGCACGTGCCATCTCGGCTCGCCTCACCGAGCAGTCTTACCTCGCCTCGGAGAAGTTGGTCGAGAAGGATGGACGCGATCCCTTCACGGCTTGGGAAGGTTCCAAGCCACAGGTCGAAGGCAAGAAGCCGCGGCGTAACTCGCACGTGACGACCGTCGCGCCGACTGGCACCATCTCGATCATCGCCGGGTGCTCCGGTGGCATCGAACCATTGTTCAGCTTGGCGTTCCAGCGTCAGGTCATGAAGAACGCCGATGGCGTGCCCGTGGTCATGAAGGAGGTCAACGCCGACTTCCGCACTGCACTCGAAAAGGCCGGCTGCGATGCCGCGCAGATCGAGCAGGTCATCGACATCGCTCTTGCGGATGGAACCATCGAGAACACCGATCTTCCATCCGAGCTACGCGAAGTCTTCGTGACGGCGCATGATGTGCAGCCTCGCGAGCACATCCTGATGCAAGCTGCATGGCAGAGCTCGATTGATAATGCGGTCTCGAAGACCATCAACCTGCCGCATGATTCGGACGAGTCCGATGTGCGCACCGCCTACCTCTTGGCATGGCGGGAAGGTTGTAAGGGCGTGACGGTCTACCGCGATGGTTGCCGCGAGATGCAGCCGATGGCGCTGAAGGAGAAGGAAGCTGCGGCTGCTGCTCCTGCGGCCCACGAGAACATCAAGCCGGTCAAGCTTCCAGAGATCATGCCGAGCCTGCGGGTGCGTCAGCTGACTCCGTTCGGCAACATGCACGTGAAGATCTCGGTCGATCCGAAGACCGAGCGCGAGATGGAAGTCTTCGCACAGCTCGGCAAGGGCGGCGATGTCGCCAACTCCGACCTGGAAGCCGTCTGCCGCATGATCAGCTTGTTCCTGCGTTGCGGTGGCGAGTTGAACATGGCCCTGAAGCAGCTGGAAGGCATCGGCAGTTCGCTGACCGTGCCGAGTCGGGATGGTCGCATCATGTCGCTGGCGGATGGCCTGGCCAAATCACTCAAGCGTTACATGGATGCGAAGGAGCACTTCGGTCTGCGCGCCATCCTGCTAGGCGAAGTCGATCCGGATCAGTTGCATCACGGAAGTTCTGCTGCGGCACCCGTATCGAATGGCACCGGTTCGCGCGTCGGTACCGGCACCGGCGGCGCCTTCAAGATCAAGTGCCCCTCCTGCGAAGCGAATAACCTGATCTTCGAAGAAGGCTGCTGCAAGTGCCCGGGTTGCGGGTACTCGCAGTGTTGATTGGAAAAGAGTGATCCACTCTTCCGCAGCGCGCTTCTCTGACCGGAGGCGCGCTGCTTTGTTTTTTTGGGCTATCCCTTCTCGCGGATTTCTGTCAGGATCTCACGCTGCAAGACCTGGCCCTTCTTGTCCGTCAAGCTGAAGGCAATGGCGACGAAGAATCCAATCACGAACGACGGCAGCAGCACATCCAGATCTGCCAAGTACCCGGACCATGCGCTCAATCCCATTGCGTTGAACAGTGGCGGCACCGCGAACTTGAACAACGGCACTGCGAGGAAGCCTGCGATCATCGCGGCCTTCGCGCCGCGCGACGTCATCCGTGACCAGAACAAACTGAGGATGATGGTGGGGCAGAAGGTGGCGGCAATGCCGGACCAACCGAAGATGATGGTCCAGAAGACTCCGTTCTCTTTGTCGTATAGCAGGATGCCAATGCCGACGAGGAAGGAGAGAAGCGATAGACCAACCGTCACCTTGCGCGAAGTCGCCATGAGTTGCGTGTCGGACATGTCCGGGTGCCGACACTTCTGCCAGTAGTCGCGCACGCCTGCGCTCGAGGCCACCACCAACAAGGAATCGATGGTCGACATGATCGCGCTCAAGACCATCGCGATGAACAGGCCACTGAAGAAGGGGGGCAGCAGTTCTTGCGCCATCGTCGGCAGGATGTTGTCGGAGTGGTCGCCGATATCGTCCATGGTGAAGAGCACGCGTCCGAAGATGCCGACGAGTACTGCGCCAGAATCCGCGAGGATGGTCCAGACCGTCGCGGTGATGGTGCCAGGAAGGATCTGCTTCTCATCCTTCATCGAGATGAAGCGCACGAACACTTGTGGCGAACCGAGGAAACCGATGCCGATCGCAGCGAAGCCAAGGATCTTGAACCAAGTGCCGAGATCCCAGCTGCCTGAACTCGGGCCGCTTCCTACTTCACCTGGACCATGGAAACTCAGCAGGTGTGGATCGATCGCGCGCAAGCCATCGGCCACCGCACCGAGGTCGCCGGCATAGGACAGTGCAACCAAAGGCAGGCCAACTAAGCCCAGTACCATCAAGCTGCCTTGGAAAACGTCGGACCAGACCACGGCGGTGAATCCACCTTGGGTGATATAGAGCATCACCACGGCGAAGCCGACCGTGGCGCCGAGGAAGTGATCCCATCCAAGGAATGCGTGGAAGGCGGCGCCCGTCGCGAAGACCTGCGCTCCTGCATAGATCGGCACGAAGATGAGCAGTGCACCTGCAGCGATCAAACGGAGCGCATGTCCTGAATCGCGGAAACGCGCTTCCAGATAATCCGGAACCGTGATGGCGTCGTAATGATCGGCGAGGCGTTTGAATCTGCGTGACATCAGGATCCACGCACCGGCAACGCCGAGCACTTCACCCAGGACCACCCAGAATGCCTGCACACCGACGGTGTAACCAAGTGCGGTCAAACCGAGCAACAGCCACGCACTCTCACCAGTTGCCCGCGCCGAGAATGCGACATTGAAGAACCCCAGGTTCTTGCCCGACG
>JBMYYH010000122.1:0-7983 GCA_049609225.1 Planctomycetota bacterium | reverse complement strand
CCGGCGCTTCTCCACCCGGACCCTCTTGATGCCAACTGTGAATGCGGTGCACCTGCGGCGGCAACGTTAAGGACTGCTGCAACTCCAAGGGCTGGTCGACGAAATCCACCCCAGCCTCCCCCGCTGCCTCGAGCAGACGGATCTGCTCCGACTCCTGCGAAGCGAACCGACACGCAGCCACCCAGCGAAACTCCGGATAGTCTTCGCGCAGCTTCTTCAGCTTGGCCACAAGTGCGGCAGTGGAATCTTCCACGCGATCCAAGCGCAACTCGATCCAAGCGGCGCGCGCACGACAGACCTCCAGACGTTGCCGCAGCAACGCTTCATCTTCGCAGTACAGGGAGACGAGTACGCGGTTCAGCGCGCTTCCTCTGCGATGGCACGCATGCGATCCGCAGTCTCGTGCGGCAGGCGTTGGCCTTGTTCCGCAAGATCGACCACCAGATCCAAGAGGCCCGCATAACGGTGCTTCTCGCGATCACTCAGACTCTGCAGATGCCCTTCCACGGTGGAGACATCGCCCCGTACGACGGCACCCGTCAGCGCTTTCGATGCACCATCCTGACGCGCCGCATGCATCGCCTGTGCAGCCATGCGCTCGACCACATCCCAAGTGCGATCCCCGAATACCGGCTCCAACAGCTCCGACGACCACCCCAACAATGCTGTGATGTGATTCGAAGCCAAGGTCAATCCAAGGTGGTAACGGCGACGATCGACGCCAGCCTTCAGACGGATCGGCTGTGCGCCCCAAACCTCTGCGACCTCGAGCACACCTTCGCGCGCATTCGGGTCGGCGGTTTCGGTGACAAGAGCATGGCTCAAGGCCTCGACATCGCGCTCGGGATCCACGAACTGCATCACCGGGTGCATCGCCGCGACGAATCCGCCTTCCAGACTCACGGGCTTCAAGGCCTCCAAGTCATGCAGACCACTGGTGTGCACGAACAGTTTGGCGTTGCAGGGATAAGTTGCCGCGCAAGTGGCAGCGACCTGCAGGATCAGGCCATCCGGAACGCAGAACAAGACGACATCTGCATCCTTCGGTGCATCCTTCCAGTCGGTCAAGGTCTGGATGCCTTGGTCGGCAGCCCAGGTGGTCCAAGAACCTTCTTCTTGACCGAGCAAATGGACCTCTTCGCCTGCAAGGCGATGGGCAAGAGCAAGACTCCGACCAACGCGGCCGGGTCCGATCACCAGGGTGATTCTCATCGTTCCTCTCCTGTTCACTGGGTTTCCCTAGACCAAAGGGTCGCGGGAAAGGACCGGTCCCGTCAACAACGGGACGACCTCTACATGTTGACATGTTTCGGACACGCGTGCAGCGATTTCCAGCGCAGCTTCTTGCGTTTTCGCTGCGTGAAAGAAGGTGCCCCCCGAGCCACTGAGATGGAAAGGTGCGACCTCTTGCAGCGCACTCTCAAAAGCGGTGAGTTCGGGCGCCGCTAGGCGCGCGGCGGGCAGGAGATGATTGGGCCCGGGTTGGGCTGGGAAGGCAGTGGCGTCGGACGCAGAGGGCTGGGGCGAATCGGCGTGCCAGGCGGGTGCTTCGAGGGCGCGGAAGACGTCGGCGGTGGGGACGGCGAAGGATGGGATCGCAAGGACCACCCAGGATTCTGGAGTTTCCGTCGCTGCAAGGAGGGTCTCGCCTTGTCCGCCGAGCAGACAGGCGTTTTGTGGCATCAGGAAATATGGGACGTCGCTGCCGATCTGCAGGGCTAAGGCTTCGAGGGCGGCGTCGGGCGAACGCGTGGCATGATGCTCCAACCACAGCAACGCAGCCGCGGCATTGCCACTACCCCCACCGAGACCGGCTGCATGCGGAATGCGCTTGACCAGGGACCATTGCAATTGCGGTGCCTCACCACCTGCAGCACGCCACAGCTGCTCCGCCTTCAGGATGAGATTGCGTTCATCCTCCGGGATGCCAGCTGCACACGGACCAGTGACCTTCAGGGAAGAAGGCGCATCGCTTGGAACGGCGAGCAGGTCGTCGTAGAGGGCGGCGGCGACGAACCATGAGTGCAGGATGTGGAAGCCATCGGGACGACGTCCGAGCACTTCCAAGGTCCAGTTCAGCTTGGCTGGCGTACGCAGAGGTTGGAGCGTAGGCATCGATCAGGCAGGACCGAGGTAACGGTTGTCGAGGAGATGGACTCCATCCAATCGTGCGGCCACGACCGCACGCCAGTGTTGATCATCGCCAGCTTCAGCAGCGACGAAATTCTCCTCGGTGATGACATCGGCATAAGCGAAGACGGCCGGGGAGCCTTCGAATTGGGCACGCATCTGGGATTCCAAGACGCGCGGATTCCGTTCGCCCTCGCCATAGGCCTCGGTGCAGGCCTGTAGGGCGCGCGACAACACCAAAGCATCTTGACGCGCCTGCTCTCCAAGCCGGACATTGCGGCTGGAATAAGCCAAACCATCTTCCTCACGGTAAGTCGGGCAGGCGTGGACTTGAATGCCCATGTCCAGATCCGCAGCCATGCGTCGCACCAGGAACAACTGTTGCGCATCCTTCTCACCGAACCAAGCCGTATGCGGACGACAACGAGCGAACAACTTGTGCACCACGGTCAGCATGCCGGCGAAATGCCCGGGGCGTGCGGCGCCTTCGAAAGTGGCACCCGCCGGCCCAGGGTCCAGGCTCACCTGAAATCCCTGCGGATAAAGATCCTCCACCGACGGCATGTAGACCGCCGCCACACCCAAGTCCTCGAGCATGGCCAAGTCGGCTGCCAAAGTGCGTGGATAGAAGGTGAGATCTTCTTCGCGCTCGAACTGCAGCGGGTTCACGAAGATGCTCGCGATCACCGCGGCACCGTCTTTAGCCGCATGTTGCAGCAAAGAGTGGTGCCCCACATGGAGGGCCCCCATCGTGGGCACCAAAGCCACCTGCGTGGAGCTTGGAAGTGCATCGCGCCAAGCCTTCAGCGCGGCAGCATCAGTCAGTTTTTGCATCAGGCGAGTGAGGCCAGGCATTCTGCGGGAGTGCGTCCGTCGGCAAGCGTCAGACGCGGACTGAGTTCGGCAAGAGGTTCCAACACGAAACGACGCTGCTCCAATCGTGGATGCGGCAACTCCAAGCTTTGCGTCTGCGAGCGGTGTTGACCGTAAAGCAGCAGATCCAAATCCAAGGTCCGCGGACCATTCGGAACCTGCCGATGCCGTCCATGCCGCCCCTCGATGTGTAACAGTTCCTGCAGCAAAGCCTCCGGCCGACGACTCGACTCCGCTCGCACCACCGCATTGACGTAATCCGGTTGCTCCGGACCACCCACCGGATCCGTGCGACGGAATCCGCTACATGCAATCAGCTGCAATCCCTGCACCTGACGTAGATCCTGCAAAGCACGGCGCAGGAAGCCGGCGCGATCCCCAAGGTTCGAACCGAGTCCTACGTAGACCACGCTCATCCTTGCTTCTTGATGGATTTAGGATTGGCCGCCCGCAGCATCGCTGGGATGTCACGAATCAGTGGCACGAAGACGAACAAGAGCGCCATCAAGAGCAGCGCCAATTCCGGTTCCAAGAACAGCAAACCGAAGAGCACCACGAACTTCGCCAAGGTGTTGACCGGGCGCGTGGAGCGCGTCATCCAAGCGAAGAAGTGCGGGTACGGCACGCGCGACACCATCAATAAGGCCAGCAACAGCAGCACGATGGGTGTCATCAAGATGATCGCGTATTGCACCGAATGCGCCAGTTCCGGACTCACACTGAACAACTTGGTCTTGCCGAACTCAAAGTAGAACAGCACCATCGCAATAGGCATGGCTGCCGCGCCTGGAGTGGGCAAGCCGATGAAATGCGCGTGATCCTTCTTCAGATCTTCGTGTTCCGAATCGACATTGAATCGCGCAAGGCGCAAAACCGCACAGCAGGAATACACCACGGGGGCGATCACCAGAAAGCGCGGATGCGGCTGAATATCGAGCTCCGGAGCCAGCAGGCGCACCATGGTCACTGCCACCACGCCAGGAGCCACGCCGAAGGTCACGGCATCGGCCAGGCTATCGAGCTGGGCACCGAGCGGGCTGGCGGTGCCGGTGATGCGCGCCAGCTTGCCATCAATCGCATCCAAAAAAGTGGCCAAAACCAGCCATAAAGCCCCATGATAGAGCCTCTGCGGGTTGTCCTCTACCACGGCAGCCACCGCCAACAGCATGGCTCCCACCCCACAGGCCAGGTTGCCTAGGGTGACAATGTTCTGCGGCGACAAAACAGGAGGCGGTCGATGCTCCGAATCCACGTGAAGATTCTATCCTTGACCGGCCTTGTACGTACAAAACCCGTCATGACACCCTCCCGCATCCTTCTACCCCTGCTGTGCGCGGTCTCCCTGCCGCTGAACAGCCTCACCGCCCAGTCTGAGGGTCTTCCTCATACTGGCCTTCCAGCCTCCGACCCCGTGGTCGACGCCATTTACGGCATTGCCGATGGCGATCTCCAGGTCGAAGACCTCCTCGATCAGCTCTCCAATGGCATCGGCCCCCGCCTGACCTCCTCGCAGAGCCTGCAGGAAGCCTGTGAATGGGCCGCTGGACAGTTCCGCAGCTTCGGCATCGAGAACGTCCGCCTCGAGGAATGGGGCACCTTCCCAGTCGGCTTCGACCGCCACTCCATGCGCGGTCGCATGATCACTCCGGAACCACGCGAGCTGGTCTTCACCACCCGCTCCTGGACTCCCGGCACCGAAGGCAATGAGCGCGGCTTCGCTCTCCTCGCTCCGAAAACCGAGGAAGAGCTCGACGCCCTCCGCGGCAAGTTGAGTGGTGCTTGGATCCTGGCCTCCTCCAGCAACGTCGCGCCGCGTTATCGCGATGTGCCGGAAGGTGAGGAAATGGAACTGCGGGATCGTTTCGGCAAGATGTGTGATGAAGAAGGCATCTTTGGTGTCATCCGCCCGGGACGTGGCGAGTTGGTGCACACCAGCGGCAACTCCAAGGTCGACTTCAACGACCTCCCCACCCACACCACCGTCATGTTGCGTCGCGATCAGTTCCGCAGCATCTTCGATTCCCTGACCGACGGCATCCCCGTCGAGCTGGAGTTCGACATCGACCAGACCTTCCGCGAGGGTCCGATTCCTCTCTACAACGTGATTGCTGAGATCCCAGGCACCGACCTGGCCGATCAAATCGTGATCATCGGTGGTCACATCGATTCGTGGGATGGCGCCCGCGGTGCACAAGACAATGGCACCGGCACCAGCACCACCTTGGAAGCTGCACGTTTGCTGTCGACCATCTTGGCAGAGCAGAACCTGCAGCCGCGTCGTACCATTCGCTTCATGCTTTGGTCCGGTGAGGAGCAAGGTCTGCTCGGTTCACGCGCCTACATCAAGCAGCATCCTGAAGAGTTGGAGAGGATCACGGGCGTGTTCGTCCATGACGGCGGCACCAACGCTTGTTCCGGCATCAGTACCACCCCCGCTCTGAAGCCGCTGTTCGAGGAGGCTTTTGGCCCGATCATCAGCTATACCGCCGAGAACGAGGATGAGCACACGCGCTTCCGCTTGATCGAGAAGGGTCGTTTGCCACGTGGTGTCGGCAGTGACCACGATGCTTACCTGAGCGCTGGGGTCCCGGGATTCTTCTGGGATCAGTTCGGTGAAGCCAACTACACCTACATCCACCACACGCAGAACGACACGACTGCGGAAGTGCGTCAGGACTACCAGCGTGCTACCTCGCGCGTGGTTGCTTCGGCGGCATGGCGCGTGTCCAACATGGATTCGATGCTGCCGCGTGAAGAGAACAAGAAGCCGCAGCGCCTTGGCGTCTTCATGGGTGAAGGCAACAAGATCGATGGTGTCTCCGAGGAAGGCATGGCGGCAGAAGCCGGCATGATGAAGGGAGATCAGTTGGTCAGCATCGATGACGTGACCATCACCAGCACTCGCGACATCCGCAAGGCACTGCGCGAAAGCGGCGATCGGCGCACCGTCGTGTGGCAGCGTGGCGAAGAGGTCTTCACCGCCATTTTCGACTACAAGGCCAACAAGGTCGAGAAGGTCGACTCGTAGGGCTTAGGCACCCGGGCCAGCGTGGCCCGTGCTGTCGACATAACCCTGATAGCCACCGTAATAAGTCGTTGCGGTGGCTTCATCAATTTCCAGCACGTGCGTTGCAAGCACCGACAGGAAGTGACGGTCGTGGCTGACGAAGATGATGGTGCCATCGTATTTCTTCAGCGCCTCAAGCAGCGTCTGCTTGGACTCGACATCGAGGTGGTTGGTCGGTTCGTCGAGCACCAGGAAGTTCGGTGGATCGAACAACATGCGCGCCAACACCAAACGCGCTTTCTCGCCGCCGGAAAGCACCGCAGTGGGCTTTTCGAGGTCGTCGGTCTCGAAACCGAAACATGCGAGACAGGAGCGTAGGGTGCCAATCGCAGCGGTTGGGAAGGCGCCAACCATGATGTTGATCACGGTCTCCTTTGGGTGCAGCAACTCGGTCGTGTGCTGCGCGAAGTAACCGACGGAAAGGGAAGCGCCGCGTTTGCACACGCCTTCATCCGCCTCCAACTCCCCCAACATCAACTTCAACAAGGTCGACTTACCCGCACCGTTGATGCCGAGCACCGCCCAGCGTTCCTGACGACGCAAGTGCATATCCAGATCCAGATAAACGATGTGCTCGCCGAAGCTCTTGGATAGACCTTCCGCGACAAACACATCATTGCCAGAACGTGGCACCGGTGGAATCTTGAACACCACCTTCTTGCGACGACTTCGTGGCGGATCCAGCTTCTCGATCTTCTCAAGACGCTTCAAACGACTCTGTGCCGCACTCGCCTTCCGCGCCTTGGCCCGGAAAGTGTTGATCCACTTCATCTCGCGTTCGATGTGCCCCTGCTGACGCTCATACGCCGCCTGACGCTGACTATCCTCCAGCTCACGCTGCGCGAGGTAGTAGTCATAGTCGCCGGGGAAGATGCGCAAGCGCCCTTCATCGATCTCGACGATGCGCGACACCACCCGGTTCATGAACTCGTGGTCGTGACAGGTCATGACCACGGTACCGCGGTAGTCGCGGATGAAACTCTCCAACCACACGATCGATTCGAGGTCGAGGTGGTTGGTCGGTTCATCGAGCAGGAGGATGTCTGGGGCTTGCAGCAGGATGCCGGCCAGCGCCACGCGCATCTTCCATCCACCCGACAACACACCCACATCCTGTGCCATCCGCTCCGGCGAGAATCCGAGGCCGGCAAGCACCTCTTGGGCGCGGGCTTCGATGTCGTAGCCACCGAGGACCTGGAATTCGGCCTGCTTTTCGGAATAGCGGACCATGATGTTGTCGAGGTCGTCGAACTTTTCGGGATCCGAGAGGTCGTGCTCGAGCGCCTCCATCTCTTTACGCAACTCTCCCACACGCCCAGCACAGCGGACGGCCTGCTCCACCACATCGCAGCCGAGCATTTCGCCGACTTTCTGGTCGAAATAGCCGATGCGGATGCCGGTGGGATAGTTGATCTCCCCCACATCCGTGGTTTCCCGCCCGGTGAGGAGCTTGAACAGGGTGGTCTTGCCGCATCCGTTCGGACCGATCAGCCCGACCTTCCAACCGGATTCCACCTTCAAATCCGCGTCTGCGAAGATGATTTGGGATCCGTATGCGTAATCGAGGCCGGTGACGCTGAACATGGACCGCGCATTGTAGAATGCCGCCCCCCAAGCCTGAGCTACACCATGTCTGAAATCATCTCCATTCACGGCCGCGAGATCCTCGATTCGCGCGGTAACCCTACCCTCGAAGTCGAAGTCGACTTGGCCACCGGTGCCAGCGGTCGCGCTGCCGTACCGTCCGGGGCCTCCACCGGTCAGTTTGAAGCCGTCGAATTGCGCGACGGTGGTGACCGTTATATGGGTAAGGGCGTCACCCAGGCCGTCGCCAATGTCAACGAGGTCCTCTCTACCCCACTCGAAGGCATGGATGCCGACGAGCAGGAAGAGGTCGACCGCGCCCTGATTGA
>JBMYYH010000121.1:0-8177 GCA_049609225.1 Planctomycetota bacterium | reverse complement strand
TGTAGCTGCGGGTGGTGGGTGTGACGTTCTCGAACACGAGCTCTTCCTTACTGAGTTCCGGCGCTTGGCCATCACCCTTGTACTCCCAAACCGCGGCGTAGCCATACGTATCATCGTGACGCATCGCTTCACCTTCCTCAGTCTGGTGTTCCTCGCGGAAGTGGCCACCGCATGACTCCTCACGGTCGAGGGCGTCGTGGCACATCAGTTCGCCGAACTCGAGGAAGTCTGCGACGCGCGCCGCCTTCTCCAGTTCTGGGTTGAAGCCATTCGCGGTTCCAGGGATCTTGACATCCTTCCAGAACTCCTCGCGCAGCTTCGGAATCTCACGGAGAGCCTCTTGGAGGCCTTCCTTGGTGCGGCCCATGCCGCAGTTGTTCCACATGATCAGGCCAAGAGCCTTGTGGAAGCTGTCCACGGACCGCGTGCCCTTCACCGCCATCAGGCGATCCAGGCGCTCGCGCACCGCCGTCTCGACCTTGTCGAACTCTGGATGCTCTGCAGTGACCTTGTCCGCAGCGTTCATCTCGCCGTGGTTGGCGAGGTAATCACCCACGGTGTACGGCGCGACGAAGTAGCCATCAGCCAGACCCTGCATCAGTGCCGATGCACCGAGACGGTTGGCGCCGTGGTCGCTGAAGTTGGCCTCGCCAAGAGCGAACAGGCCAGGCACCGTCGTCTGCAGGTTGTAGTCGACCCACAGGCCACCCATGGTGTAGTGCACCGCAGGGAAGATGCGCATCGGAACCTTGTACGGGTTCTCGGCGGTGATCTTCTCGTACATCTGGAACAGGTTGCCGTAACGCGCACGCACCACGTCTTCGCCGAGACGCTTGATCGCATCGCTGAAGTCGAGGTACACCGCAAGCTTGGTCGCACCGACACCGAAACCGGCATCGCAACGCTCCTTGGCGGCACGCGAAGCGACATCGCGTGGTACCAAGTTACCGAAGCTGGGATAACGACGCTCGAGGTAGTAGTCGCGCTCCTCCTCAGGAATCTCATTAGGCGCGCGGTCATCACCCTGCTTCTTCGGCACCCAGACGCGGCCATCGTTACGCAACGACTCCGACATCAGGGTGAGCTTGGACTGATGCTCCGAGCTCACCGGAATGCAGGTCGGGTGGATCTGCGTGAAGCAAGGATTGGCGAAGCCAGCACCATGCTTGTGTGCGCGCCATGCGGCGGTCACATTGCAGCCCATGGCGTTGGTCGACAGGAAGAAGACGTTGCCGTATCCGCCGGTGCACAACAACACCGCATCCGCTGCGTGACGTGTGATCTCGCCACTGACCAGGTCACGGACGATGATGCCGCGTGCATGACCATCGACGGTCACTACATCCAGCATCTCGGTGCGCACATGCATGTTCACCGTGCCCTTCGCCACCTGACGCTGCAGCGACTGGTAAGCGCCGATCAACAGCTGCTGACCCGTCTGGCCACGTGCGTAGAAGGTACGGCTTACCTGCGCTCCACCGAAGGAGCGGTTATCCAGCATGCCGCCATACTCGCGCGCAAAGGGAACACCCTGCGCGACGCACTGGTCGATGATGTTGTTCGACACTTCGGCCAAGCGATACACATTGGCTTCACGGGCGCGGTAATCGCCACCCTTGATGGTGTCGTAGAACAGACGGTAGATCGAGTCACCGTCGTTGGGGTAGTTCTTCGCTGCGTTGATGCCACCCTGCGCCGCAATCGAGTGCGCGCGACGGGAAGAATCCTGGAAGCAGAAGCACTCGACGTTGTAGCCGAGTTCGCCGAGCGAAGCCGCAGCCGCACCACCTGCCAGGCCGGAGCCCACCACGATGACCTTGAACTTGCGCTTGTTCGCCGGGTTGACCAGCTTCATGTTGAAGCGGTGGTTGGTCCACTTTTTGTCGAGTGGGCCTTCGGGGATCTTGGAATCGAGCTGGAATGCCATGTCTGGATCCTCCTAGGAAATGATGCCAGTGATGGCAGCGAGAGGCATGGAGACGTTGCCGAGCCAAATGACTCCAGCGACGAGTGGACCGACCTTATCGATCGTTGCGGCGTTGCCACCTTTGCGCAGGCCCATGGTCTGCATCAACGAACTGATGCCGTGACTCAGGTGCATGCAAAGCAAGGTCATGGCGACCACGTAGATGGCACAAGTGGTCAAGTCTTGAAAGCCACGAACGACCATGTCGTAGACATCGTGACGACCTTCAACATCCACGCCACCATAAGTGCCGGCGATGTCGATGGTGCCGGTGGTGAAGTGCAGCACGTGATAGATCACGAACAGCAACACCAAGATGCCAGTGACCAGCATCGTGCGGGCGGCGAAACTCGTCGCGATGCTTTGCTGTTTGGTGTAGGGAACCGGACGCGCCGACTTCGACATACCCACGACCTTGGCGGCCGCAGCGACATGCACGACCAAGATGGCGAGCAGACCGATACGGATCACCCAAAGCAACGGACCAAGGCCCTGAAGGGTTGCCGCGTACGCGTTCAGCTTGTCGGGGCCGAGGAAAACCTGGAGGTTTCCGAGCATGTGACCGATGACGAACAGCAGAAGAAGAACTCCTGAGACCGCCATCAGCACCTTCGCCCCAATGGAGGACTTAAGTGTGGTGCCTAAGCTCATTTGGGGGCGAATGATAGCACTGCCCCCCGCGCCCGGTTAGCGTGAACTTGTGAAGGATGACGTCCGCCGTACGACCTTCGTGGTCAATGCCCATGCCGGGGGTGGCAAGACCGGTCGGCGCTGGGCGACTTTGGAGCCTCGGATGCGCGAGATCTTCCCGGAAGCGGAGGTCCAGTTCACCCAGGGCAAGAGTGATGGCATCCGGGTCGCCTTGGAGGCGGCCGCTCGAGGGCAGCAATTGGTGGTCGCGGTAGGGGGTGATGGCACCCTTCACGAAGTGATGAACGGCTTGATGCATGGCATCGTCAATCCGAATCCCGACCATCCTCATGAAGAGGTGATCCTGGGCGTCCTCCCGACCGGAAGTGCCAGCGATTTTGCCCGTGGCCTTGCGGTCCCGGATGATTATGAATCGGCTTTGATTTTATTGCGCAACGGCAAGCCCCGACGCATCGACCTCGGCTTGGTCGAAGCGGTGGATGAGGCTGGCGGGAAGGTGCGTCGTTATTTCCTGAATGCGGCGGATTTCGGCATTGGTGCCGAAGTGGTGGCGCGGGTGCAGGAGCGTCCGAAGTACCTGCCCGGCCGCCCGACCTACCTCTGGCAGACGGTCCGCACCCTCGTGACTTACCGCAATCCCACCGCCACCCTGACCGTGGACGACGGCACCCCCTACCCACGCACCTTCAAATCCATCGTCCTCGCCAATGCGCCTTTCTTCGGCGGCGGCATGTGCATCGCCCCCGATGCCAAACCCGACGATGGCAGTCTCGATCTGGTCGAATTAGGCGATTTAGGCCGCTTGGAGGCCATCCGACGCCTCGGTGAAACCTTCCAAGGTCGGCGTATCGAGCATCGCGATATTCATTATTCCCGCTGCAAGAAGCTCCATGCTTCGAGCGATTCGTGCGTAAGGATAGAGGCCGACGGAGAGTTGATTGGGCAGCTGCCCGCCACCTTCCGCGTCGTGCCCGATGCCCTTTCGATGCTCCTTCCAGCCGGATTATGAACACGCAAAAGCCCCCCCTGCCTCTTCACGAAGAAACTCTGCTGCTCGCCTTACGCGATGACAGCGGCACCGCAGACCCTTATGCCAACCTCGGCCTTGGGCTCGGTGCGGCGGTTTTGGCGGAGTTGTTGTTGCAGGAGCGCGTGGCGATCGAAACGGAGGGCAAAAAGCAGTTTCTCAGGCTGATCGATGACTCCACGACCGGCAATACGATTCTCGATGCCGCTATCGGCAAGATGTGGGATGCCAAGCGCCGCGCTCAGCTGGTGAGTTGGGTGCAGAGATTTTCGGCGATTCCACGGCTGATGCATCGCACGGCCGAGAGCCTTTGCGCCCAAGGTGTGCTGAAGGTCGAGGAGGGGCGGGTCCTGTGGATATTCAAGCGCACCATCTATCCCGAACTCGATGGGCGGGTTGAAAAGGAGATCCTCGAACGTCTGCGCAAGGCCATCTTCACCCAGACATCGGAAATCTCTGCGCGCACGGTGGTGCTCGCTTCGATTGCCAACAGCACCGGTCTATTGCGAGCCAACTTCGACAAGCGTAAGTTGAAGGAACGCAAGGTGCGGATCGAAAAGCTGGTGAAGGGTGAGATTGCCGGCAAAGCAGCTACGGAGGCGGTGGAAGCCGCCACGGCCGCGATTGCGATGGCGGTGGTGATGTCGGCCGTCATCCTCCCGACCGTATCCTCTAGCTAAGGCCGCTTTCATTGCCTGGCCTAGTGGGGTGCCCTACTATTGCCCCCATGACGACGGTCATTGTCCTTGGCATGCATCGGTCCGGCACCAGCTGTTTGGCAGGGAGCCTGCAGGCGTCCGATCTTGAATTGGGCGAGGTGCACACGGCCAACCCTCATAACAAGAAGGGCAACCGTGAGAATCAGGCGGTCATGGACCTGCATGAATCCTTACTGGCCCAAGCCGGTGCCAGTTGGGATGCGCCGGCGGTCGTCACTTGGGATGAGGAGCACCGCAAGATGCGGGATGCCATTATCGAAGGCTTCCGCGAGACCCCGATGTGGGGATTCAAGGATCCGCGCACCTGTTTCACTCTGGATGGTTGGTTGGAAGTGTTGCCGCAGACCAAGTTGGTCGGCACTTTCCGCAATCCGAAGTCCGTCGCCCTTTCCTTGGTCACGCGCAACCGTGGCATGGGGGATATGGAGGACTGGTACAAGGTCTGGGAGGCCTATAACAAGCAGGTCCTGCATTACCATCGCGAACACGCCTTCCCGATCGTCGATTTTGACGCCTCCGATGCTAAGTACCTCAAGTCCTTGCGCGTGATCTACCAACATCTCGGTTTACAGGAATCGGCCTGGAATTGCCTCAAGGCCCTCGATTTCAAGGGCTTCCTGGCCAATTTGGGCGGCAAGGGAGGCGAGGTCTTCTTCGATCCGAAGCTGCGCAGTAGCGTCACCAGCGATGTCGACGGGCTGCCGGAAAGCACCGTCGCGCTCTACCGCGAGCTGCAGAAAGCAGCCATCCGCTGATGGTCTTCCGTCGTCGCGCCAACCGCCCGAAGTTCTCCTTCATCGTCGCGGCCTACAACATGAAGCGGGAGATCGAGCGCACGCTGGATTCCCTTTCGCGCGACTACCAACGGGATGTGGATGGGATTGCCTATGAGGTCATCGTGGTGGAAAACGGCTCGCCCGATCCGCTTGATGGAAAGGCGATCGAGCAACGTCCGGATACTCGTTATCTGTATGTGGATACGGGTAGTCCGTCGCCGGTGGGTGCCTTGAACCAGGCGGCCGCGATGGCGGAAGGAGAAGTCATCGTGTTCATGGTGGACGGCGCGCGCATGTTGTCGCCCGGAGTGGTCTCGTGGGCCAACCGCGCCTATGAAGTGTTCGAGGACCCGGTCGTTTCGGTGCTCGGCTTTCATCTAGGTTTCGAGATCCAGGCAGCGGCGGCCGAGAAAGGTTATTGCCAAGAGGTCGAGGACCAACTCCTTGATTCGGTCGGATGGAAGGAAGATGGCTATCGCCTGTTCGGCATCTCCTGCTTGGCCGGATCCGCCACGGGTGGCTGGCATTTCCGCGCGGCCGAAAGCAACTGCTTGTTCCTGCCGCGAAGGCTCTATCGGTCCCTCGGCGGCTTTGAAGAGCGCTTTCAGACTCCAGGTGGTGGCCTATGCAACTTGGATCTGTACAAGCGCGTGGTCGAAACGCCTGGTCTCACTTTGCTGAACCTGCATGGTGAGGGATGTTTCCACCAGTACCACGCGGGTGTGACCACTGGCGGCACCAAGCTCACTTTCGATGACCTCAAGGGCGAGTATGAAACCATCTACGGTGTGCCTTATGAAGTGCCGCAGGTCATGCTCACGCAGTTTGGGCACTCTCCCTTAGCCGCCACGCATCATTTACTGGCCGGAGCGGAAAAGGTGCTGCAGTTGGTGCCGGAGCTGGACCAGGCGCAGCAGAAGTCGCGCGCGTTGTTGGAAGAGTTGCTGCTTAAGCGCAGCAGATAAAGTCTTCGGTATCGCGCAGGCCGACTTGGGCGAGGAGTTTGCGCAACGCGGTGCGGGCTTCGAGACCTGAAACGGAAACCAAGAGTTTGGTCTTGGATGGATGCGGCTGATCCAGCAAACGATCGTGGCTGACGACCTCCGCGCCATCCATTTCCTGTCCGATGCGGCCAGGATGGAGTTCATAGATGCGGCTACAAGTCTTGCCGTAGACGCTTAAAGCCTTTCGTAGCGCCTTGCCGGTATCGCCATAACCCATGAGGGCATAACTCTCCTCCTCGCCGAGGAAATCCGAAGCCAAAAACGCCGCCCGACATCGGGTGAATGCTTCCACGGAGTAGGCCTGTGACTGACTGCTCAATGAGTCCTCATGCAAGGCCCAGTCATGCAAGACTTCGGGGACGACGTCGATCGCATCGGGCCCGACGAGCTGGAAAATGCGTTGCAGCAGGTCCCAATCCTCGGGCCACCCCATGTCGCGGTAGGGGGTAGCACGTAAGAGGGATGCGCGCACGGTCATGGTCGGATGCCCAAGTGGCATTTCCACGAACCGGTCTCGCCATAGGTCGGCGGGGGAGGTGTGACTGTTCAACCACTCCTCATACGCCCGACGCCCTGCCGCCATCGACTCCCGCGGCGTATAGCGGACGTGGGTGCCAAGTGCGTGCAGCTGCGGTCGCGCCTCGAAGGCTTCCATCTGCAAACGCAGACGTCGGGGGTGCATGCAATCATCGGCATCCAGGATCGCGACGAAAGGGCTAGAACAAGCCTGAATCCCGGCATTGCGTGCTGCAACCACGCCTTGATGCGGTTGCTGGATCAGCCGAAACCGCGCATCCGACGCAGCCATCGACCGCACCACTTCTGCGGTGCCATCGGTGGAGCCATCGTCCACCACCACGCACTCCCATGCACGCAACTCCTGCTGCGCGACACTCTTCAAAGTCGCTCCGAGCGTGGTGGCCGCATCGTGCGCAGCCACCAGCACGGAGACTTGGGACATGGGAGGTGAGCCTAGTGTCCGCCTGTCGGGTTGACGAAGACGAAGTTGTTCAGGGCCGCAGCGACCACACCCATGATCGACACACCGGCGATGATGCCGGAGGCCACCGGTACCAGGTAGTCATCCGAGGACTTCTGGTTGGAGCGGGTCCACAGGTAGGCGCCCACTGCACCGATCAGCATCGACAGCGGATACTGGAACGGCAGAATGAAGCCGAGGCCCACACCCGTTGCCGAGGGCAGCCACTTCTTGATGTCCTTGCCGGCGAATTTCTCGGCGATGACCATGAAGGCACCAATGCCAAGGCCAACGAAGATGGCCGAGCGGTGCATGGTGTGCATGTTCTCGATGCCATCCGCGAACACATCTGCCACAGCCTTCCACGCGACGGCTGCAGGAGCCGGGAAGTCTGGAGTGCCACCATCGACGCCGCCCGTCAGCTTGGTTGCATCGGGAACCAGCATCTTGAAGCCCACCACCGTGGCGATGGTGCCGGAGAAGATGCCGCAGAACTGCGCGATGAACTGACGTCGGGGGTTTGCACCAAGCAGATAACCCGACTTCAAGTCGTTGAGGAGGTCAGCGCTGGAACTTGCGGCGCCCGAGGTGATACCAGCCGTCATCAAGTTGGAGGTGGCGAATGTTGGGCTGTTGCTCGGCAGCAACACGCCGTAGGTCAGCTGCATGATCTTGCCCATCGCACCGGTCGGCGTGATGTCGGATTCGCCGGTGGCGCGACAAGCGACCAGGGCGAGCACGAAGGTCAAGAGCACGGCGAGAGCGCCGAGGTGGTACGGCACGTGGAACTCCACACCCGCGACCCAAACCACGCCGGCGCCGGAGAGCAACATACCCCAGAGGAACCAGCTACCTGGGACCTCAACGCCGGCAGAGCGATCGGTGGCAGGATCGACCTTCTTGCCCAGGCCAGAGAAGGCACGGCCAATCGTCTTCCATTGGAAGGCGAAGGAAAGCAGGCCCGAAGCGACCATGATGGGGGCGCCGAGCCACAATCCGATTTCCTTCCAAGCCTTGCCGGGAGAAGAAACTGCGGCGAACATGTCGCCGTCGAC
>JBMYYH010000120.1:0-8339 GCA_049609225.1 Planctomycetota bacterium | reverse complement strand
ACCCCGTGCAGGCTGAAGCGCTTCGAGCACCTCATCCATGAGTACGGGCTTGTGGCGAGACGGCATCAGATCGCCGCGTGGAGAATCGAGATGACGGCAGACAAGGATCACTGCTCCCCCTCCTCAGGTACATAGTCGGGGTTGCGCAAGCCATCGGCTTCGGCCCCGTAGTAGTGGTCAGCTTCGGGCAGTGCGCGGATCTCGTAGACCTTCGGGTCCCAGATCTCGATATAGGTGCCACAACCGACGATCAACACTTCGCCTTCCAAGCTAATCCTGGAACGCAATTCTTCGGGCAACAGGACGCGGTTCTGCGAATCGACCTTGACCTTGCGCGTGTTCGCTCCGAGATAGCGACGCAACAAGCGCGCACCCCGTGCGGTCTTCTCCTTCCCAAGAGCGCTGCGACGAAAGATCTCGTACTCCGATTCGGTGTAGAGATCAAAGCAACCTTCGGCGCGATTCGCCATCACGCGGAAGTGGCTCTTCTCCCCCTCTTCCACGATTTCTTCCAGAAGGGAACTCGGCATGAAGAGTCGACCTTTCTTGTCGATCTTGTGCGTGAATTCTCCTTCGAAGTCGAGCATGGCTGGGAGGGTCTTTGGCGGAAGACTTGTCGGAGACTTGTTGTCTCCTCCATTTCACTGTTCTCTTCCTCCGCTGAACCATCTTCTCCCTCCGCCGCAATTTGGCAAGAGAAAACCCGAGGAAATCCCCGGGTTGTTGAAATTCCGACTTTTACAGGCAGAAAGCCCGAATTACGGGCCTTCTTCGGTCTCCAGGGCAGCGCTCAGATCCCCCTCCTGAGTGGGGTCCATAAGCTCCGCCAGGACCGCGGTGAGCTTCTGCCGACGCTCCGGCTCCAACTCGCGACTTTCGACCGTGAAACGGTTCTGGGTCCGCACTTTTTTGAGGATCAGGAACTCCTTCTTGCCGCGCATCTCGACGCGCTCGAGCCGGACCTTGCGATGCCGCACCAACAAAAGCGCCAACAGGTAGCAAAGGTCTTGGCGATCCTCACGCTTGTCGGCGGCAAGGCTCTCCATGGCCGCCAACAGCATGTCGAAGTCGATCATGACGCCACCCTTCTTCTCTTGATGCGTGGTCCGCCAATAGACCACATCCTGACTTGCATCCCGCTGATCGAAGCAGGCACGACAGGCATCGATGCGCTGCAGGTCTTCCTCCACCAAACGCAAGAGGCTGTAGACCTCTTCACCTTCTTGGAAACCACGACTGCAATCACCACAAGTGGCTTCGCGTTTACGGAAGGACCAGGATGCAGCCATCTCTAGTTCTCCAGGTGCAAGAGCACCAACGCGTGTTGCAGGAGGATGCGCGACCGGCGCATGTCATCGGCCATCGCCGACCATTCGGCTTCTCCGGGATCGAGCGTGTCGTCTTGAGTGGTGTTGCGGTCCATCATGACGCGTGACATCAAGACGGTCTCACCTTCATCATTTCTCTCGACCTTCAAGATGCCCTGCCAACGACGCCCTTTGTTACGGAAGGGCTGCATCTGCAGGTCGTAGCCGGAAGTCACGGTGCCGCGGGACTCATCTCGCTCTCCTTCTGGGAAGCCGGCATTCAGCACCGCGACCTCAAAGGCGGAAAGGATATCCCGACGTGGCGGCGCAGCTTCAAGCACGCGCTCGGTCCATTCCCCACGCTCGTCTTCCGCGAGAGGCGAACTGCAGGATGGCGCAACCAGGGCGCCAAGCAGCAGGAGGATGGTCAGTACGAAACGCATGCCCGGATTCTAACCCTTCTTGGAGGCGCTTCGCTCGCGTTCGCGCAGGACCAGACGCAACGGCGAACGGACCAGACCGAGACGCTTGCGCAGGTCGTTGCGGATCGCTCGGATTGCTTCCTTTTCGAACAGCTTCTTGCGATTGACGAACAACAGGAAGGATGGCGGGTGGACCCCCAACTGGGTCGCGTAGAACACCCGCGGCTTCTCTCCGCGTCCGCGGAAGCGCAGGTTGTCGAAGCTGGCCTTGACCGTGCGATTCAACTCGCCCGTTCCTACCTGCAGCCCACCTTCCTTGTGTACTTCAAGCACTTCGCGCAGCACACGGTCGAGGCCTTTGCGCGTGACATTGGAGATCATCACGATCGGCGCACCCTTCAAGTGCGGCAACTTATGCTCGACCTTGTCGCGGAAATCCTGGATGCTCATATCCGGCACCAGGTCCGACTTGGTGCCGACAATCACCGTCGGCTTGAAGCGGTCGACCACCGTTCGCGCCAACTCCTGATCCATCCGCGCGATGGATTCCGTCAGGTCGAGGAACAACAGGGCGAGATCCGCGCGGCGGATGGCCTGGTCGCTGCGGGTCAGGGAAAAGTACTCCACGGCGGAGTTGATCTTGCCCTTGCGGTGCACACCGGCGGTATCCACCAAGGTCAGCTGGTGATCCTGCCATTCAAGATCGATGTCGACGGCGTCGCGGGTGGTGCCAGCGAGATCGCTCACGATGACGCGCTCCTCTCCCATCAAGGCGTTGACGAAGGAAGACTTGCCGGTGTTGCGTCGGCCAAGCACGGCGATCGAAACACGCTCTTCGACCTGGGTGTCCTGCGCCTTCGGCAACTTGTCCATCAGGTGCTCATAGAAGTCACCGAAGCCTTGCCCTTCCTGCGCAGAGATGCGTTGCGCTTCGCCAAAGCCAAGCGTGGTGAATTCCGCGGAGGCGATTTGGGCAGAGCGGGTTTCGCACTTGTTGGCCACCAACACGACTTCCACATCGGAGCGCCGCAGATAACGCGCGACTTGTTCATCCAACAAGGTCAGTCCTTCGCGGGCGTCGACCAGGAAGATCACCAAGGAAGCGGCGGTGATGCCCGTCATCACTTGGTATTCAACAGACTCCGCAAGATCCTCGCGGTCGACGATGCCGATACCACCGGTATCCATCAAGTCGAAGGCAAGCTCATAGTCTGGCAAGTGCACCGGCAAGACCAGACGATCGCGGGTCACACCGGCTGTCGGTTCGACGATGGCGCGTCGGTCTCCGAACATACGATTGAAGAGCGACGACTTGCCGACATTGGGTCGACCAACGATGGCCACCAAGGGACGTTTCACGGGAGTGGACATCAGCGGATTCCAAGCAAGGGATGGATCTGAGGCAAGACCCTTAGGTCAAGCGGGAGTGCACGGTGTTGAAGACTCCAATCCAGGAGTTGCTCGGCACTCGGCGGCAAGGGCCCCTTGCCGAAAGGTGTGACCGGCTGCAAGAAAACCACGGTCTTGGGAAGGTGTTTGGCGATCGCCTGCAGTGCCAATCCGATTTCGGCATCGGTCTGCTCTTGGGTCAAGACCAACTTCACCTGGGTGCGTACTTTCTGCGCAGCAGCAGCTTCCAGACAGGCCTCGGTCTGAAGCAAATCCTGGCCTTCTCGCAAGGTGGAAGAAAGCTTCCAATCCAAGGAAAGGAGGTCGATCTCGGGCAATAAGGAATTCAGGGCCTGCGCCTGCACTCCAGCCGTTTCCAGCAGCACCGCGCCTTGCCAAGTCGGCAACCAGGCCTTCAAGAAGCTGGCTTGCTCCAAGGGCTCCCCGCCTGTGATCGAGAGCATGACATCCTGCGCCGTCAAACGGTGCTCGGCAAGCAACTCTTCCAACAGCAACTGCAACTGCGGACACTCGACGGGATTCTCGCGCAACAAGGTGTTGCCGGACAGATGCACTTCATACTGCGCGCGGCGATTCCAGGAACGCGGCGTATCGCAGTAACTACAGCGCAGCGGGCAACCACCCAAACGCAGGAACAACTGCGGACGTCCGACTTCAAGCCCCTCGCCTTGAAGGCTGAGGAAGACTTCGTCGAGGTAAAGGCGGTCGGAGTCCATGGTGACTGGGCCAGCCGAGGACGCCGGGAACGGAAGGTTGCCCGAGGACTACTCGCTTGGAGCGTCTTCGAGAACCTCACCCGCGGCTTCAGCAGCACGGGCGGCAGCCTGCGCGGCTTCCTGTTCGGCAATGGCCTTCTCGCGCTCAGCGGCAGCGATGGCCTTCAGTTGACGCTTGGTCATGGTACGGACGCGAGTCTTCACCTTGCGCATGCCGATTGGCATATCCCCTTCGGCCAACTCGCCTGCATCCATCAAACGCTCCACGCGCTCGCGGCGGGTGAAGACGGAACGGACGGAAGTGATGCCACTGCCGAGGTTCAAGGACTTATGGATGGACATGGATCGAGCTGTTTACGGTCTACTGGGGCCAAGCCGCGATGCGGGCTCCGGCGAAGGGTTGTGGCTGCCCCTCAAGGGACATTGCTTGGATTTCCTGGAGGAGGCCCTCCAGTGCGCTTTGGTCATCTTCTTTCCCGATGAAAATCTGCAATTGCACACTTCCCGAGTCTTGGGTGACCTGAACGAGCTGCACATCATAACCAAGCCGCTTCACGGCGGAACCCATTTTTACAGCTTCATCCTGCAAGGAAGGGTCGTAAGCCACGGCCAGGACACCGAATGGGCCCTCTTCGACAGTGATTTCCGGGTTATCTGAAATCGGATCCACTTCTTCCGGGGATGCCTCACCCCCGCCAAAGAACTGGCAACCGCCCCAAATCAAAAGGGCCAGGATGATGGCACCACCAACGCCAGGAATCAGGAATGGCGGCAGCCCCTCACCGCTGGATGGCGTCCGTGGAGGACGTTCCGCGGGTTGAGGTGTGACGCCCGTAGAGCGGTTTTCCGACTCCCTGAGGACATCTAAGAGATGACGTTTCCTAGCCATGATGGAAGATGCGCAACCCGGAAAGGATAGCCGTCCGCGTGGGTCCAGGCAAACTTGGACGCTGCCCTGGGGGTTGTGGCAGAATCAGGGAATGGCAAGTGAAGACGACCCTCTCGCCCTACGTCGGGCGGCGGCGGCCTGCATCCTGGAAGGGTTGGAGGAGGCTGGCTTGGATCGTATTCCACACCCGGTTGCGGCGAGCTCTCCGAACCCTGTGTTGGGCTCCGAGCAGACTGCTGCGTCGGCGTCGGCTCCCTTGGAGGAGCGGATTGCTGCTTGTCGGGCCTGCGGACTTTGTGAATCACGCACGCAGACCGTTCCTGGAGAGGGAGCGGCAAAGGCCCGGATTCTGTTCCTTGGAGAGGCTCCGGGAGCGCAAGAGGACCAAAGCGGGCGTCCCTTCGTGGGGCCAGCAGGGCAGTTACTCGAGAAAATCCTCGAAGGCGGCATGGGCCTGAGTCGTCAGGAGGTGTACATCGCCAACGTGTTGAAGTGTCGTCCGCCGGGCAACCGCGACCCCCTTCCGGCCGAAATTCTGGCCTGCACCCCCTTCTTGGAGGAGCAAATTGCCACGATCCAGCCAGAATTAATCATCGCGCTGGGGCGTCATGCGGCCCACCATCTATTAAAGACCGACCAAAGTTTGAGTCGGCTGCGGGGCTCCTTGCACCACCGTCCCGAGGGCGGACCACCCGTGCTCGTGACCTACCATCCGGCCTATTTGCTGCGGAATCCGGCCGAAAAGCGGTCTTGCTGGGAAGATATCCAGCTTGGCATGCGCCATTTGGGCATGACCAAACCGGGTTCTTGAGCCGGCCCCTACAGGCTTCTCAGCTTTCTTGCCAGGGATAAGAAACCCTCGAAAGTCACAGAACTAACAAGGTCGCCTTTGACGCGTAGCCGCGCGTCGCCATAATCTCTGGTCGGCCATGGCTCCGTCCTCGCCGGTCGGCACGGCATTGTCCTAAGCCGCTACTTCCCCGCACACTTGCGAACATCTCCCGAATCGGGATTGTCCCCGCTACCGCCCTTCCCAACCAACTCGATGCGTCACGACAGGAAGAAACTGTTGCTCCCTCTCCTGCTTCTCGCCGGCTGCTACAGCCCGGAAGCTGAGATCTCGGATGGTGAATACGCCTTGGCCGATGACACCCCTCAACTGGTGTCAACGCCTTCCGAATCTTCGGCAGGAACCTACCAGGAGCCTGAACTCTCTACATCCTCCGCCGCGGACGCCATCAAGGTCCGTGAGCAGAAGAACGCCCTTCTCGCTCAAAGCTATGTCAACCTTGGCAACGATGCTTTCGAGCGTGGCGATCATGAGGGAGCCGCCATCCAGTACGGCGAGGCCAACCGTCTCGATCCGAACAACGTCGCCGCGCGCGATGGCCTGCGTCGCTCGCAGGCTGCCATGACTGGCAATGCTTACGACATCGACAGCGCCGAGGATGTCCTCGCGCAAGAGACCCGTCGTCAAAGCGCCAACCGCATGCGCGTCGAAGGATTGGTTCGCGAAGGTGACCAGGCCATGGGCCAAGCGGACTTCCAGACCGCTGTCGATCGCTATTCCATGGCGGTGCAGTCCCTGAACTACAGCCCGAACCTCGCTTACGGCTTCCTCGACACCGGCATGGTGCAGAGCAAGCTCAATGAGGCCGTCGCTGCACGTGACAACTCGGAGTCTGCTGCACGCGCCGCCGAAGCTTCCGCTGCCGAAGCCCAAGCTGCCGAGGCCGTTGCTGCCCGCGAAGCCTACAGCGCGAACCTGATCGCAAGCTTCCTCAGCGACGCGAACGAACAGTTCATGTCCGGCTTCCCTGCCGAAGCCGTCTCCACGCTTGATGAGCTGCTGCGCATCGACCCTCGCAACGAAGAGGCCACTGCCCTGCGCTCGATCGCATGGGAAGCTGCCCTCGCCGACCGCGAGCGTGATACCGCCAACGCCTTCCGCGAAGGCTGGCAGCGCACCTTCGAAGAGATGCGTACCCTCCCTGTGCCTCCGGTCGACAGCATCGAGTACGACCTGGATCACTGGAGCCGGATCGCCGACCGCGAGCCTCTCGACCGCGTCGAGAACGCTACCGAGATGGACCCCGTCGAGGCTGGCATTCGTCAGGCTCTGGCGAGCACCCGCATCATCCCGAACTTCGATGATGCACTCGAGGAGATCGTCCCGAACCTGCAGGCATTCTCGAAGGTCAACTTCGTGATCTCTCGCGCCGTACGCGACGACATCGACGAGGATGTCAAAGCCATCCGCATGACGTTCAAGAACGACATGCCTATGGATCGCATCCTCAACATCATGGAAGACCTCATGGGTGGCGAAGTCCGCTTCGTGGTGCGCTCCGGCGCAGTCTTCGTGGTCACTGCTGAAGAGGCCGACACCGAGTCGGTCACGCGGCAGTACGAAGTGCGCGACATCATCCGTCCGGTCAAGGACTTCCCTCTCGGCGATTTCAACCTCACCCCGTCCGGCGGCATCGAAGCCGACGAGGAAGAGCTGCCTGAAACCGAGGCGACCATCCTCACCGAGGATGACCTCATGACCACCATCCAAGAATCCATCGAGCCGGATTCCTGGGATGGCGAGACCCACTCGCTCAACGTCGAGAACGGAACGCTCATCGTGCACCACCGCCCGGACGTCCAGGCAGAGGTCGCAAACATGCTGGAAGACCTGCGCGTGCCGGCCAACATCATGGTCGACATCAAGGTGCGCTTCCTGCGCGTGGAAGACAGCTTCCTGGAAGACGTCGGTGTGGACTTCCGTGGCCTCGGCAACGATGCCACCTCCGGTGCAGCTGGTAAGGGTGATGACCTGGTCTTCGATGACTTCGGCGCCAACCCTGGAACCCCGGGCGCTCCTGGCACCCTCGGTACGGGTTCCGACAGCGGCATGATCTTCTCGGAAGCGGACAACAACCTGACCCTGCTGTCGCGCACCGAGAACCTCTACGACACCGCCCTCGGTGACGATGCTGTCCTGACCAACTCCGGTGGTCTGGCCATGCAGTACACCTGGCTCGACGATGCGCAACTGGAGATGATCCTGCGCGCCGTCAAGAAGTCGAAGCGCTCGGAGCTCGTGATCGAGCCAAGCCTGATGGTCTACAACACCGCTCGCGCCAACCTCGTGGTGGCCAACCAGGTGTCGTACGTCTCGGACTTCGATGTCGAGATTGCATCTTCGGCCTCGATCGCTGACCCGATCGTGCAGGTCGCCAACGATGGTGTCTACCTCGATGTTCGTCCGGTCGTCACTGCAGACCGTCGCTTCGTCTGGATCGATGTCCGCCCGACCGTGGCAAACCTGCTGCGTCCGATCCCGACCCTGCAGACCTCCCTCGGTGTCGGTTCGCCGGTGACCCTGATGCTGCCTCAGCTCGAGCTGCAGAAGGTTCGCACCCGCGTCATCCTGCCAGATGGTGGAACGCTGATGCTCGGTGGCATGAAGATCCTGGAAGAGCAGGAGATGGATTCTGGAATCCCCTTCCTGAACCGCATCCCGGTGCTTTCCTTCTTCTTCTCGCGTAAGGGCACCTACGAGTCCTACCAGAAGTTGGTCATCTTGCTGACCGCAAACATCATCCTG
>JBMYYH010000119.1:0-8499 GCA_049609225.1 Planctomycetota bacterium | reverse complement strand
CGCGGACGGGCTTCATGACCTTGCCCATGCCAAGTTCGAGGTCGGCGGCGACCTGCTTGACCACACCACTGAAATCGGCGGGCGGCCAATCGCCTGCTTCCACCGCGACGGCGACAGCCTGCAGGATCGGAGCATTGCCCTCCCCTTTCAACGCCTTCTCAGCCTTGGCATCGTAGACCGGAATCTCCCCGAACATGCCACGCGCTTGCTCCGGCAGATCCGAGTACAGGGTGATGCGCTCTTGGAAAGCCTCCACCAGTTGCTGCAGATCCTCATCGGCGGAAGCATCTTCCGCGACCAGGCCGGCCTCCATCAAATGCGGCAACACGGCTGCACTCAAGGAAGGCAAATCCATCCGACGCAGATAGTCGCCGCAGATCCAATGCAGCTTATCGGTGTCGAAGATGGCGCCACCTTTGGAGATGCGCTTGAGATCGAAGGCTTCCAGCAGTTGGGCCCGATCGAAGACGTCGGTCTTGTCGTCGATCGAGAAACCGAGCAGACAAAGGAAATTGAACAGGGCGTCGGCCGGATATCCCTTGGCGATGTAATCCCCCAAGGCGGTATCGCCGGTGCGCTTCGACAGCTTCTTGCCATCCTGACCGAGGATCAAAGGCACATGCGCATACTCCGGCTCGGGCAGGCCCAGCGCGCGGTACACCAGCACCTGCTTGGGCGTGTTGACCAGGTGTTCCTCACCGCGGATCACATGGCTGATCTCCATCGCGGCATCATCCAGCGCGCAAACGAAGTTGTAGGTCGGCATGCCGTT
Organism: Planctomycetota bacterium; assembly: GCA_049609225.1. Classification (GTDB taxonomy): domain Bacteria; phylum Planctomycetota; class UBA1135; order UBA1135; family UBA1135. The sequence goes on along the minus strand of JBMYYH010000119.1, from coordinate 7,727 downwards.
GGGGCGGACGGCCACCCAATCCTCGACCTCATCGGAAGAGAACTGCACATCACCGCGGATGTGATCGCGGACCACGATCGACTCCCCTTCCTGGACGCGGAAACGAAGGACGTTCTTCTCACCAGCCTCGTGACGGGCTTCTGCTTCCGCCGTTTCCAAGTTGCGCGAACGCGGATCAAACTTCCAGTTACGCTTGGCCTCTTTGGCTGCTTCCCGCTGGACTTCCAACTCTTCAGCAGTGGCAAAGCAGCGGTAGAGCCAACCTTCGTTCAGGCCTTTGGTGATTGCTTGGTCATAACGCTCGATGCGCTGCGACTGGAAGTAGGGGCCGAAGTCTCCCTCGGCATCGGGGCCTTCATCCCAATCCAGACCGAGCCAACGCATGCTGTCGAGGATCGACTGCAGGGATTCCTCGGTGTTGCGATCGGTATCGGTATCTTCGATACGCAACAGGAAAGCACCCCCGCGACTGCGAGCAAAGGCCCAGTTGAACAGGGCAGTGCGGGCGCCGCCGATATGCAACATACCGGTCGGAGAAGGTGCGAAACGGACGCGTACTGGGCGATCTTGACTCATGGTCGAACCGCCCATTCTATCCGCTCGGGGCCGCTTTCCCTAGTTCTCCGACAAGACCGGATCGAGGTCCTCGTCGAAGCTGATTTCATAGCCCCAACGCACGCTGTGGGTGGAGCCAGGAGCCACTTGCAGACGCCAGCGATAGACCCCCCGCTCCTCACGCGCGATCATGTCGTCGGGGCCGGCGAGAGGCCGTGGTTGCAGGTCGTCCACCTCGACTTCGATGCGGTCATCCCAACTCATGGGCAGGGCCTCTTCGACGAGGACAGTGACTTGGCCACGGGCGCTGGCACTGAGGCGTAGACGGGCGCGGTAACGTCGGGTGATGGTGGCGGTGTCGGACAAGGAGAAGCGTCCGGGGTTATCGCGCAGATCCTCAAGCATTTCGTAATCGACCGTGAGATTGGGATCGATGCCAAGGTTGAGCAAAGTGCTATCGCCTTGGCGCATCATTGGGAAACTGGCTTCGCCGAGGTAATCGGGCCCGAGGAAGATCTTGGCCGTGCCGGGTAGCAAGGGTGCCTCGCCGGTGTGGCTCACTTTGGCGCGCAAATAGGCCTTATCGCTCAAAGACGGCACCACGTAACGCTCCGGACGCACCTCCAAAGGCAATTCCCGAATCCGGAACCGGTGCGACTCACCATTACCGCGCACATTGCTCTCACCCGGCAACACGAACTGGGTGGTGATGCCAAAATCACGCACCATCACTTCCGGCGCAAAGGCTTTATCCATGATTTCCTCGGCAGGTGCCGCATCGGCGGAGTATCCGAGCGACATCAGACCGGCGCGGCCTCGCTCGCGTCCGATGTGGAAGTAGCGGCTCGGCAGTGCGGGCGGATCCAGGCCGAGGTTTGGCATCGAAGTGCTGAGTAGCAATTCCACGCCCATCCAATCTTCGCCGGTGCGTTGGGAAACCTGCCCCACCAAACCAACATTCACGCCACTCAAATCCGGTGCCACGCGCACATCGTAGGCGGGTTCCCACCACGCTCCTTCGACCAAGTAGCTCAAACGCAAACGCACCGTGCCAACGCGTTCGACGAACAAGGACAAGCGTGCTTCGCGGTAATCTCGTTTGGCGCCATGCGTGAGTGGATCGAGTTGGTTCTCAAGATCATCGATGGCATCGCGCAGCTCTTCCAACTTTAACTGCGTGTGCGCCGCTTCCTTGTCAATCGCGGTCATCTGTTCACGGAAGTAGGTGAGCCTTTCACCAAGATCATCCGGCAACAAACCGCCAGAAGCTGGATCTTGTGCTTGGCTTTGCAGTAAGGCGGTCAAACTTGCACGCGAAGCTTCAATGCCTTTCATCTCTGCCAATTGCAAGCGCTCTTCCCAGCGCAACTTCTTCAACTCGTCACGCAAGGCATCAGCTTCCGCCCAGTCCGCGGAAGATCCCGTGCGCCGACGCAACTCCAAGCCCTGCACCACCACATCACCATCCATCACTTCCGTTTGGAAGGAGCTGGCTTCGGCGGCCAAAGGCAAGGGCCCCACACTCACGGTCAGGGGCCCCACCTGCGTGGCTTGGATTTCCACCACACGCTCGGCCAAGGCCTGGCCGGGATAAACCGTGACGCGGTCCAGGGTGGAGGCCACTTCGATGATGGACTCCTGCTGCGGGATAGCTCCGAGGCTTGGCAGGAGGGAAAGGGAAGCTAGTAGAAAGCTAGGAATCATCGTGTTGGTATTCTATGCGGTTCGATGGAGCGCGTCCCCGTGATCGGAGCCGGCCTTGCCGGTTCAGAGGCGGCCCTGCAGTTAGCAGAGGCCGGATTCCGCGTATTGCTGCAGGAAATGCGGCCAGTCGTGCCCACGGCGGCACACCAAACCGACCACGCTGCGGAGTTGGTTTGCTCCAACTCGCTAGGCTCGAAATTGCCCGATCGCCCCGCCGGGGTGTTGCAGGAGGAATTGCGCACCTTAAATTGCCAGCTTCTGCCGCTGGCGGAAGAACATGCCGTGCCTGCGGGTGCAGCGTTGGCTGTCGACCGTGACACCTTTGGCGCTGCGGTCACCGCACGCATCGAAGCGCATCCCAACATCGAGTTGGTGCGCGAGGAAGTGCTTGAAGTGCCTGAAAGTCCGTGCATCATTGCTTCGGGGCCGCTGACCTCCGAATCTTTGGCCGCATCTATCCAACGCCTCACGGGAGCCGAGCATTTGGCTTTTTTCGACGCCATCGCCCCCGTCGTTCTTGCCGAGTCTCTTGACCGTTCGGTCATCTGGGCCGCAGCACGTTGGGATAACGGCGATCCAGATTATTTAAACATCCCACTCGACAAGGAAGCCTACCTCGCTTTTGTCGACGCCTTGGTCAGCTCCGAAAAGCATGAACTCAAAGGCTTCGAGGCCGCCGATCCACGCGCCAAGCAATTCTTCGAACGTTGTCTGCCGGTGGAAATCCTGGCTGCACGCGGCAAAGACACCTTGCGCTTTGGCCCCATGCGCCCGGTAGGCCTCGATGATCCACGCACCGGGCGTTGGCCGTGGGCGGTCATCCAGCTGCGGAAGGAAAATGTCGAAGGCACCATCTATAACATGGTCGGCTTTCAGACTAACTTGCGTTATGGCGATCAAGAAGCCCTATTGCGCACTTTGCCGGGTATGCAGAATGCAGAGTTTGTCCGCCTCGGCTCGATGCACCGCAACACCTTTTTGGATAGCCCAAAGGTGCTCACTTCCAACCTCGAATTCCGCACACGCGAGGGCCTTTTCTTCGCTGGCCAAATCACCGGCATGGAGGGTTATCTGGGCAATATCGGTAGTGGCCTGGTCGCCGGACAGAACCTCGTCCGTCGGCTCAAGGGCTTGGCGCCGGAGCCTTTGCCGCGCGAAACCCTCTTGGGTGCCCTCACCCATCACGTCGCTGAGAGTCCGAGCAAGGATTTCCAGCCGATGAAGGCCGAATTTGGCCTTCTTCCCCCTCTGGTGCCGCCGGTCAAGAAGGCCGAACGACGCCCCGCCTACGCCGCCCGCAGTGCTGCGAAGATGGCCGCGTTTCGGCATAATCTAGACCCCGAAACGGCGACACCCGCCCCATCCTGAGACCATGCAGACCACCTCTGAGATCACTCCCTTCGTCAACGAGCCTTTCGTCGACTTCTCCGTCGAGGAAAACGCCGCTGCCTTCCGCGAGGCACTGGCCAAGGCCGAAGCTTCTTTCCCTGTCGTCGGCCGCTTGTGGATCGATGGCGAAGACCGCGAAGGCGGCGGCGGAACTTTCGAATCCACCGACCCCAGCCAGACTTCGCGCGTGGTCGCGAACTGCGCCAAAGGCAACCGTGAGGATGCCCTGACCGCAATCGCCGGTGCCCATAAGGCTTTCGGTGCCTGGTCGCGCAAGTCGGCGGAAGAGCGCGCCGAGTATCTGTTCAAGGCTGCACGCACCATGCGTCTGCGTAAGCATGAGTTCAGCGCTCAAATGGTTTACGAAGTCGGCAAGACTTGGGCCGAGGCCGATGGCGATACCGCCGAAGCCATCGACTTCCTTGAGTTCTACGCACGCGAAGCCCTGCGTTATGCACGCAAGCAGCCGATCACGCCAACTCCGGGCGAAGACAACGAGCTGGTCTACATCCCACTGGGTGTGGGCGTCGTCATTCCACCATGGAATTTCCCGCTGGCGATCCTCGCTGGCATGACCACCGCCGCGCTCGTCACCGGCAACACCGTGGTCCTGAAGCCTGCCTCCGAGAGCCCAGGCATCGCCACCATGTTCGTCGACCTCATGAAGGAAGTCGGTCTGCCAGGTGGTGTGTTGCAGTACTGCCCCGGCCCTGGTTCGGAAGTCGGCAACACCCTGGTCGAGCACCCACTTACCCGCTTCATCTCCTTCACCGGTTCCGCCGAAGTCGGCAAGGGTGTCTACGAGAAGGCCGGTAAGACTGGCGAAGGCCAGGTTTGGCTCAAGCGCGTGGTCGCTGAGATGGGCGGCAAGGATTTCATGTTCATCGACGAGGACGCCGACATCGACAAGGCCGTCGCTGGCACCCACGCCGCGGCCTTCGGCTATCAGGGCCAGAAGTGCTCGGCTTGTTCGCGCCTGATCCTGCACGAAAAGATCCACGACGAGTTCATGGAGAAGTTCCTGCCGTTGGTCGAGGCCACCACCATGGGCCACCCCTCGGATCCGAACAACTTCATGGCTTCGATGATCACTGAGAAGGCGCGTGGCGAAGCATTGGATGGCATTGAAGCCGCCAAGAAGGAAGGCAACGTGCTCGTCGCTGGTGGTGAGAAGGGTGAAGGCGAAGGTTGGTACCTGCAACCCACCGTGTTCACCGGCGTAAAGCGTGGCGACACCATCTGGAAGGAAGAACTGTTCGCTCCAGTCCTCGCGGTGCATAAGGTCTCCAGCTACGAAGAAGGTGTGGAAGCCGCCAACGACACCGAGTTCGGTCTCACCGGCGCCTACTTCAGCTCCGATGAAGACAAGCTGGCGCGCGCCAAGGTGGATCTGCACTGCGGTAACCTCTACCTGAACCGCAAGTGCACCGGTGCCTTGGTTGGCGTCCACCCGTTCGGTGGCTTCAACCTGTCGGGTACCGATTCCAAAGCAGGCGGCCGCGATTACCTGCTGCTGTTCCTGCAGGGCAAGTCCATCACGCGTGCCAAGTAACCCGAGCGAGTCCAAGAATCGACGGGTCGAGCCGGTCCCGGAAACGTATGACCCTTCCGAGGTCTACGATCCGGGCTCCTCGGCCCGTCCTGGACTCGCCTTGTGGTTGTTGATCGGGCCGATCCTCAGTGTGATCGGCCTGTTGGGCTGGCTGCGTATGGTCTCGGGAGTGCGTTACAGCACCAAGTTGGAGTTCGAAGGCTGGGCTTTAGCCCTGGATTTCCTGCTCCTCGCGCAATTCCTCGCATGCCATAGCCTGCTCGCCCGCGGTTGGGGCCGACGCCTCCTGAACAAACCGCTGGGCCCCGATGCCGAACGCCCGCTGTATGTGTTGGCGACCGGCATCACCTTGACCTTGATGACGCAATGCTGGGTCGACACCGGCCCCTTGTTGTGGCGTTGGGGTGATTGGATGTCCGTGATCCCGCGTCTGTTCCAGATTGCAGGTGTGATCCTGGCAGCCACCGCTGCTTATGCGGTTGGCGCTGGCGGCATGATCGGTTATCCGCATTTGCGCGCCTTGGAAGCGGGCAGGCATGCGCCAAAGCAAGAATTCGTAGCTTTGCCCCCCTACTCCTGGGTGCGCCAACCCTTGAACCTGGGGGTGTTGATGATTCTCATCGGCATGCCCGAGATGACCTTGGATCGCCTGATGTTGATGCTCGGCATGGGTGCATGGATCGTATTCGTCGCGCCGATGGAAGAGCGGGATGCGGAGCTGCAGTTCGGCGAAGGTTATGCGCGATACAAAGCGCGCACGCCACGGTGGTTCCCGCGCTTGCGTTGGGGAGACCGGTGAGCGATTGGAAGAAGCAGTTACGGGAGGTCGTCGGCGCGCGCCATGTCCTCGAGGATCCCGCCTCACTGCTCGCTTATGAATCCGATGCCTTGACCTTGTTTCGCTGTCGCCCTGCGGCGGTGGTCTTGCCGGCAGATGCAGAGGAAGTGCAGGCTGTGGTGCGGGTCTTGCATGCAGCGAAGTTGCCGTTCACGGCGCGGGGTGCCGGCACAGGCCTGAGTGGCGGTGCTTTGGTGCCGGAAGGTGGCGTAATCCTTTGCTTGACCAGAATGCAGCGGATTCATGAGTTGGATCCGGAACAGCGTCGGGCACAAGCGGAACCAGGTGTGATCAACCTGGACCTATCGCGAAAGGCTGCGGAGTTTGGGCTGCGTTATGCGCCGGATCCGGCCAGCCAGACCGTGAGCACCTTGGGTGGCAATCTCGCGGAGAATGCCGGAGGCCCGATGTGTTTCCTGCATGGCACCACCACCAATCATGTGCTCGCTGCAGACGTGGTGCTGCCGGATGGTTCGCGCGAGACTTGGTCGGCCCTGCCGGAGGATGCGCAGGATCTGGATCTGCGAGGCTTCCTTTGCGGTTCCGAGGGAACGTTGGGGGTGGTCGTCGGATTGACTTTGAAGTTGATCCCGATGCCGGAGCAGGTGGTGACCTTCCTGGCGGCTTATGCGGATGTCCCACAGGCTTGTGCGGCGGTGGCGGGCATCGTGCAACGCGGGTTGCGTCCGGTGGCCTTGGAGGTGATGGATCAACGCGCCATCGAGGCGGTGGAGAACTCGGTGTACCGCGCCGGATTGCCGCGTGAAGCCGGAGCCGTGTTGCTGGCGGAAATGGAGGGATCGGCGGCGTTGATGGAAATAGCGGTACCGCAGTTGGAAGAGGCCTTGTTGGCCTTCCAGCCCTCACGCTTGGATCGTGCCGAGACCGAAGCACAGCGCATCGCGATCTGGAAAGGACGTAAAGGAGCCGGCGGTGCCATGGGACAGTTGGCTCCGGATAGTTATGTGATGGATGGCGTCGTGCCGCGCTCGAAGTTGGCCGAGATCATGGCTTTCGTGGAAGAAGTCGAAGAAGAAGTGGGGCTGCCGGTCGCCAACCTTTTTCACGCGGGCGACGGCAACATTCACCCCCACTTCAGTTACGACGCACGCGATGCCTCGCAGTGTGAAGCGGTCGAAGATGCAGGGGCGCGCATCCTGCGCAAGTGCCTGGAACTGGGTGGATCGTTGTCCGGCGAACATGGCATTGGCCTGGAGAAGCAGCACCTCTTGCGCGAACAGTATGGTGCGGATGAGATCGCTTTGATGGAGCGTTTGCGTCGGGTATTCAATCCAGAAGACTTGCTGAATGCGGGCAAGGGATTGCCGCAGCCTCGCGGATGCGCAGAAGCTTTTCACCGTCACCGTCATCCGGGAGATGCCCATGCTTGAACAGCATTTTGCGGCGGACCGCACGACGGTCGCGGGGTCGATTGCCGCGGCGCAGTCCTTGTTGTCGTCGGCGCATGAAGATGGGCACAGCATCCTGCCGTGTGGACGGGGTTCGCGATTGAAACGGAATCTTCCGGAAGCGCGGCCGCAGAAATGGTTGTCCTTGGCCGGGATGCAGGAGTTGTTGTGGTTGGATACCGAAGACCAGACCTGCGCGGTCCAAGCCGGCATGTTGGTGGCAGATCTGCAGGAACAGTTGAAAGTGCACGGCCTGATGTTGGAATGCCAAACGCCGGGC
>JBMYYH010000118.1:0-8745 GCA_049609225.1 Planctomycetota bacterium | reverse complement strand
ATTCATGATGCTGAGATTCCTACTCCTCCTCTTTGCCCTAGCCCTACATTCCCCAAGCATTGCGGCTCAGGAATCTGGGCGAAAGCCTCCGTTTGTGGACGGCCCCGATTCTGCGGTACATGGGATTGCCCTTGCCGAGGAGGGATCACTGGAAGCATCTAGTTGGGACGGATCCTACTTCCACACGGATGTGGACCGAGATGGCATTATTGACGTTCCTCTTTGGGAGTCATTCGATAGTGGACGCCTGGTGCGCGGCGGAGATATGGGGAACCATGCCATAAAATTTGACCTGGCGAGAGGGCGTTTGGGAGGGCATTCGGCCATCAGGTTTGGAGTGCCGCTCAGGCGAAACGGAGAACTTGTTGGGGCAGCACCCAGTTGGTTTGGTCCGCCGCCGTACGTGGACGGAACGTATTTTATTATGTTTTGGGACTTCAAGGGTGGAACCATGATAAAGAAACTTTTTATTCCACCTGCACCAGGTGTCGGCTTACCTGAGCCTACGGCAATCCTGCATCCCATCCCACTAGGCGACTTGGATGGAGATGATTGCGATGAGTTCCTCGTGCAGCTCTTTACCAATCACACTGACCCATACTTAGGCATTGCCGTCATCGACGGCGCCACGCTTGATTACAAGTGGGTCCAGTATTATCCGTCTGGATCAGCTTCAACTCTTAACATTTTCTCCACATGGGAGAATCCCTGCCAGGATATTGACGGAGATGGCGTCAAGGATATCTTCCTTCCATCCCAAGACCATGGCTTCCCAACCAGTTGGAAAACCCGCTGTGTCTCCGGGGCTGACGGCTCCGAAATTTGGTATGACGAGCGTCCAACCGGCGCCAGTTTTAACACGGGCTGGTCCTGTATCGTCGACGATGTGAATCAAGACGGGATCCGAGACCTTTTCTTCTTCCACTTGGCATTCCCATCAATTCCCCATCATGGATTCTTCCGGGTGCAAAGTGGCCGGGATGGCTCTGTGATTTGGGAGCGTGAAGTCAGCCGTTTCGATCCGCTCTACTCTGAGAATCCGAATTCTCTTGGTGTAGAGAGAATATTTGCCCCTATGCCGACCGGCGACATGGATGGCGATGGGATTTCTGAGATTGTCCTTCGAGTTATTGAATCGGACAAGCTGTCCACCGCCAAAGATCGCTTGTGGTACCTCTCTGGAGCGACAGGCAAGCCGCTTTCAAGAGATCCTCTGACCGGAGTGTCGCTCTACCCTTGGATCGATGGTATCTATCGTGAATACACAAGTGGTGGCTTCTTTCTGGGAGACATCGATAACGATGGCTGGGCAGAATATGTGAGAAACTACCCTGTCAATGAAGATTCCTTGTCTGATCTCATCTTCTTCGGCCGCCGAACACTCCTTTGCCCTGATGAGGCTCAGGAGGGAGATACGGTCAAGCTCAGCCTGCACATCCCCACCGGCGCAAACAAAGACTTCCGCATCCTGATGTCGACTGCATTCGATCCTTTGAGCGACGGCTACTCCATTGGTAACTGGCGCACGCATCTCCTGCCGACCCCATTGTTCAACGCAAGCAGATCGGCGTACTCTCTGCGCGGCACGCTTGACCATCGCGGCAAAGGTTCCCTCGAAGCGCGGATCCCCATCGGCGCAGGCCTCGTTGGACAAGAAGTCTTCGCAGTTGCCATGGTCCTGGACAACTCAAGGCCCGATGGCATCGTGACCAAGAGTACGGTGGGCGTGATCACGGTCTTGCCGTAAAGCGCCCTGCGTCCTCAAGCTTTCGCTCTGCTCGACCAGGTCATGCTTTCTGTCTTCCCTCCGGGGTGAGGAATGCCGCAACCCGGAACGGCTACAATTCCGGGATGTCTGAATCACTGCTCCCGCTTGGGGGAACCCAGACCTCTTTTGACCAAACCCTGTTGGTGATCATGCCGTTGTCGCAGGCTGTAGACCTGGGCGACCAACGCTTGGCCGACCGCATCGCCTGCCGGGTGGCGCGCTGATCGCGGTGGAGGAGCCGCTCCCGCAGCTGCAGCGCCTCGAGGACGGGCGCTTGGCCCTGGTCGGCGAGGCCGGGACCATCACGGCAGAGTTCGTGACCGGGCCGATGGGATTCCGTCGCACCAAGGGTGGGGGCCGTGGTCAGGCGGTGGCGAAGGCGGTGGGCTTGAAGGGCGGACGTCCGATTCCACGCGTGGTCGATCTCACTGCAGGCCTTGGACGCGATGCCTTCATCCTCGCCACTCTGGGGTGCCCGGTCCTGGCCTTGGAACGCCACCCCGACATCCACGCTCTATGCGCCGACGGCTTGGAGCGCGCCCTGGAGGATGCGGAGACCGCGGAGATGTTGGAGGGGCGCCTGCAGTTACTCCACCTCGACGCCCTCACTGCCCTGCAATCCTGGGATTCCAGCCCACTCGCCAGCTTCACCCCCGACGTCCTGTACCTCGACCCCATGCATCCGCCACGCAAGAAGAGTGCCCTGCCGCGCAAGGAGATGCGGTTGTTCCGGGCATTGGTGGGGGAGGATCTCGATCAAACCGCATTGCTTGAGGCCGCGCTTGCCGCTCCCGTCCAACGTGTGGTGGTGAAACGCCCGGCGCAGCAACCGCCCTTGCTGGAAGGCGCGACGTCGGCCGTGACCGGCAAGACCACCCGCTTCGACATTTACCTGCCATAAGTCCCCGCAGGGGCCTAAGTGGTAGAATCCGCGATTCGTCCCCGTGTCGAACCATGCAAGCTGAAGAACGCACCCTCCTGGAAGTGCCTGAGCCCGAAGTCATTCGTGACTGGGCTACCGAACAAGGCATCCTGATTCTCGCGCATAGCTACCAGGATGGATTCCTGCAGGAAGCGGCGCATTTCGTGGGGGATAGCCTGGAGTTGGCGCGCAAGGCTGCGTCGGCCGGGGCGGAGAGCATCTGCTTTTGCGGAGTGCACTTCATGGCCGAGACCGCCAAGATCCTATGCCCGGATGCCACCGTGTTCGTGCCGGATCTGGAAGCCGGTTGTTCGCTCGCCGATAGCTGCAAGGCCGAAGACCTGATCAAGTATCAGGAGCATCTCACCGAGAAGTTGGGCAAGCGTCCGACCACCATCGCTTATGTGAACTGCAGTGCCGCGGTCAAAGCCGCCTGCGACATCATCTGCACCAGCGGCAACGCGCGTCAGGTGGTGGAATCGGTGCCGGAAGGTGAGCCGATCCTGTTCGTGCCGGATATGCACCTCGGCAGTTGGCTCAACGAAACTTTGGGCCGCGAGATGATCCTGTGGAATGGCGCCTGCGAAGTGCACGAGCTGTTCTCGGTCGAGACCCTCAACGTGATGAAGGGGGAGCACCCTGATGCGATCGTGATTTCGCATCCGGAATGCCCGAAGCCCGTACGCAATGCGAGCGATCACATCCTCGGCACCGCCGGCATGCTCAAGATGGTCAAGGCTTCCGAAGGCAAGAAGTTCATCGTCGGCACCGAAGCCAACATGATCTACCGCTTCGAGAAGGAAGCGCCGCAGAACACTTATCTGCCGGCACCGGGTGCGAGTTGCGCCTGCAACCTTTGCCCGTACATGGGGCTCAACACGCCGGAGAAGCTTTGGGCTTCGCTGCATGCACGCGGCCCGGAAGTGGATGTCGCGCCGGAGTTCATGGAACCAGCGCGTCGGGCTTTGCAACGCATGCTTGATGTGGTGGTCTAGGCCGCCAAGCTAGAAGCTGTAGTCCTCGTCAGATTCCGCCATCGCGGTGTCGGCCTCCATCGCGCTGAGAAGGAACGCCAGGAAAGGCGTGATATCGATGGTCTCGACGTTCTCATCGATCTCGAACAAGCTGTCCGGCATGGATGGGGTCTGCCATCCCTTACCCTCAAGGCGAAATTCAAAGGTGATGACGCCCTCCGAAGGGGGGGCGCCGAATTCCTCTGGGTCCAGGCGCATCGAGACTTCGCTCAATAGTAGATTGCCGTGCTTTGCGTCCAGACGCAGGTGGATGACCATGAGCTCAGGCAGATAGGAAAACATCTCCTGGATGGATTCGGCCATGCCAACATCCGTTCCTTCCAACTTGAGGTAGTCATCGATCTCCTCAAAGGCCAAACCGAGTTTCGAACCTTCCTGGAGGTCTAATCCAAGGTAGGCATCGATGACACCATCGACTTCTTCAAACTGACGGCAAGTCAAAAAGGGGAGATGGGTCCGTAGGAAGCCAGTGGGATGAATGATGCCGGTTACGCTTTCGGGATAAAGCGACACTAGGTACTCGGAGTAGGCGAGCATGGCAGGCAACTCGCCCATTTGAGCTTGGGCATCGCGGAGCGTGATCTCGTGGGCCTTCTGGTAAAGGGTTTCCAATCCCTCCATCGAGATCTCCGCAGCCCGGCCAGGTGGGGCAGCAAGAGCGGTGTTGAAGGTCTCGCCCCGCATCCATAACTTGTCCTCGTCGAGGAGGATGGTTGCGCCGAACTCCAGAGGCATGCCCTCGAATAGATCATCGAAGGGTTCGCCGATGCCCGAGATCACGCCCTTCCAATCAAAGTGCATGCGGTCCATCGCAGCAATATCCGTCAGGATCTCTGCATCGACCTCTAGCTGAAAATTCTCATGCCGGGAGCCACGCATCGCGACTTCCAAACGCATCTGATGCTCCTGATGAAGATTGGTCTGCAATCCACCCGGCAGGGCGTCGTACCAGGTGCGGAAAGATTGTTGCGCTTTGAGAGCCTCGGTGCTGCCGATCTCCGGCAGCTCGACCCCATTCAGGACCGGCTTGGTGAGGCTAGGTTCGGTGCCGCAGGAAGCAAGCAGACCGAGCGCGATGCATGGAATAAGGCGATGCATCGGCGCATGATAAGCGGGAATCGAGGCAGCGCCTAGAGGCGCATCGGGAAGGTGTAATGTCTTTCTCTCCCGTTGTAAGCGATATCCACAGTGACTTCCCAAAGGCCAGGCAGATGCAGCAACATGCCGCGTGCAATCCAGCGGTCATCTGGCAAGGCTTCGACCGTGACATTTTGCAACATGCGCACGCGCGAAACGGGCATCAAAGCATTCACCCGCACCTCCTCAATATCTTGTCCTTCGATGAGCATGACAAAATCGAATCGTTCATTGGGGCTCACTGCAGCAGGCAAGGTTTCGGTTTGGATGTGGACCTTGCCATAACCATGTTCCGACCGCGCCTCGGTGGAGGCACAAGCGGGGAATAGGAGAAGCATTGCCGTGATGCTCAAAGTCAGACAAGGAATGCTGCAGGACATGCGCGGATTTTAGACCCGCAGGAACGCTGGGGCGGAAAGATGCGCATTAAAAGTTCCCGCATGTTGGGAACTTTTGTAGGGTGGCGTCAGTCCGCGGCCACAAGGTCTCCCATGCCGGTGCTCTCCTCGTCCTCTGAATCCATCTCCGCTCTTGCAGAACGGTTGGGTGAGCTGATTTCTGCTCGAAGTCTGAAGCCCGGAGATCCCTTCCTGACGACTGCTGAAGCGGCTGAATACCTGAAAATCCGGCGTCAGAAGGCGAATCAGGCCCTCCAAGTCCTGGTGCAAAGGGGGCGCATCACGCGTCAGCAAAAAATCGGATCTCGGGTCACTACGCCACCGCTAGCTTCGCCAACATTGCGGCGCGTCCACTTCTTGGTCCAACGGGAAGCGTCCTTGGCCCATGCCGATTACCCGACCGCCTCACAGGTGGGGTTCCATTCCATGCATCCAGAATGTGCTGTGGAAGTCCATCACTTTTCAGCAGAGGCGATGAAGGCTTTCCTTGAGCCTTACTTGCAACGAGCCCGCAAGAGTCCGGGTGCCGAAGGTTTGGTCCTTGTGCGTTGTGACTACCCGACGCAAAAACTGGTTGCCGCGTCCGGGGTTCCTGCCGTGGTGCATGGGGGCACCTATGCCGGCATTTCTCTGCCCTCGGTGGATGTCGATAGTCGGCAGATGGGAGCTTTACAGGGCGAGGCATTGGCCGACCTTGATTGCAGTCAATGGATTGTGATGCGCATGGAGCGCTCCCTGCCAGGTGATCGTTTGTTCCTGGCCGGTTTGAGAGAGGCCGCTCTTCGTCGCGGTTTTCCAAGCGTTCGCCTCGAAGAAGTTTGCCTCGGTGATTATCCAGAGTTGGTGCGCGAGGAGTTGGAAATCCTATTTTCCACCAAGCAACCCATCGGTGTCGTATGCACGACAAGGAAAATTGCGGAAGTCGTCCTGGAGGCCGGAAAGGAATGCGGCCGCCAACTGCAGGTCGATTTCTTTCTGCATTGCAATAGCGCAGGCGATGGCTTGCCTATTCCGGAGTACCCCTGCCTGATTCCCGAGGAAAACGCGGAGCAGCAAGGAGCCCATTTAGGGCGTCTCTTGAGAACCCAGTGGGAGCGCCCTCAGGGTCCATTGATGCATGAGCGCATCCCATGCCGCTTCGCAGTCAACCCTACAAAAGAGTAAAACCATGATGCGCACATGCAGTCTTGTTGTTTCCCACCCTGCACTCATTCTGGCCTTCATGATGGCATTGTGCTCGGCCCCCGGCTGGGCTCAGGAGACTTCGTTTGAAGACCTGAAGCCAGGAAAGATCCAAAAGGCAAAAACGGAAGCCGGCTCCTTTACGGTCACGGAAGGGGAAGCCGCCATCGTGAATAGCCATGCCCGTAGTGGAAGCCAAGCCCTTCACCTCCTTGGTGGTGAAAGTACAACGGTCGAATGGAAGCTCTCGGGAAAGAAAAAGGAGATCGCCGAACTGGTCTTCTGGGCAGAGCGTTGGACGCGGAGGGCACCCTTCACATTCCAAGTGGAAGTGCGCCAAGGAAAAAGCTGGAAACAAGTCTTTGACGGCAGCAGCAGCATTCCAGTGGGGTCCGGCTTGCAGCATCAAGTTCGTATTCCCATTGGCGCTAAGGTGGATCAAGTACGCTTTCTCTGCGTCGCGCCGCCCTCGACTGGCATTCTCATCGATGACCTCCAGTGGGTGTTGCCAGGCCCCGCGGTCCTAGCCGGGGTTCGACAAGTGGAGCCCGTATTGCCGGTGCTTGTCGATGTCCCTTGGAACCCCGTCGCGCGGATAGATTTCGAGGTCACCGGAACAGAGGGAAGCTTTCATCTGGCCCAAGTCGAGGTGGAGCTAGCGGCGATGACCCATCTCGAATCCGTGGAGGAGGTCGCCTTGTTTTGGGGGGAGGCTGAACTGGACTATCGCGATCCGGTTTCCGCATTGGGCAAGGAGCAGCGCTTCAGTGCTCCACAGAAAGCCCGCTCCAAAGCCCTGCGTTTCCGGGGTGACCAATCCTTGACGCCAGGCAATCATCACCTCTGGATTGCAGTTTCTGTGAGCGAAAAAGTCGATCTGGATGGTCGCATCGGCGTGCTGTGCTCCGAAGTGAAGATTGACGGCAAAGCCCATGAGGTGGAGGCAGAGCAACCAAGCGGCCAACGATTTGGCGTCGCGTTGCGAAACCATGGCGATGACGACGTCGCGGTGTTCCGCATCCCAGGCCTGGTGACTACGCCCAAGGGCACTCTGATCGCCGTTTACGATCTGCGCTGGCGTGGCTGGGGAGACCTACCAGGCGAAATTGACGTCGGTATGTCGCGTAGCACGGATGGTGGCTACACCTGGGAAGCTCAGAAAGTGATCATGGACATGGGCGGCGGGTCGCAAAGTAAGTGGCGCGGCGACGGCGTAGGCGATCCTGCCATTCTCGTCGATCGGGAGACCGGCACGATTTATGTGATGGCAGTGTGGAGTCATGGTGATCGTGGCTGGAATGGCTCGGGGCCAGGTCTGTCTCCAGAACAGACTGGTCAGCTCATGCTGGTAAGCAGTGAAGACGATGGCAAAACTTGGAGTCGTCCGCGCAACCTCACTGCAGAGTTGAAGGATCCCGCATGGTGTTTTCTCCTTCAGGGTCCCGGCCGTGGCATCAGCATGTCTGACGGAACACTGGTCTTTCCCGCGCAATACCAAGCTTCCGTGGAAGAGGGGCGCATTCCTTCCGCGACGGTGATCTACAGCCGCGACCACGGTAAAACCTGGGCGATCGGCACCTCCGCAAAAACCAACACCACCGAGGCGGCGGTGGTGGAACTGGAGGATGGCGAACTCATGCTTAACATGCGGGATAACCGTGGCGGTTCACGGGCCATTGCGGTGTCTACCGATTTCGGCTCCGCCTGGAGTCCTCATCCGACCACGCGCAGGTCGCTGGTGGAACCAGTTTGCATGGCGAGCCTCTTGCATGTAGGCCGGGAGGTCACCGGAAAAGCCGATGGGCGGCTGATCTTCTCAAACCCAAATGTTGCCAAAGCGCCGCGTCGACGCATGGCACTCCAGGGCTCGTTGGACTTTGGTAAACGCTGGACCCAACCCGTTTTGGTTCTCGATGAAGGTCCATTCGCCGGCTACTCCTGCCTGACCATGATTGATGCGGACACCATCGGGATCCTCTATGAGGGTAGCCGTGCACACATGACTTTCCAGCGCATCCCCCTGACGGATCTATTTCCTCAATAGCCATCGCAGCGATGAACACCATGAGATCCAACTGGAATCCCATCCACGGCCTAGTCGCCGCGACCTTCACACCATTGCAAACCGATGGTTCTCTCGACCTGGATGCGATCCCGGAAGTTTGCGAGTCGGTTCTGGCACAGGGAGCCGACGGACTCTTCCTCTGCGGCAGTACAGGGGAGGGACCTTCTTTAACGGTTGAGGAGCGGATACAGGTATCTGAGGCCTATCTCCAGGCTGCAGCAGGTCGTGTGCCGGTCATC
>JBMYYH010000117.1:0-8784 GCA_049609225.1 Planctomycetota bacterium | reverse complement strand
GACAAGGGGCCGGGTCCATGACCCGGCCCCTTGATGCTTGGTGTACACTAGAGCTATGGCAAGGGGCCAAGACCGTGGGGAAGTAGAACGTTGCACTTTCTGTGAGAAAGTGCGGGCACAGGTGGAGTCGTTGATTGCGGGTCCTCCGGGCATCTACATCTGCAATGAGTGTGTAGAAATCTGCAACTCGATTCTGCATGAAGAGGATCGGCGCCTGCAGCAGGTCACCGAACCCAGTGAAGAAACCCCGCAGGTGGGTTTCCTCACGCCGCGCGAGATCGTCGCGCGCCTGGATGAGTACGTCTACAGCCAAGAAAGCGCCAAGCGCGTGTTGGCGGTTGCCGTGCACAACCACTACAAGCGCCTCGAAGCGCGCACCGTCGAACCGCAGGAAGGCGGCGAGTCCCCTGCCTGGGCAGAGGTCGAATTGGAGAAGTCCAATGTGCTGCTGATCGGACCCACCGGCTCGGGCAAGACCTTGTTGGCGCGCACGCTGGCACGCATCCTGAATGTGCCCTTCGCGATCGCCGATGCCACCACGTTGACGGAAGCCGGATACGTCGGAGAGGATGTCGAGAACATCCTGCTGAAGCTGCTGCAGTCCTGCGACTTCGATCTCGCCAAGGCCCAGCGCGGCATCATCTACATCGACGAGATCGACAAGATCGCGCGTACGACGCAGAACGTCAGCATCACGCGTGATGTGAGTGGCGAAGGCGTGCAGCAGTCCTTGCTGAAGATCCTGGAAGGATCCGTCGCCAACGTGCCGCCGCAAGGTGGCCGCAAGCATCCGGAACAGTCGTGCATCCAGATGGATACCACCGGCATCCTGTTCGTCTGCGGTGGAACCTTCTCGGGGATCGAGGAGATCATCGGGCGTCGCGTCGGCGAGGGTTCGATTGGTTTCCACTCCACCGATGATCCCGAAGCCGTGGTGGTCGAAGACCTCACCGACCGCGATCGTCTGGTGCCGATGCTGGATACCAAAGACTTGGTGGACTTCGGTCTCATTCCTGAGTTCGTCGGGCGTCTGCCGATCCATGTGCACCTGCAGGGACTCGCCGCGGAAGACCTGGTGCACATCCTCACCGAGCCGAAGAATGCACTGGTGCGTCAGTATCAGGCCTACTTCGCGATGGAAGGCCATGAGCTTTCCTTCACCGAAGAAGCGCTCGAGGAAATCGCCAACAAGGCCTTTGAACGCGAGACTGGCGTCCGTGCGCTGCGCTCGATTCTCGAAGGCGTGCTGCACGATCTGATGTTCCAGCTGCCGGAATACGGCACGCCGGGCCGCACCTTCGTGATCAGCGGCGAGATGATCCGCCAGGGCAATGCCAACGTGTTGCTCGAAGGCGGCGAGGATAACCCGCGGCGCGAAACCGCGTAGACGTCCTCCATGGCCGGCCTTCTCTCAACCATCCTGCTGGTGGTGGCGCAACAGACGTCACCCCTACCCTTCGAATTCGACCTGCCGCAGGGTTATGCCGCCTTCGAACCGAGCGGCCACGGCGCCTGGACTTCCCTGCGCGACGATGCCAACGCGAGTTTCCGCGTGCATCACTTCGAGATCGAACGTGGCGCCTTACCCGAAGCGATCGCGCAGTACATCCGCGACAACTCCTGGAACCCGACGCTCGCCAATGTCGAACATTCCATGGAGGCCTGGAAGGGCACCATCGACGGCATCCCCGGCGCCGGTTGGATCATCCAGTACAAGAATGGCGCGCAGAATCTCGTAGTCCTGCAGCGCATCGCGACGCAAGGTGATCGCATGGTGATGTTGGTCTGGGAAGGCCCCGCCAATGCGCAGTCCGGCATCGAGAAATTGCTCGATGGTTTCCGCATCCCCGCCGACTGGCTTGCCGTGCCCCCTCCCGAGGTCGACATCTATCGCGGCATGGGCCCACGCGCGGACATGCAGCCCTTCCCTGGCTCTCTCTCGATTGAAGTGCAGGTGCACGCCTTCTTCGAGTTGGAAGCCATCGACGTCACAGTGGATTATCTGCCGGGCCTCGGTCCCGTCGCAGAGGGTCCGCTGACTTGGCACTTACCTGCCGGCGCGATTGCCTTGCCGCTGGATGAGGATCTCGGTGGCCGTCGCAAGCGCTATCGCATTCCGCTGCATGAGGATGCTGGCCTCGGCAGCCCCTTTGGCATCACGCGTGTAGGTGCCAATAGTTTCAGTGCTTTGGACCCGCAATGGTTGGCCATTCCCTCCGTGGCCGACGACCTCACACGCCTCTATCCGCCGGCTTGGAGCCTGCGCCTGCTGCATCCATCGAACCTGGAGCCGTTGGCCGGAGTCCTGGAGGAACAGGCATTCAACGAGACCCACAAGGCCCTGCACACCAGCTTCCAAAGCCACCAAGCTGGCTTGATCTGGCCGTTCTTCCTGGTTGCGGACTATGAGTTGCGCCAGACTTCCGGCGTCAACTGGCATCTGCGCCTCGACAGCAAGGCCAGCTTGGAAGAAGACACCATGCGCGAGATCGTGCGGCTACGCAACGCCCTAGAGCATTGGTTGCCGGGTGGCGCCAAGTCCTGGACCGTTGCGAGCTTCCCGTGGATCGGCGATCGCGTCATGCCGGGGCTATTGGTCTTGGATGAACAGCGTGGCTGGTTCCATCAGCCCGTCGATGCCCTCGATCAAGGCTTAACCCGCCGCGTGCAACTGGCGCGCCTGTTGTGTCAGGAACGTGCGGGTATCCGTCAGCATGGATTGGGAAGCGCATCCTTCTTCCTCGATGCATCGTTGGCCGAATACCTCAGTGCCCGCTTGCTGGAACAGGCCGGCAACCAAAACGATGCCGATGCCTTGCAGGCTTCCTGGCGTTTGGCCGAAGCCCAAGCTGGCGAACTCCTGCTACCCCTGTCGCTGCATGAGATCGGCGACCTCTACGGCCCCCGCCGTCTGCTCAGCTTCGGACCTCTGGTCTGGCAAGCGATGGAGCAGGCCTGCGGCCGTGAAGCCTTCGATGCTTTCCTACAGGAGACCTTGGCCCAGCCGGGTTGGTGGTCGACGCAGGACCTTGAAGCACGTCTGAAAAAGGTGGCACCCGATGTCGATTGGGATGCCTTCTTCCTGCGCCACGTCTACGGACGCGAATTGCCGCAGGCCAACTAGCAACGCACGATGCGCATCTACTACCACCGTGACTTCGACGGCATGGCTTCCGCAGCCATCCTTGCCGATGCACTCGAATCCTCGCGCGGCGAAGTCAATGTCCGCTGGGCTGGGGTCAACTTCGACCGCACTCTGAACTGGGAAGACTTCGCCATGGGACAGCAGTTCGCCGTGGTGGACTTCCACTTTCATCCGCGCGCGCGTTACTGGTTCGACCATCACCCCACCACCTTCCTGACCGAACAGGATGCCGCCGCCTATACGCCGGATGAGTTCCGCTGCTTCGATCCCGAGGCGCCGAGCTGCCCGCCGATCATCCTGAAGCATGCGCAAGAGCATTGGGGCTATACCCCGAAGCCACACTTCGCCGAACTGTCGAAGTGGTCCGACATCATCGATGCCGCACGCTTCAGCTCCGCGGACCAGGCCTTGTTCGGCACTGATCCTGCGATTCGCGTCAGTCGGGCGCTGACTTGTTCGCCTGATCTGAGCTTCCACGACAAGGTGGTCGGCATGATGCGCGACAAGCCTCTGGTCATGGTGGCGAATGATCCGGTGATGGACAAGTGCTACCAACGCTCCTGTCGCAACCGCGATAATGCGATGGAGAACTTCAGCGCCAACGTGCAGATGCGTTCGCAGTTCGCGCTGTTCGCCGACCTGCGCTCGCGCAAGATTCGCCGCGAACGTTTTGCGCCGTTCTACCTCAACCCCGAGATCCACTACGCCGTCACGCTGCTGCCGACGCGCGCTGGGGTGCACATTACGGTCGCATCGAATCCATGGAACCGGCCGACCAGCGACTTCCATCTGGGCAACTTGATGAAGGAGTATGGCGGTGGCGGACACCAGGGCGTCGGTGGTTGCAATCCGCCGGATGAAGCGACCGCTTTGCAGTGGGCGCACGACATCTACCACAAGGTCGAGAACCTGCATTAACCGTGACCAAGCCCTCCCTGCTCGAGCGTCATCCTTCTGAGTGGCCGGAGGTCTTTCAAGAGCTCGGTGTCCCCGCTTTCCAGGGGCGCAATGCCGCCCGCTGGGTGTTCCGACGGGGCGCGGCCAGCTGGGCCGAGATGACCGATCTGCCGGCGGCCCTGCGCGAGCGTCTGGAGCAGGAGATGCCGCTGCAACGTGCGCGTCTGTTGGACACTTCGGAAGCGCCGGATGGCGCGGTGAAAGTGCTGCTCGCGATGGAAGACGATGCCACGGTGGAAGCCGTCGGCATGCCGGGAACGGATGGCCGCACTTTGTGCCTGAGCACCCAGGTGGGTTGCCCCGTGAAATGCCGGTTCTGCGCCAGTGGCATGGAAGGGTTGGGCCGCAACCTCACCACCGGCGAAATCCTCGAGCAGGTGCTGTGGCTTAGACGCGCACAGGGCCCCTTCCAGCGCATCGTGATCATGGGCATGGGCGATGCGGGATTCAATCTGGAGCCCGTCCTCGCGGCCCTGGATGTGCTCCTCGACGACGAAGGCTTCGGTCTCTCCGCACGGCGCATCACGCTCAGCACCGTCGGGCCGAAGAACGCCCTGCCGCGCATTGCGGAATGGGGTCGGCCGGTCAATCTCGCCCTCTCCGTCCATGCCGCCGACGATGCGCTGCGGCATGAATTGGTGCCCGGAGTGCGCAAACGCAGCATCGAGGAGACCCTCGAGGAAGCCGATGCCCTGTTTTCCGCCCACGGACGTGAATACACCGTCGAATACGTGCTGCTGGAGGGTGTCAATGATGCTCCTGAGCAGGCCGAAGACCTTGCGCAGCTCCTGTGGCAACGCCGCTGCCACGTCAACCTGATCCCCTTCAACCCGGTGCCGGAACTCGACTACAACCGCCCGGAAATCATGGTTCAGGAGCAGTTCGCGAAACGCCTGCGGGATCGCGGCCTATCCGTTACCTTAAGACGCAGTCTGGGCCGTGCCTCGGACGCCGCCTGTGGCCAATTACGACGCCGCAAGATGGCTTCCGGAGACGCCCCGACCGAAGTCTGAGCCGACCCCATGCGACTCCTCCTCCTCGCCCTAGTCCTAGCCCTGATGCCGGTCTCCGGCGGCGGGGAAAATCCCTTCCTCGAGAAGCAGATCGCGGCCGCCAACCGCCTGCTCGAAGCCGGCAAGGTCGCGGAAGCCCGCGTCGAGATCGAACGCGCCTTGGAGCGCGATCACCAGCACCTCGGGGCGTTGCGCATGTGGGCCGATGTCTGCGTGCAGGCCGGTGACAAGGACACCGCCGCCTACGCCATGCATTCCTGGCTGGAAGTGGTCTACGCGGCTGAGAAGTCGTCGATTCCGAAGAAGACCATCAAGGAAGTCGAGTCGACCCTGGCCGGCATCGACATCGAATCGAAGAGCTTCCGCAAGCTGACGGATTCCTACATCAAGGAGTTGTTGAAACTGCAGAAGGAGCATGTCAAGAAGGGTCGATATCACTCGGCACTCGCGATCCTGGATGAAGTGCTGCATATCGATCCGGGGCATCCGGAAGGCCTCAAGCTCTACAAGGAGATCCAACGTCATGGCGGCGCTGATGTCGCCACCGAAGACCTTTATGCCGGCACCGATCCGACCGCCGGCGTCGATGCGGAATGGATTGCTGAAGAGGATGCGAAGCACAGTGAATGGAAGGATGCTTGGCGCAAGGAGACCGAGTACTACCGCATTCGCACCAATGCCGGTTATCTGGTCCTGCAGACGGCTGGCATCGCGATGGACCAGATGAACTTGGCCTATCGTCGCTTCTTCCAATACAAGGAAGACGGTGGCTCGATTCCGAAGATCGATGTGCACGTGTTCAAGAACCGCGATGAATACCTGACGATGGGTCAAGGTCCGCCGGTCGAGTGGTCGGCTGGTCACTTCACCGGCAACGCGGTGGAGACCTACATCGGTGGTACCGAAGGCACCGACGGCATCCGCGAGATGTACAGCACCTTGTTCCACGAGGCTGCGCACCAGTTCGTTTCGCTCACCGGCAAAGGTGGCGTTCCGGGATGGCTCAACGAGGCCTATGCCTCCTTCTTCGAAGGCACCACCATTCTGTCCAACGGCTCGGTGCGCTGGAACCGCGTCAACAACGGGCGTCTGTTCGCCTTGGCGCCGCGTCTGGAGGAAGGTTGGATGAGTGACCACACCGACGGCATCCGCGATGCCAATGGTGAATGGGGCCGCCCCACCAAGGCACCCTCGCTGCGCATCTTGATCGAGAATGAATACCAATGGGGTCCACCGTGGTATGCACCGACCTGGGGCGTGGTTTACTTCCTCTATAACTACCGCGACCCGGAGACCGGGCGCGCGGTGTTGCGCGCGCCACTGCATGAGTACTACCTGTCGGGTGCTGCCAGTGTCGGTCTGAGCCGACGGGTCGAACACTTCGAGGAGATGGTGTTGGCGGGCGATGCGGTTCCTGCCAAGACCGTCGATGAACTCAATGAGATCTGGGCGGAATGGCTCCTTACCTTGCGCGATCGCCAGATCGGTCAAGGCGATCCGGAAGACGACCTACTCCAATACGTCGACAAGGCGTTGGACCGCGGCGACAGCGAACTCGCCCTGGAGTTGCTCGAAGAAGCCTTGCTTTATGCGCCGGACAATCCCGAGACCCAATGGGAGATGGCCAAGGTACTGGAGGAAGTCGGCGAGTTGGATCGCGCCAGTTCGATGTACCGCAGCTTCGCCGCCGAGATGGAACTGCGCGGCACCTCCGATGACCCGCGCTATGAACAGGCGCGCAAGCTGATGGAAGAGCTCGATCCGCTGTTCCAGAAGCACAAGAAGCTCAAGCTGCGCCTGGGGCACGACGGCCTCGACCTCGCGAAGTCTTATCGCAACCGTCAGATGCCGCGCATGGCGATGGAAATCGCCCGACGCATGTCGGCCAGTTGGTCGATGCCGGAAGCACTCGCCTTCTACACCGAAGTCGCCATGGAAAGCGGCATCAGCCTGGCGCGTTGGCGCATCGCCTACAACGAGCTCACCCTCGACGGCTGGCAACCCAATAAGGCCTATCAGGCCTACGGCAAGATGGTCGACGTCTTCGTGGTCGACGACCCCGCCATCGAAACGCCTCCGGGTAGTTTCCAGACCCAGGAGCTCGCCGCCGACGTCTCCTTCGACGCCGACTTCTCGATCGAATCCGAGATGCGTTTCGGCAAGGAGCCCAGCTTCATGGGCCTGTGCTTCGGACGCAAGGATGGCCGCAACACGCACGCTGTGGGTCTCTATCCGAAGGGTGCTTTGGATGTGGCGACCAAGGCCGGCGGCAACTGGACCACTCGCGACCACCAACAGGTCAACATCTCCCCGGGCTGGCATAAGTTGCGCATCGACGTGGTCACGCAGGTCGGTCCCAGCGCGGTGGTCGACATCTACTTCGACGACCTGTGGCTCCGCAGCATCGAGATGCCGCGCGATAGTGTGCGTGGTGGTTTCGGTCTGATTACCGGTACCGGCGATGGCCACTTCCGAAACATTCGCATCCTCGAGCGTGATCCGCATGACCCCGCCGCACGCATCGAACGGGAATTGGGTCTGAAGCAGCGCCTCGAAGATCCAAGCTCCCGCTCGCCAGGAGTCTTCCAGGGTGTCGAACCGCCGAACTACAGTGAAATGGGCGGATACTGGTTGCAGAACGGCCCATTGGATCTGGTGGACCGCTATGGCCACCCCACCGTGGTCGCGTTCTGGACCCCGCACCAGGATGATCTCATCCCCACAAGCGAGTACTACGACTGGCTTGTGGATGAATGGAAGGACTTCGATCTCCAGGTCGTCACGGTGGTCACGAACTCGCATTCCGGGCATCAGATCCGCGAATGGTTGACGGAGCATCCGATGGAAAAGGTCCACGTGCTCTACGACGAGAAGTTCAAGATCTATCCGGCCTACAACGTCGGCCAGGGTGGTTGGGAGATCCCACGGATCCTCTTGATCGACGTCGATGGCACCGTCGCCTGGGAAGGTGATCCGAACCTCAGCCTGGATCAAGGTTGGACCTACGCCGAACAGGTGCAGACTCCCCTCGACCATGCCATCGAATCGCTGATCACCAAGCGTGCCCTGCGCGAACTCAATGAGTTGGCCAAAAACTTCGACAAGGCCATGATTTGCTTCGAGGATGGACGCTTGCGCGCCGCCTTGAAGCTGCTCAATCCACTGGCCGAGTTGGATGCCGACTTCGACATCCGCGTGCAGGATGCTCGCGCCTTGATCGACACCATCGAAGGCATCGGCGCGGAACTGCCGGTCGCCGCTGAGGATGCGGCCAAGGACGGACGTCCGCTTACCGCACATGCGATGTTGACTCGCGCCGTGAGTGAGTTCCCGGGCACCGGCATCGCCGATCTCTCGGCCTCACGTCTGCGCAAACTCGAACGCACCGATGACTACCGCAAGGCTTCCAAGGCTTGGAAGTCGCTTACGCGGGCCGCAGCGGATGCCGAGAAGGGTCGTGAAGCGGAGAAAATCGCGACTTCCCTGGACAAGGCTGCTGCAGCCAGTGATTGCGTGGAGATCCAGGAAGCCGTCACCGCCATGCGCGACGCCCTCCTGAAGTCTGGAGTCTCCGCGGTCGAAGCCGCGTGGAAGGCCTCGCAGCCGACCGAATTGGAACTGGACTACTAAGCCTGCGTCCGCACAAGCAAGAAGGCCCCGCACCGGTAA